>JAFXHA010000069.1 GCA_017536635.1 Clostridia bacterium
GTCGATTCCGAAGGGTCGAGCAGGTTCGTCAAGCTTTATAAGCCCGATATGGAAACGCAAAGCGGTTACGAGGGAGTGGCAAGATTTGCATCGAGCGAGCCGAGATGTGTTACGATAAACTTTCCTGCCTACAATCCGGTGTCCGAGCTTTACATAGGAATTAAAGACGGCTCTGCACTGTCTGCCGGAAAGCCGTACAGTAATAAAAGACCGATCGTTTTTTATGGAAGCTCGATAACTCAGGGCGCTTGCGCGTCCCGTCCAGGTCTGATATACGAGAACATCATCAGCCGCAACTGTAATCTTGATTACATAAATCTCGGATTTTCGAGCAGCTGCCTGGCAGAGGACGCTATCGTTGAGTATATGGCGTCGCTTGATATGTCGGTGTTCGTCAGCGACTACGATCACAACGCGCCGTCTGTCGAGCATTTGAGAAGCACTCACCGTAAGATGTACGAGACGATCCGCGCCGCGCACCCCGATATTCCGTATATAATGCTCTCAAAGCCGGAATTTATTTACGACCGTGAAGACTCTGCCGCACGTCGTGACGTTATTATAGACACTTACCGTTTTGCCCGCGAAAAGGGAGATAAATGGGTCTACTATATAGACGGAGACAGTATGATGCGAGGAGTGAACGACGACTGCTGTACTGTTGACGGAACTCACCCAAGCGACTTCGGAATGGTCAAAATGGCTGATGCCGTTGAGTGTGTGCTCCGCCGCATAATGGCAGAGCGCGATATATTAAACTAAACCCCAAAGAAAGGCTGTTAAATTTATGTATCCTGAGCTTTTCGGAATCCCGACCTATTTAATACTTGCCTTGCTTGGCTTTGTTGCCGCGTTTGTGCTTGCAATGTTTCGCCGCCGCGCTTACGAATACCGTATCCTTGACCTCGTTGCAATGCTTTGCGCGAGTGTCGTCGGTATCGTCATCGGCGCGAGACTGCTTTTTGTCATTACCGAGATACCTGCGCTGATAGAACATAACTTCAGCTGGGAGATAATCGAAAAAAGAGTTATCAACGGAGGTCTGGTCTTCTACGGAGGTCTTATCGGCGCTCTGCTTTGCATATACTTTTTAGCGAAGTACTTAAAGCTCGACTCCAAGAGAATGATCAACTTCGTCTGCCCCTGCTTTACGATATTCCACGCCTTCGGACGTATCGGATGTCTGCTCGGCGGTTGCTGTTACGGTGTGGCGTCCGACGTTGGCGTTCTTATGCCTCATAAGCTTGCGGACGGGACGGTTAAGTACATAACCAGCGTTCCGGTCCAGCTCTACGAGGCAATAGCGCTCGTGCTGATAACCGCGATACTTCTTCTCGTTGAGATGGACGACATCAAAAAGGGTAAGGATTCAAATCTTCTGCCGATATACATAGCGCTCTATGCTCCCGCAAGATTCGTGCTTGAGATGTGGAGAGGGGATATCCTTCGCGGCGTTTTTGACGTAAGCTTTAATTACGCAACCGATGACGGAAGACTTGCAGGACGCTTCAGCCTTTCAACCTCACAGGTAATATCTATTCTGCTTATAATAGCTCTGCTGATATATCTCGGCTATAAATATGCTCTTGCAAGACAGAACAGAAAGAACCCTATGAAGAGCGAAAGAGACAGTGCGGTCTGTGAGCTTTGCGCAGAAGAGCTGCCCGAAGCAGAAGAGATCCTGCCGCTTGAGACCGAAAACGCGGCGGATGAAAATAAACAAAATTAAGGAACTTAAATGATGAAGATCGGATTTGTATCGCTCGGTTGTCCCAAGAATCAGCTTGACACCGAGGTCATGCTGCATGAGCTTTTGAACGCCGGATATGAGATAAGTGCCGACGAGACCGAGGCTGATATAGTTGTAATCAACACCTGCGCCTTTATAGAGAGCGCAAAGCGCGAGGCTATCGACTCGATACTCGATATTGCTTGGCTGAAGAAAAACCGTTCACTACGCTCAATAATAGTTTGCGGTTGCCTTGCCGAGCGTTACAGAGACAAGATATTCGAGGAGCTTCCCGAGGTGGACGCCATACTCGGAGTTGGCAGTATACATAATATCGTTGACGCCGTACGCGCCTGCGAGAAAAAGAGAAATGCAAAATATTCCTCTTATCTGCCGAATGACGAGGTCAAGCTCGGAGGCGAGAGAGTGCTTATCGGCTCGGGCTTTTCGGCGTATATCAAGATTGCCGAGGGCTGCGATAACCGCTGTGCCTACTGTGCGATCCCCTCGATCAGAGGTCGCTTCAGAAGCCGCACGATAGAGGACGTAGTTGAGGAAGCCAAGCAGCTTGATGCACTTGGCGTTCGCGAGCTTTGCGTCGTTGCGCAGGATATAACCCGTTACGGACTCGATATATACGGAGAGTATTCGTTATCCAAGCTGCTTCGCGCAATAACCGACGCGACGAGCATTCCGTGGGTGCGTTTGCTTTATTGCTATCCAGATAAGATCACCGACGATCTTATCGCCGAGATACGTGACAACCCTCGTATCCTCAAGTATATCGACCTGCCGATCCAGCATATTTCGGACAATATGCTCACCGCGA
>JAFXHA010000070.1 GCA_017536635.1 Clostridia bacterium
GCGATCTCCTCAAGCTCATCGCGCGTCATAATAGCGCCGGTGGGGTTGTTGGGGTAGGGCAGGACGAGAAGCTTTGTGCGCGGCGTGATAGCAGATTTGAGCTGTGCCGCGGTGAGCTTGAATTTATCCTCGTTGCGCGTTTCAATGGTAACGGGAACACCGCCTGCCATTTTGGTTATAGGCGCATAGCAAACGAAGGACGGCGTGGGAATGATGACCTCATCGCCCGCCGAAACTATCGCGCGGATAGCGATATCTATTGCCTCACTGCCGCCGACGGTAACGATTATCTCGCTTTTCGGATCGTAAGAAATGTCGAAGCGGCGGGTCAGATATTTATCTATTTCAACACGGAGATCCATAGTTCCCGCATTGGACGTGTAATAGGTCTTGCCTTTTTCAAGGCTTTCGATGCCTGCTTCTCTGATATGCCAGGGTGTTACGAAGTCGGGCTGACCAACGGTAAGTCCGACGACGTCGCCCATCGTCTCAAGCAGGTCAAAATACTTTCGGATTCCCGATTTTTCCATTCGGAGCACGGTATCGGAAAGTAGCTTATCGTATTCCAGCATCAGTTACAGTTACCCCTTTCGTCAGGATCTGCGTTCGGAGCGTAAAGCACGCCCTTATCCTTGTACTTGTGCAGTACGAAATGTGTAGCTGTGGAAATGACGGCTTCGGTGGGAGCGAGCTTCTGGGCAACGAAGAAGGATACCTCCTTCATAGTTTTGCCCTCTATAAGAATCGAAAGGTCGTACGCGCCGCCCGACATAAGATATACCGCCTGCACCTCGGGATATTTGTATATCTTCTCCGCGATCTTATCGTATCCTCTGTCGCGCTGAGGGGTAAGCTTTACCTCGATCATAGCGCTGACGTACTCGCGGTTGGTCTTTTCCCAGTCGATGACCGTGTTATATCCGAGGATAATATTGTTTTCCTCCAGCTCCGCGATCGCGGCTTCGACCTCGGATACGTCGCATCCGAGCATCGCGGCTATCTGCGTGGCGGTCAGCTTTGCGTCGTTTTCAAGAAGCTTTAAGATTTCGTTTTTCATAGTCGGGTGTACCTCCTTATAAGATCAGTATATAAATTATTTTAAGATGTTGTTTACTATATTTTCGTAGGAAAGTCCGTATTTATCCGCGATATCGCGCGCATAGCTCTTTCCGTCGGGCTTTGTGCGGTAGATCTTGAACGAGCGCTTGCCCTCTTCGATTCCCGCGACGAGCGAATCGATGGTCGAGCCGCCGTCAGCCGCCGTTCTTGCGTTGATATTGTCTATCTCTGCCGCCAGCTCGTGAAGGTGAGTTGAGAATATACATCTGCATCCTACGCGGCTGAGTCCCGCAAGCACTTCTGCCGCGATAAAGGACGCCTCGTAAGAGCCGGTGGACGAAAGCGATTCGTCAAGCAGTACAAGGCTCTGTCTGCTGACACTTTCAAATATCTCGCAAAGTCTCGCACACTCCTCGCCGAGTCTACCCTTGTCGATAGTATCGTCAGCACCGGTGGGGAAGTGAGTGAATATTCCGTCGCAAATGCTTATAGCCGCGCTTTTCGCGGGTACGGGCATACCGAGCTGAAGCATCGCTTGGCAGATTCCTACGGCGCAGGTTATGACAGATTTACCGCCGCGGTTAGGTCCTGTGAGGACGTAAATGAGAGCGTTTTCCTTGTCTATCTCTACGTCGTTTGTTATCATTTCGTCGTCAACCTTGAGTGCAACGCAAGGGTTGTATACGTCATAGAGACGGAGCACGGGCTCGTCTCCATCAAGTATCTCGGGCTTGCAAAGATACAACCCCTTTTCGTCAAGCGCGCGCAGAAGCGCCGTGCCCTTGACGATAAATTCTATCTCGGGCATAATGTTGAGCAGAAAATCCGTGTTTTCAAGCACGTAGCTCTGAACTATCTTCTTCCAGGAGCGAAGCGACTGCTTGTAAACGTCGTTTATTGCCGAATTGAAGGCAAGCGAGAGCGCCGTTCTCTGATTTTCAGACTGCTTTTTTCCGAAGGGAACGAGATTTGCGATGCAGGTATACTCGTCGTTTTTGAAATTGAGACGGAGTATTTTTTCGAGCACGTCTCCCGATTTGAACGCCTCGGAATTTATTCCAAGCACGCCCGCACTCGTCGGACGGAGCTGTGAATCGAGGTTTACACCTATCGTAACGCTCTTGATATCCTTGACTCTGTCGGTAAGCTCGGCGAGCTTTGCGTTGAGCTCTGCGTAATATTCGCTTTCTGCAAGCTCCTTTATCCTTTCAACGAGCGTAGAGAGCGCACGGCTCTTAAGCTTTCCCGAAAGATGAGCAAGGCCGTCGTTGAGCGTTGATATGCAGGAGATATAAAGCTCTATCTCGGTAATGCTTTCGAGATAGGATTCGGTATTTCCGCTATCCGCTTCAAGCCTGCGGAGCTCGATGATGTCGGTAAGTATGGGGATGAGGTGATTGAGCACGGTGGATATCTCGGGATATGCGAGCATATCCTCAAAGACTTCCATTCTGTGATTGATAACTCTTGGAGAGCAGGTGAAATACTCGTCAAGATTGCTGTTTTTGAGCTCGAATATTTCGGAAAGTCCCAGCTCGTCAAGCACGAACGCATCTATCGTGGGTCTATCCTTGCCTGTATAGTTGTCTGATTGAGACTGTTCATCGGGGTATATAAGACTGAATTTTGAAAGCTCGGTCATGTTATGCTATCCTTTCTTGCTCAAAGATATCAGAGAAGCAACGCGACCGCAATTGCAACAGCCGCCTGAAGCAGAATGATAAGCGGAATGCCTATCATAAATTTCATATGCTTGGTTTTATGTCTGATAAGGAGCATAGTAATAAGCATAGCGACAGAGCCGCCGATGGCAGAGAGCAAAAGAAGCGTTGCTTCTCTGGTGCGGTGCTTGGGATTGTGCTTTGCCGCGATCTTATCGTAAATGCAAACGATTATCGATATGATAGAAATAAGCGCGATATATCCCAGAAATATCTTTAAAAACATAATAAAACTCCTGAAAAATTATTTTTTAGCGGGGAAGCTATCCTTGAGTCCTACGATGCGGTTGAACGTGTTGTCATTCTTTGTGTCCTTGCAGAAATAGCCTACACGGACGAATTGGAATCTCTCGCCGGGAGCAGCGGTATCAAGGCAGGGCTCGATCATCGCGCCGTCTATTCTGGTAAGAGACTGATCGTTGAGGAAATCAAGATAGGTCTGACCCTCGGGAACGTCGGCGGTATTTTCAATGTTGAACAGACGGTCGTAGAGCATCAAAGAGGTAGGCTTTGCATACTTTGCCGAGAGCCAATGGATAGTGCCCTTGATCTTTCTGCCGTCTGCGGGCATACCGTTGCCGGTCTCAAGATCTGCGGTTGCGTGGATGCACTTGATGCTTCCGTCCTCGTTTTTCTCGATCTCGCCGCACTTGATGATATATCCGCCCATAAGACGAACCTCACCGTCGGGCTTGAGACGGAAAAACTTGGGGGGCGGAACCTCTGCAAAGTCATCCGAGTCAATATATATCTCGCGCGTCATAGGGACCTCGCGAGTGCCGTGCTCGGGCTTTGCGGGATGGTTAGATACCGTGATCATCTCCTCGCGATCCTCGGGATAGTTGTCGATAATTACCTTTATGGGATTTACGATAGCAATGCGGCGGAGCGCGGTCTCGTTGAGATCGTCGCGCACGCAAGCCTCAAGCTGACGTACGTCTACGGTGTGGTCAGTGTTGGTAACTCCGGCCTCGCGAACGAAGTTGAAGAGGGCGCGGGGAGTATATCCGCGGCGGCGCAGACCGCAAAGGGTAGGCAGACGGGGATCGTCCCAGCCGTCAACGTGATTTTCCTCAACGAGCTGACGGAGATAGCGCTTTGACATTACCGTGTAGGTGATGTTCATACGTCCGAACTCCCACTGATGAGGCTTTTTCTCAAATCCGATCTTGTCAACCACCCAATCGTAGAGAGGACGGTGATTTCTGAACTCACTCGAGCAGAGCGAATGTGTGATGCCCTCAAGAGCATCCTGAATGGGATGTGCGAAATCGTACATAGGATATACGCACCACTCGTCGCCCTGGCGGTGATGATGAATGTGCTTTATTCTGTAAATAACGGGGTCGCGCAGATAGGGATTGTCGTTTGAAGGATCGATCTTCGCGCGGAGCGTGCGTGCGCCGTCCTCAAACTCACCGTTTTTCATTCTCTCAAAAAGATCGAGATTCTCTTCAATGCTTCTGTTGCGGTAGGGGGATTCCTTGGATGCGACCGAGCGGTCGTTGCCCTTGTAGTCGGCAAGATCGTCCTTGGAAAGATCGCAAACGTAAGCGTCGCCCTGCTTTATAAGCTGAACTGCAAATTCGTAGCATTTGCCGAAATAATCGGAGCCGTAGAAAACTCCGCCCGTGGGAGTTGCGCCGAGCCATTCAAGATCCTCGCGAATCGAGCGAACGAACTCGTCGGATTCCTTTGCGGGATTCGTGTCATCGTAACGGAGATTGAAAAGTCCGTTATATTTATTTGCAACGTCGGTGTTAACGCATATTGCCTTTACCGAGCCTATGTGAAGATATCCGTTAGGCTCCGGCGGGAAACGGGTATGGATCTTAAGCTCGGGATCTGCGGCAAGATCGCTATCAATTATGTCGTGTATAAAATTATTTGCTATTTCTTCCATTTTTTCGTAATTCCTTTTCTGTGGAGTTGTTATATCAGAGCGACGC
Source organism: Clostridia bacterium (assembly GCA_017536635.1). Lineage (GTDB taxonomy): Bacteria > Bacillota > Clostridia > Oscillospirales > CAG-272 > HGM12713. The sequence continues at coordinate 4,730 of JAFXHA010000070.1, forward strand.
GAGCATAGCGTTTACTCTCTGCTCGACCTTGTCTCTGCCGAGTATCTGCATTACCGAGTACATATCGGGGGAATTCATCTTTCCCGTTACCGCAAGACGAATAAACATACTTGCGTCGGCGATATTGCCCTTAAAGCTCTCGGGATCTGCCTTGTATGCCTTCATATCCGCAGTGTATCCGATGCTCTGCGCAACTGCCTTTATCTTGTCGAACCATACGTTCATATCGTCCGAAATATCGAAGGTTGCGAGGAAGCCCTCAAGCACTGCCTTGATGTCAGCCTTGTCGAACTTTTCGGGATATTCGCATTCAACCGTGAAGAACTTGTCGTAGAAGAAGCCCATATAGGGAAGCGCGTCGCGCCAGGTGGTGAGGTCCTTACGCGGTTTCTTTCCGCCTCTGCCGATAGCAAAGATAGACATTGCAAAGTCGGGATCTGCGGCGAGCACCTCGTAAAATTCGGGCTGGAACTGCTTTGCCCATTCGGTAACCTTTTGCGTAACCTCTTCTGCGCTCATCTTGGAGATAACGTTCTTGGAGACGTCGCCGAGCTTGTCGAAATCGAACAGGCAGCCCGATACCGACATTTTCTTGATGCTGAAGGGGAACTCGGTGTAGCTCTTATCGGGGTTCTGCATTCTCCACTCCTCGTAGTTGGAGTTGAGAAGCGTCATAACGTATTCGCATACAGCCGCAGGGCAGTAGCCCATTTCGGTGTAGTCGTCCATATTTGCGCCCATATCACGCTTGGAGAGCTTCTTTTTGTTACCGTTCTCGTCAAGACGCATTATCTGAGCGATGTGCATAAACTTGGGAAGCTTGAAACCGAGATAGTTGAAAAGCTGAATATGCTTTGCAAGGCTGGGGAGCCACTCCTCGCCGCGAATAACGTGCGTCGTTCCCATAAGGTGATCGTCGACGGCGTGCGCGAAATGGTAGGTGGGGATTCCGTCGGACTTGAGAAGCACGAAGTCCTCGTCGTTCTCGGGTATCTCCATGTTGCCCTTTACAAGATCGGTGAATCTTATCTTCTTTTCGGGATCTCCAAGTGCAAGAATACGAAGCACGAAGGGATTGCCCGCCGCGAGATTTCGCTCGACCTCTTCGAGAGTTATATTTCTTTGAGCAAGCATACGAGCCTTCTTTTCATCAGCCTGTGCCTGCCAATCGGTGTTCTTTATTTCTTCCTTTTTGTTGATGCTCTGAAGCTCCTCAAGCTCTTCCTCTGTGGTAAAGCAGGGGTAAGCCTTGCCTTCCTTTACGAGCTGCTTTGCAAATACCTGATATATTTCTTTTCTGCGGCTCTGTCTGTAAGGTCCGTATGCGCCCTTATCAGAGATGTTGCCGTTCTCATCGAGTATTGCGCCCTCGTCGAAATTTACGCCGTAGGTAGCTAGTGTTTTTATGAGTCCTTCAGCGGCACCGGGAACCTCTCTCTTTGCATCTGTGTCCTCGATTCTCAGAAACAGCACGCCGCCGCTCTGGTGAGCAAGGCGCTCGGCAACGGTGGAAGGGAAAAGTCCGCCAAAGTGTACGAATCCCGTGGGGCTGGGAGCAAAACGGGTAACCTTTGCGCCCTCGGGGAGCTTTCTCGGTTCAAATTCAGCTTCCATATCCGCGGGAGTTTTAGTAACGTTGGGATAGAGAAGCTCAGCAAGCTTTAAGTAATCCATTATATAAAGTCCTTTCGGTAAATAAATTTTAAGGTTTAATTTTAAAAGTAGTAAGCGGAATTGTCAAGGGCGATCCCGAGCCGTTCGGGCGCGCCGTGCCCCGCATATATCATAAGTGAAGGATCAAGCTCTCGCAGTCTTGTGAGTGATGCGGCAAGCTCCGAGCTGCTGCCGCCCCAAAGATCGCATCTGCCTACCGTATCGGCGAAAAGTGTATCGCCCGTGATGAGAAATCCATCGCAAAGCAGGCATATCGAGCCCTTGGAATGTCCCGGCGTGTGAATGATCTTGATCTCGGAGTTTCCGAGGCTTATCACGTCTTTGTCGTGCAAAAGCCTATCTGCCGGATTGTACGCGCGGTCTCTGCCGAAAAAGGTAAGAAACGCGTTTTTTGCGCCGTCGGTCAGCATTTCGGCATCGTTCTCGTGAATATATACGGGAGCGCCCGTTGCCTCTCGCAGTGTATCTATTGCGGCAATATGGTCAAAATGTCCGTGTGTGAGTACTATCGCGTCAATGACCGCGCCTTCTTCAACCACCGCCGAGGTGATAGCACCAACGGTTACCGATGGGTCGATTATAATGGCGTGTCCGTCGGATATTATGGCGTATGTGTTTGCGCCGAATGAGTATGGCGCTATGGGAAGTATCTTCAAAACATCACCAACCTATCGCAAAAAATAAAACTTCATATTATTATATCACACAAGCGCCCAAAAGTCTATATTTTAAGGATAATTTTTATAAAAAAATCAGCAAAACTCGCAGTTTTGCTGATTTTTTAATGATTTTAAACAAAGAACAGGCTTCCGACGTCAAGTAGCGGCATATCGGATAGGACGGTTATTTGCTTGCCGTGTTTTTCGCAGAAATCTATTATCGCGTTGCCGTCGGGGTGAAGCTTGGGGTCTCCCGCAAAGAATATTCGGCTTTCATCCACTCCGCCACAGCCGCCGATAAATCCGTAACCGTATCCGTCAAGACGTATATTTCCCTCGCTGATTGACAGCACGTCGATCCCGACACGAGCGCAGGCTTTTGCGATAGACGCATCGGCGGTGATGACCGAACTATCGTCGACTATCAGCGTTGAGCATTTGGCATAGCCTTGATTGACGTGCAGCACCGAAATTTGATTTTCCTTTGCCACATTCGCTATGAGAGGGGAGAGCGCCGCGATATTGGCAATAAGAAAATTTCCTACGAGCGCACAGTTGAGCGGCACGTCTGACGGATATTTTTTAGAGATTATTTGCTCCGAGAGAACCATCTCGTACCCGCTTTTTTCAAGTGTCTCAAACACCGAGCGTGCAAGCGGATAATATTCGGCGTGCGTGATTATCTTTTTTTCGTATATCCATACGAGCATATCGGGATGAGCCGCGACGGGTGTATCCAACTTGTCAAAAGGGGGTAGGGAAAGCACCTCGTATCCAAGAGCTTTCAGCGGTTCGGATATATATTTTTCGGCACGTCCGTCGATAAGAACGAATTTTTTAGACATGATTACCTCACAAAAGCAGAAAATGGACGCGCCGCGCCCATTTCCCGAAGTCTGAGACTCTTTTAAGAGTATCTATTAACAAAATTACACTCTGGTTACTTTTCCCGAACGCAAGCAGTGCGAGCAAACGGCAACAGTCTTAGGAGTTCCGTTTACGATAGCTCTTACCTTGCGGATGTTGGGCTTCCAAGTTCTGTTGGTCTTACGGTGCGAGTGAGATACAGCCTGACCGAAAACAACGCCCTTTCCACATACACAACATTTTGCCATAATGACACCTCCTTAATGCCTGAATCAGCATATAACTTTCATAAAAAATCTTAAATATATCGAACAGAAGACATTATATCACAATAATCAGAAAAATGCAAGAGTTTTTTTATGTTTTTTCAAAAAAATCAGTTTTTTTAATAAAAAAGTTTGATTTCAGGGCAAAATTGCCTAAAAATTTCCATAAAAACAGCTCTTTCAACAAATTTTTGCGAATATTTTATCCCCGTCGGTCTCTAAAAAGAGAACTTTTTTAAATTCGGCGTGAAGCGGCGCATCGCTTTTTGCCCATATTTCCAGAAAATCCTCGGTATGACCTATTGCCCAGCCGTTCTCAAAGCTCTCGAACAGTACCGTTCTGTAAAGCGGCTCGGGCGAGCTTCTTACCTCGTAGACCTCGCCTTGCAGTATCTCGGCTTTTATTTTTGTGCATTCCTCGGACAGAATTTTCAGTCTGCGGCTCTTTTCATCCTTTGGTATCTGAGCGTCCATCTCGGCGGCAGGTGTGCCCTTGCGCTTGGAGTAGGGAAAGATGTGAGCGTGTAAAAACCTCGCTTTTTTCACGAAATCAAGCGTTGCCTCAAAATCCTGCTCCGTTTCACCGGGAAAGCCCACGATTATATCGGTAGTGAATTTTACGCGCGGAATGCTCTCTCGAAGCAGCTCGATCGCGTCAAGCGCCATTTTTGAATTATATTTACGTCGCATAAGTGCTAAAACTCGGTCGCTTCCGCTTTGCAGAGAAAGATGAAAGTGGGGGGCGAGCGAGCTGAGCGGAGAAATTTTTTCAACGAAGTGTTGCTTTATAAGCGATGGGTCGAGCGAGCCGAGGCGCACTCTGCCGATACCGTCTATCTTGTCGACCTTGCAAAGAACCGATGCCAGATCGATATTCCCGAGATCTCTGCCGTAGGAAGCGGTCTCGATTCCCGTGAGTACCACCTCGCGACAGCCGCCGCGTACGAGCGCCTCGACCTCGGAGATAAGCTCGGTCGGCTCCTTTGAGCGAACCTTTCCGCGTGCCGAGGGGATTATGCAGTATGAGCAGTGATTCTCACATCCATCCTCTATCTTTACGTACGCACGCGTGCGTTCAAATTTCGTAATGCTCATTTTTTCAAAGCCTGCGGTATCGAGCTCTGACGGATATACGACGGGAGCCGCGTTTTTCTTGCCTGATTGGAGCAGCTCGATGACCGCCCTCGTCGCGCGGAGCTTTTCGCAGTTGCCTATTACCGCATCGACGCCCTCAATTCCCGCTACCTCGTCGGGCGAGCTCTGCGCAAGACAACCCGTAACGATTATGACAGCCTGCGGATTTTTTGCGATAAGGCGGCGAATGAGCTGACGGGCCTTTCGGTCGGATTCTGCGGTTACCGTGCAGGTGTTTATTATATACGCGTCGCATACGTCGGACGCGCTCTTTATTTCTATTCCGCTTTTTTCAAGCTCCTCGGAGATAGCCTCGGATTCGTACTGATTGACCTTGCAGCCGAGTGTTGCTATCGCCGCGGTATATTTTTTAGTCGAGTTCATTAAATCACCTCAACATATTTTAACACGAAAATGAGATTTTGTAAAGAGGAAATGACGTGTTTTTGATTGAGTATAATATAATCTAAATACGTCGGAACGCAGTGTCCGACTTACTTTTCTTGAAAGAAAAGTAAGCAAAAGAACTTCCGGCTATAAAACATATTAAAAATAAAACCCGTCGGAGAGTAGCGTCCGACGGGTTTTTACCTTAAAAATTCAATAAATTATAGATAACGATGCACGTTATTTCGAGTGATATGTCCACAAGTCCTATCTTGTGGAAAGTTTCTTTGGTTACTTTCTTTTCAAAGAAAGTAACGTAATCCACTTGCAAAAAAGGTAAAAATACTTTATAATATATATGAATAGTGAGAAGGGAGGTCCTTTGAATGAGAATAATACGCATAATGAAAAACGACGCGGGGCAGAGACTTGACAAGTTTCTTAGCAAGGCGGTCAAGGGACTGCCTGCATCGATGATGTATAAAAGCATTCGCACCAAGAAGATAAAGGTCAATCGCAAGCGCGCCGAGCAAAACTACGTGCTTCGAGAGGGCGACGAGATACAGCTGTTTTTGCGCGAGGAATTTTTCGATGCACCGCAAAAGGACGTCGGCGCTATCGAGCGCATCAAGCCAAAGCTTTCGATCCTTTACGAGGACGAGAATATAATGCTTCTCAATAAGCGTCCCGGAGTGCTCGTGCACGAGGATGCCGACGAGGGAGAAAATACGCTCGTTATGCATATGAAGGCTTACTTGTTTGGCAAGGGCGAGTATGATCCGAGAGACGAGCAGTCCTTTGCTCCCGCTCTTTGTAACAGAATAGACAGAAATACGGGCGGAATAGTTATCGCGGCAAAGAACGCCGAGGCTCTGCGTTGTATGAACGAAAAGATCAAGCGCGGTGAGATGAATAAGTATTACCTTTGTCTCGTTCACGGAACGCCTGCGAAAAAAGAGGACAAGCTGCGCGCATTTTTGCGCAAGGACTCAAAGAATAATACCGTCGAGGTGAGAGATAACGAATTCCCGGGCTCAAAGGAGATAATTACGGGATATAAGGTACTCGAGCGCCGCGGAGATACGTCGCTGCTTGAGGTCCGTCTTTATACGGGACGTACGCATCAGATACGTGCCCACATGGCTCATATCGGACATTCGCTTGTCGGCGACGGAAAATACGGCGTCAACCGAGACGATAAAAAGGACGGATACAAGTATCAGGCTCTTTACGCCTATAAGCTGATATTTGGCAAGGGCGAGGAGCAAAATTGTCTTTCCTATCTTGACGGCAAGGAGTTCCGACTTGACGACCGTGATATATGGTTTTTGAACGAAAATTGATTTCGGAGGCGTTATGACCGATAAGAAATATAAAAGATTTTTATTGCTGGCTGTCAGCGGATTGCTCACGGGCCTTACGGTGATCGTTCCGCAGCTGGGATTTTTAGAGTGGATCACACTCGTGCCCGCCGCTATGTTTTTGCTGCTTGAGGCATCGGATCCCGAGCGCAAGCTGAGAAGCCTTTACGGATACGGACTCTTCTTTTTCCTTGTGTTCTATATGGTGGGATTTCATTGGTTCGTGTCTCTTTATCCGCTTGATTTTATTGACGGAATGACACCTGCCGCGGCGCTTGCCGTGGTGCTTGCGGGTTGCGTTGGACTTTCCTTTTTGCAGGCGCTTTTTGGCGGATTTCTTTTTGTGGCTCTCGGATTGCTTTTCCGAACCAAGCTGCTTGAAAGGCATAGCTTCTTAAAGCCGATCTTACTCGCAACCACCTGGGCGGCGTACGAATGGACGCAAACGCTCGGTTGGTGGGGAGTCCCGTGGTCGAGATTGCCGCTCGGACAGTCCAAATATATAGTAGGGCTTCAGACGGCTTCGCTTTTCGGCTCCTATTTTATCACCTTTGCGCTCGTCGCGGTCAACGCACTTGTCGCTTATGCGATACTTAACCGAAAAAAGATTTCGAGCATAAGATTTTCCGCAATAGCCGCGGCGGCAATACTCGTGTTTCAGTACGGCGTGGGAGCAGCACTTTATTTTGCCTCTCCCGACGGGCAGGAAAAGACCGTCAAGGTCGCGGCGATACAGGGAAATATATCTTCAAAGGATAAATGGGATTTCGGAACGCTGAAGAAAACGATGAATATTTACAGCGAATATACCTCAAAGGCGGCGTCTGACGGAGCACGGATAGTGGTCTGGCCCGAAACGGTGATCCCGCAAACGCTCGGGGACGGCTCGCTTTATCATAAGCAGATATCCGAGCTTGCCGATGCGGAGGATATAGTTATTCTCGTGGGAGCGTTTCACGAATCCGAGGAGCAGAACGGAGATTATAACGCGGTGTTCTGCTACCTGCCTGACGGAAGCGTTCACGAGCAGATATATGCCAAGCGCCGACTCGTTCCGTTCGGAGAATTTGTGCCGATGCGCGCGCTCGTAACGGCAATAATTCCGCCACTTGCCGACCTTGTTATGTCGGGCGACGACGTGCTTTGGGGCGAGGGCGAGGCGATTATGGATACCGAATACGGCAATATCGGTTCGCTTATATGCTTTGATTCCATTTACGAGGAGCTTTCACGCTCAAGCACGCTCGCCGGTGCCGAGCTGCTCTGCCTTTCGACCAACGACTCGTGGTTCGGCGATTCCGCGGGCGTATATATGCACAATGCGCAGTCTCAGCTTCGCGCGATAGAGAACGGCCGATTTGTCGTCAGATCGGCAAACACAGGAATATCGACGATAATAGATACCAAGGGTAACGTTAAAGAGGAGCTCGCGCCTCTGGTCGACGGATATATCGTGGGAGAGGTAACGCTTCAGAATGAAACGACACTCTATACGGTGATAGGCAATACCTTCGTGTATCTTGCCCTTATAGCATACACACTTATCGTCGGCGGCGATATTGTGAAGCGCGTGTCCGAAAAATACAGAAAATAAAAAAGAGCTGTTGCAACGCAACAGCTCAAATTTTTTTTACTTATCCTGCTTCTTGTAGGTGATGATGCCGATCTTAATATCGCCGTCGTCAGTCTCCTCAAAGTCAAATGTTCCGTTGTAGGTCTTAACCTTGTCGGATTCCTTGGAATCCTCGCTCTCAAACTCAAAGGTGATCTTATCGTCGTCGATGGAGTACTTGCCCTCAACCTCAGCAACAACTGTACCAAGAGCCTTAACGGTAATAGTTACCTTGCTTCCCTTGAACTCATATTCAGCACCGCTGCCGGCAATGACTGCGGAGTATGTTCCGTTGAGCTTCTTTCCGCAGGAAACAAGCGCAAAGCAGAGCATAACAGCTACGAGTGCAAGAGCAACAATTCTAACAGACTTCTTCATAATAGTGTCCTCCTGTGAAATTTTTCGGATGATTATCCATAGGATATGATATCATTTTTTCACTGTTTTGTCAACCGATTTTCAAAAAATAAACACATTTATTTTTTTACAATATTTAAATTTTGAAAACCACTTGATTTTGTTTTTTTGTCGGTGTATAATAAAATTACATTAAATTTTAAAACAAAGGAGATTTATTATGGCAAGATTTGTACTCAATGAAACAAGCTATCACGGCAAGGGCGCGATATCTGAGATCGTTCCCGAAATAAAGGCAAGAGGCTTCAAAAAGTGCTTCGTTTGCTCCGACCCCGATCTTATAAAGTTCGGTGTTACAGGCAAGGTTACCGATCTTCTTGACAAGGACGGCGTGGCTTATACCGTTTATTCGGATATCAAGGCGAATCCTACCGTAGAGAACGTTCAGAACGGTGTTGCCGCATTCAAGGCGGCGGGTGCTGATTGCATTATCGCTATCGGCGGCGGATCGTCAATGGATACCGCAAAGGCAATAGGAATCATCATTACCAATCCCGAGTTTGCTGACGTCGTATCTCTTGAGGGCGTTGCTCCCACAAAGAATAAATGCGTGCCGATAATCGCTGTACCTACCACCGCAGGAACTGCGGCAGAGGTTACTATCAACTACGTTATCACCGACGTTGCCAACAACAGAAAGATGGTTTGCGTTGACGTTCACGACATTCCCGTCGTTGCAGTAGTTGACCCCGATATGATGGCAACTATGCCTAAGGGCCTCACCGCCGCTACGGGTATGGATGCTCTTACCCACGCAATAGAAGGATATATCACCGCAGGCGCTTGGGAAATGAGCGATATGTTCCATATCAAAGCGATTGAGATCATCGCAAAGAGCCTTCGCGGCGCGGTAGAGAATACAGATGAGGGCAGAGAGGGAATGGCTCTCGGTCAGTATATCGCGGGTATGGGCTTCTCCAACGTTGGACTTGGAATCGTTCACTCTATGGCACATCCGCTCGGCGCGCTTTACGATACTCCTCACGGCGTTGCGAACGCTATAATCCTTCCTACCGTTATGGAATATAACGCACCCGCTACGGGCGAAAAGTACCGCGATATCGCAAAGGCTATGGGAGTAGAGGGCGTTGACGCTATGACTCTTGACCAGGCGAGAGCGGCAGCGGTTGCCGCAGTTAAGCAGCTTTCTGCTGACGTTGGAATTCCCGCTGATCTCAAGGCAATAGTTAAGCCCGAGGACGTTGACTTCCTCGCGCAGTCGGCATTTGACGACGCTTGCCGTCCCGGTAACCCCAGAGCTACCTCTGTTGAGGAGATCAAGGAGCTTTACCTCTCGCTTATGTAATTAAGCATTCACGTCTGTCTTTCGGAAAAGGAAATAAAATATGGATTCAGGATTCAACTCGGGCGGAATTCCGTTCGAATGTGTAGTTGCTCAGAAGAAAACAGCCGCGCTGATGGCAAAAAAAGCGGCGCTTGTAATAATTTATATACTGTGGGCGGTTGTGTGGCTCGTCGTCGGAGCGGTAACCAAGCTGATAGCGTATCTGCTTGCGCTGATCCCGATATCTCTTTGGGTAATAATATTTTTCACCTGGAGATATACCAAGGTGCAGTATGAATATTCCTTTTTTGCGGGCGAGTTGACGGTATCCCGTATCTTGAACGACCGCTTCCGAAAGGTTCTTATGACGGTACAGCTCCGTAAGATGACCGCCGTTTTGCCCGTCAATAGCGAAAGCAAGGCGGAAATAGAACGCTTCGGCGCCGAAAAGACTGTCTTTGCGGCATCCGACGAGTCGGCAGAAGGTCTTTGCGTCGCTATGTGGACGGATGAGGACAGTGGAGAAAGGATCAGGCTTTACTTTGAGCCCGATGAAAAATCCCGTAAGATACTTCGCTATTACAATGCGGCAGCAACAATGAAAATGAGATAAAGAGAAAGCACTTATGGCGAAAGCCATAAGTGCTTTTAAAGTTCTTTAATTGTAAACTTTTATGCATCTCTATTGCAAACAAGTTGATAATAAGGTATAATATCTAAATATATGTAAAACCTTCAAGGAGAGAAAAATGTTTGTATTATCCTTCGGTGATATGCTGCTTCGTGTCGGCGTGGCGATGCTTTGCGGCGGACTTATCGGTATAGACAGAGGAAGAAAGCGCCGTCCGGCAGGCTTTCGTACTTATATGATAGTATGTGTCGGAGCGGCTATGACCATGATACTCGGTACCTATCTTTCGGTAATGCTTACTGGCCCTTGGTCAGCGGTAATACCTGCGGATTACGCCAGAACAGACGTATCGCGCTTCGGAGCGCAGGTGATTAACGGAATAGGCTTTCTCGGCGCGGGCACGATAATCGTTACGGGACGCCAGCAGGTCAAGGGAATGACCACGGCGGCAGGTCTTTGGGCATCTGCCTGTATGGGACTTTGCATCGGCGCGGGATTTTATACGGCAGCGCTTATCTGCTGCGGATTCATACTCTTTACGATAATCGTATTTTCAAGGCTTGAGCGCCTGATACTTTCGCACTCGAGAAACGTAAATATTTACGTTGAATTCGAGCATACCGATGATATTTCGTATATTATAGAAAAGATAAAATCTCATCAGGTAAGAATATTTGACGTTGAGCTTACCAAGGCAAAATATTCGGAGACTCATTATCCGAATGCGATCTTTTCGCTTAAGCTTCCCAAAAAGACGTCCCACACCGTCGTTATGACGGCAATTGCCGAAATTGAATCGGTAAGAAGCATAGAAGAGCTTTAAGGAGGCAGATATGTTAGAATGCTTGAATTTTTTAAGAGGAGCTAATCTTGATTGGATATCGGTTACCGTCAGACTTGCTCTTGCGGTAATATGCGGTGGATTTATTGGTATAGAACGCGAGAGAAAGCGCCGCCCCGCAGGCTTCCGTACGCATATACTTATTTGCTTGGGTGCGGCTATGGCAACACTAACCAGCCAATTTCTCGTGCTTGAGATTGGGCTTTATACTGATATGGCGCGCCTTGGCGCGCAGGTCATCGCCGGCATTGGCTTTATCGGCGCGGGAACGATAATCATCACAAAGCGCCGTCAGGTCAAGGGGCTCACAACTGCGGCAGGTCTTTGGACGGCGGCAATAGTCGGACTTTGCTGCGGCGCAGGATATTTCGAGGGCGCGGTAATAACGACTCTTGTGGTAATCCTTGCCGAGCTCGTTTTCGCAAGGCTTGAATATTATCTTTTGTCAAATGCGCGTGCATTTAATATTTTCGTTGAATATTCGGAGAGCGGAAAGCTTGGAAACATAGTTGATACGATAAAGAAAAAGGGCGCGTACATAATCGACCTTGAAATAACGAAAAACGCATCCGAGGGCAGAAACCCCTGCGCTACGTTTTCGATACAAACGCCAAGAAAGGTCTCGCGTCAGGCGCTTATGGAAGTTATCGCAAATCTCGACGGAGTAGTCTCAGTCGAGGAGCTTTAATTTAAATATGGACGTATAAAAAATCCCAACAGAGAGCTGTTGGGATTTTTTTGTTTTTTATAATTATCTTTGAGAAACCTCTATCTTGCCGGCATCCTGATCCCAGACGATGTCCACCGTCTTGCCGCCGCGGGCGCGAAGTCCCTTTACAGAGCCTTTTCTCCAAGCCTTTGGAAGCGCGGGAAGAATTTTGAGCTCTCCGTCGCGTGTGGTCTGAAGCAGCATTTCGGCGATACCCGCGCAAGCGCCGTAGTTTCCGTCTATCTGAAAGGGTGGGTGCGCATCGAGCAGATTCAGATAGGTTCCTCCGCCGTTTCTGTAATTCAGATCGTCGCCGCGTTTGATATTATGTCCGCCGACAGCGCGGAGCTGTATGTCAAGAAGCTTCAGCGCGCGATCTCCGTCGCCAAGCCTTGCCCATTGATTGATACGCCAGCCCATAGCCCAGCCCGTGCTTTGATCGCCTCTGCGCTCAAGCGAGATGCGGCACGCTTCTGCAAGCTCGGGAGTGCCCTCGGGAGTTATTTGCCTTGCGGGATGCAGAGCATACAGATGAGAGATGTGTCTGTGATGTATCTCGTTTTCCGTAGGATTTTCTGCCCATTCGAGAAGCTCGCCATCCTTACCTGTTCCAAGCGGCTTGAGCCTCGGCAAAATAGTAGTCAGTTCCTTTGAAAGCTCGTCAATGCCGAGCACATCTTCCGCTTCGATGCATATTTCGAAAACGTCGCGGATTATCGCCTGAGTCATCGCCGTCGTAGCTGAGATCGGGCATCTTATTCCGTCCTCTGTCAAAAAGCAATTCTCGGGAGAGGTTGAAGGCGCCATTATCAGCGTTCCGTCGCGATCCTCAACCAACGTATCGATATAGAACTCGGCAGCCTTTTTGATGATAGGCAAGCCCTTTTCACTGAGCCACTGTTTATCCTGAGTATATTCGTAATACTCCCAGATATGTCTCATAAACCATCCCGAAGCAAGCGGCCAGAACGCAAAGACGGTACATCCTTTCCGGTGCGCTCCTACGGGTGTCGTCATTCTCCAAAGATCAGTATTGTGATGCGTGACGAATCCTCTCGCCCCATAATACTCTCGTGCGGTACGCTCACCGCTGACGGATATCTCATCTATCAGTCTGAGAAGCGGCTCATAGCATTCCGGAAGTCCTGTCATAAGCGTTGGCCAATAGTTCATTTCGGTGTTTATGTTGGTCGTATAATTGCTATTCCACGGCGGAATCAAATGATCGTTCCATATGCCCTGAAGGTTGGTCGCCTGAGTACCCTCACGCGATGCGGCTATCGTCAGATATCTGCCGAAATTGAAATAAAGCGTGTAAAGCGCGAGATCTTCTTTACCCTCGTCGTGCGCATAAAGTCGTTCATCGGTAGGAGCGAGCTTTTCATCGCCGCCTCCGAGGTCAAGCTCGACGCGGCCGTAAAGCTCACTGTGGTCGGCGATATGAGCAGCCTTGAGCTCCTCATAATCCTTCTCCTGTGCGGCGCGCAGCTCCTCAAGGCAGGGCTCAACGTAAGGCTTGCCTTGGATTACGGGATGCTTATCCCAACCGTTAAAGCTTGTGCGAACGTTGAAATAAATCACCGCACTGTCAGCCTTTTCCACACGCAGTCCACCTCGCAAAAGGCTTTTGTCTCCGTTCAGGGATACGCGCGCCTCGGCATAATAACCGATACCCTTGTCCTCATCGGATTCTCCGTATCTGACAACACCGCGCTCAGAATTCTTTGCCCCAAATTGACGGTCAAAGATCGGGCAGTTACCCTGTATAGACGTTGCGGTATTAGTTTTCTTAGATATAGCCTCAAGCGTAGGATCAAGAGACATTGAAAATGTAAGCGCACCCTCACGGTCTGCCGTGAGGCGCATAGCCATAATATTATCGGGATAGCTAACGAAGCACTCCCTCGTATAATGCACTCCGTTACAGTAGTACTCTACCGTATGAATGCCCGTGGAAATATCGAGCTCGCGGCGGTAGTTTTCCACCGAATCGCTATGCTCCATATCTATACGAAGCTCTCCGAGCGGCATATATACCTGCGACCAAAGATTTGTGAACTCGGTCTCTAAAAGCTTTTCAGCCTCTATGTATTTGCGATCGAGCGCAAGCTCGCGCGCTCTTTTGAACACCTCTGCGCCATTGGGATTTTCGTAAAACGTCGGCTTTCCGCTCCACATCGTATCTTCGTTGATTGATATTCTTTCGTGCGCCGCCCCACCGTATATCATAGCACCGATACGACCGTTGCCGAGAGGAAGAGCCTCGTTCCAATTCATAGCGCTCTGCCGATACCATAAGATATTTGTGCCGTTATTTTTCATATTCTTCTCCTTTTGCGAGATAGTGATAAGTATATTATAATTTTTAAAAAATCAAGATGCTATAATGTAAGTGTGATTTTTATTGTTTTGTAGTTACCTTTTGATTTCTTTATATACCGAGTAGGTTCCAAGCCTTCCGCTTTGCGATCTGCCTATAAGAAAGCGGTCTGCAACGAGTTTTTGCGGCAGGGAAGCGTCCTTTACAAGCTCAAAGGCATCGTTTATCTTGTCCGTATTGCCGTCCATAAAGAGCGTGGTATGGAACTTGTAGTCTGCATCGTATTCGTGAAGTCCGACGCCGTATTTGCTCAGCAAGAGCTCGTTGAGATCGTCGTGTATTTTGTTGAGCCTCTCGCTCTCGCGCATTCGCACCCAAATGATGACCTGCTCATTTTCAATACCCTTTATATCTATTTCAAAGGGCTCGATAGTGGCGTAATAGCTTTCAATATCGGCAACCACCTCGTCAAATTTACCGTCATCAACGTAAAACGACATCTTCAGCGAAATATGAAATGGAAGCGTGTAGCAGAAATTTTCAAATTCAAGTTTTTTGTTGACCTCATACGCTCTGTCTCTGACCTCTCTGAGCTGCTCGTCAACGTTTATTCCTAACCAAATATACATAAGTACCTCTCAAATCTTTATATTTCGATTATAACACAAATTCGGCAGAGACGCAATATCTCTGCCGAATTATCGGATTTTATTTTGAGTTATTTTAATGCCGTAAGCGAGTTGAATATGTTGGTAACCAATGCAGGGTCAGATACCCCTTCGGTTACCGTAACGAAGTAGGTTTTATTGCCCACGTTAGTTAGATACATAGTTTGCTTCATGGTGTTTCCCGACATTGTGTTATTGAAAGATATTTTTGTTATCTTCAAACCATTATCATTAGAAGTTTGCGATACGCTTGCGTTTGATATAGACATACCCATATTTTCATACATCGGCTTCATCTCGCTGTTGAAGGCCTGGATGGTCAGTTTCTCATAATAATCTGTCTTTGCTTGGTATGCAAGTGTCATATTATTACCGTTCTTTGTTCCGCTAAATATGGTTACGCTTCCCTCGGTAACAGTCCAATCGGAAGGATACGCAACGGAAATGTCGCCGTTGCTATACGTTTTATATCCTTGCGGAGCATCGGGCTCAGCTTTAACGGTAGTTTCCGCCGTGGTTTCCGCGGTCGTCTCTGCCGAAGTATTCGCGGTAGTTTCAGCACTTGTTGCGGCGCTTGTCGTCGCACTCGTCTCGACGGTAGTCGTTTCAACAGTGGTCTCAACAGTAGTTTCTGCCGAGGTGTCAATGCTTTCCGTTCCGTTATCGCAAGACATTATAACAAAAGACATCAATATCATAACAATGCACAAGGAAAAAGCTAAAAATTTCTTCATATTCACTCTCCTTAAAAGATTTTGTTTTTGTTATTATATCACAGAAGCATTGACCAATGGTTAACAAGTTGTGAATTTCAGGCACCTTGCAGCTCTTTTACTATTCTGTCGATCTCCTTTATAAAGGTATCCGTTTCGACGTTGTCCTGTGCGGTTATAATTATGGGCTCGCCGCTTGCGGTCTCTATTACGAGGTTGATATTCTTTGCGCGGAAAAGCTTTTTGCCAAAGGTGATATCCTCGGTGCTCTCTACTGTTTCGATTTTTTTGATGTCGGCATACGGTATCTCCTGCTCCGTGTCCTGATGATCGTGCTCGGCGATAAGAAGCGTGCGATGACGAACAAGGATCGCCGTGTCAAGCGGGTAGAGAACTGTTTTTGAATATACCGACGAATTCAAGGATCCTTTTTTGGTCTTTTTAACCATAACGTCCGCGTTGAACACGAATCCGCTTGCCACAAGGGGATAGGGGAGTGAGCGAAGCCTCTTTTTCAGCGCCTTTTCCTCTACGTCTATTTCGCACGCGCCGTCGGTGTTCTTGGCAATATATTCTGATATTTCCGCTTCGCTCACACGTCCCGACGAGCCGACGATAAAGAGCACGAGCCCGACGACGAGTCCTATGCAGGAAATGATGTAGCCGATATAAGTCCTGCCGAGGAAAAATTCCACGCCCGAGGCTATCAGGATGATTATACCTGCTATTTTGAGCGTTTCGGTCTTTGTGAAGTAATTTGCATTGGTTTTTGTCTTTTTGTTGTCTTTCATGGCGATTCTCCTTTGAGTGTTCTATATATATAGTGTCAAATTTCTCAAAAAGGTTTGAGCTTTACATAAAAATTATAAAATATTTTTCCGGGAGAGTCAATAAACTTGTAGTTTAGCGTACTATCGCATTAGTTGAGAGGAGAAGCCTAATTTACATTTGTGCTCGAAGCGGCGGATAAACAAAAAAGCAGACAGGCACCGCCTGTCTGCTTTGAATTTAATTACATATTGTTGATAGTGTCGATGAGGATCTTACGGAGTACCTGCGGATCGCAGTTGCCGCGAAGCTCCTTCATACACTTTCCAAAGATGGACATTATAGCCTTTTCCTTGCCACTCTTATAGTCGCTGACTGCCTTGGGATCAGCCTCGATAGCCGCCTTGACCGTCTTTTCTATAAGTCCCGTATCGTTGGAAACGATAAAGCCGTTAGCCTCTGCGTACTTTTCGGGCAGGATCGTGTTGTCATCAAACATAGCCGCGAGGATCTTCTTGCCGTTTGCGCGTCCGACCTTGCCGCTCGAAACGAGAACTATAAGCTCGCCGAGCGCACGTCCGTTGATGTCGAGCATATCGTAGGTCATCTTGCGCGCGTTGAGAATGCTCATAACCTCGGAGATCATCCAGTTTGCCGCATCCTTTGCGCTGCCGCAGGCCTCGTACGCCGTCTCAAAGCACTCGCAGAGCGCGATGCTCTTGGTGAGCTGATCGGCGTCGTATTCGCCAAGACCCAGCTCCTCGGTGTATCTTGCCTTTTTAACCTCAGGGAATTCGGGAAGGGTAGCGCTGATAGACTCGAACCACTCGTCGTCAATGACTACGGGCATTACGTTGGGATCGGGGAAGTAGCGGTAATCGCCCGCGGTTTCCTTAGTTCTCATCGCAAAGCTCTTGCCCTTGATGTCGTCCCAGCGTCTCGTTTCCTGAACGAGAACCTCGGTTCCGTTTTCAAGTGCGTCGATATGTCTTGCAGTTTCGTACTCGATTGCGCGCTTGATAGCCTCTACCGAGTTCATATTCTTCATCTCGGTACGAACGCCGAGCTTGTCGCTTCCCTCGGGGCGAACCGAAAGGTTTACGTCGCAGCGCATCGTTCCGTGTGCCATCTCGCACTCGGCGACCTTTGCGTAGCGGAGAAGCATCTTGAGTCTCTCAAGATAAGCCTCTACCTCTTCCGCGCTTGAAAGGTCGGGCTGGCTGACTATCTCGATCAGCGGAACGCTTGTACGGTTGAAGTCAACGTGCGTTGTATCCTCGCGGATATCGTGCACGAGCTTACCTGCGTCCTCTTCCATGTGTATCTGCTTGATACGAACGTTTTTCTTACCCTTAGAGGTCTCGATCTCAACAAGACCGTTTACCGCAACGGGAGCAAACCACTGAGTAGTCTGATATGCCGCGGGCAGATCGGGGTAGTAATAGCTTTTTTTATCAAAGGTAGTAGTGCGGTTGATGTGGCAGTTCAGCATAAGGCCCGCCTTCATACCGTAGTCGACCACGCGTCTGTTTACAACAGGGAGCATACCGGGCATACCGCAGCAAGCGGGGCATACGTGATCGTTAGGCTCTGCTCCGAAGGAATGTGCCGAGCAGGAGCAGAATATTTTGGATTTGGTCGCGAGCTCAACGTGGACCTCGAGACCGATGACAGTTTCATATCTCATAGTTATTTGCCCTCCTTCTCACATGTTTTTGCAAGGTCAAGAAGCGCCATTTCCGAGAAGGATCTGCCAACCATCTGCGCGCCGCCGAATACTACTGCGGGAAGTCCCGTGATCGATGCGGGAGCGGTATAGAAGTTCTCCTCGAAAACAAGGTATTTGTTTTCCTTTATATCTGCCTCGGTATATGCAAGTGCCGAGCAAGCGGGCATAAGGATCGCATCAAAGCTCTCAAATATTTTTGCGAACGCCTCGACTATCACTCTGCGGATGCGGAGCGCTTTGTCGTATACCTTCATGTAGTTGTCGGTCGAAAGTGTTTCCGAGCCAAAGAGAATGGTCGACTTGAGAAGCTCGCCAAAGGCTTCGGTGCGGCTGTTGGTGTAGAGCTCGTCAATATTCGAAAAGCTCTGTGCACGGTAGCCGTACTTTACGCCGTCATAGCGCGAAACGTTGTTGCAGAGCTCTGCGCTCATAAGGATATTCCACGCAACTCTTGCTGTGGGGATCACTTCATTATCTATTTCGCATACTTCAACTCCGTTAGCGGTGAGAGCCGCCTTGACAGAGTCGAGCTTTGCGAGCACGTCTGCATCGGCACCCTTTGTCATAGAGGTGAGAATGGCGACGCGGCGGATAGCGGGTGCGCTCTTTACCTTCTCGCAGGAAGCGGTGGGAAGGCTTGTGCCGTCCTTGTCATCGTGGCCTGCGATCGCATCAAGGATCTCTCGGCAGCTATCAGCTGTCGTCGACGTAACGCTGACCGTCTCTCCCGAGCAAGCAACGGGAACCGTGCCGTAGCGCGATACGGTGCCGTAGGTAGGCTTTATGCTGACAAGTCCGTTCTGCGCGGCAGCGCGGCGAGTCGAGCCGTTGACGTCCATATTCAAGGTTGCCATAGCCTCACCTGCCTTGAGTATCTCGGCAGATGCGGTGGTCAGCTTGCCGTCAGAGATAACGGCGCCGTTGTAAGAGGTCTCGCCGATAAGATCGAACGCGAACTCTCCTACGTCTGCCTTGCCGCCGAGCACGTAGCCCTTGTCGGAAAGGCGTGTGAGCACCTCGGCGTCAAAAAGGCTCATATAGCCGTCAAGCATCTTCGAGCCTGCCGCCGTGGGCATATCTTTTGTAAGGAACATATCGTCGGCAACGACAACGCGTGCCGAATCGGTATCTACTTTTGAAGTGTAAATTTTCATTTGCGTACCTCCTCGATCATTCTACTACACGGGGAACGCACCAATATCCCTCGTCGGTCTCGGGAGCACCCTGCTGGAGCGCTTCGCGAGAGAAGGTCTTGATGATCACGTCATCGCGGACGACGGTCATTATGGGCATTACGTGTACCATTCTTTCGGTGTCGGAGGTGTCTATTGCTTCAAGAGTCTTAAGCTCTGCGTCTCTTGCGGCAAAGAAGGCGATAACGTCCTCCTTCTGTGCATCGGTGAGACTGAGCTGGTTTAACATCTCAAGTCTTCTGAGCGTATCTCTTTCCATATAATAAACTCCTTTAAAATTTCGTAAGATTTAGTCTCTTACTTTGATGTGGACCTCACGGAGCTGCTGCTCGGTAACTTCGCCGGGAGCGCCCATCATAAGATCCTGTGCATTTCCGTTGAGCGGGAACGCGATAACGTCGCGGATAGTCTCCTCTCCTGCGATGAGCATTATCATTCTGTCAACGCCGGGAGCCATTCCTGCGTGAGGAGGCGCACCGTAAGCAAACGCGGTGTAAAGCGCGCCGAACTTAGCCTTGAGATCTGCCTCGCCGTAGCCTGCGATCTCAAACGCCTTTCTCATTATTTCGGGATTGTGGTTACGAACCGCACCCGAGGAGAGCTCTACGCCGTTACATACGATGTCGTACTGATAAGCAAAGATTTCAAGCGGATCCTTGTTCATAAGAGCGTCCATACCGCCCTGAGGCATAGAGAAGGGATTATGGGTAAAGTCTATCTTGTTTGTTTCGGGATTGAGCTCGTACATCGGGAAATCAACTATAAAGCAGAACTCAAAGGAATCGTCCTTTACAAGTCCGAGCTCGGTGCCTATCCAGGTTCTCATCTCGCCCGCAAGCTTGTTGATAACAGAAGCGCTGTCGCTGATGAAGAAGAGCGAATCTCCTTCCTTGATTCCGCAAAGCTCGCAGAGCTCAGCCTTCTGCTCGTCGGTAAGGAACTTCGCGATCGGGCCCTTGAACTCTCCGCCCTCAAGCGTGATGTATCCGCAGCCGAATTTCATTCCGATGCTTCTGGAATAAGCGTCGATAGCCTTTTCGAACGCCTTCTTTCCGTCTCCCTCGCCGTCCTTCTTTACAAGGTAGTTAGCAACGATACCGCGAACGAGCTTGTTCTTGAAGGGAACGGTTCTGCCGTTGACGGTGAGGAATTCGTGCTTTGCGAAGAAGTCGGTGAGATCCTCAATGATGAGAGGGTTGCGAAGGTCGGGCTTATCGGAGCCGTACTTGAGCATAGCATCAGCAAAGGTGATGCGACGGAAGGGGGGCTTGGAAACCTTTTTGTCCGAGAATTCCTTGAAGGTGTTATAAACTACCGTCTCGGCAACCTCGAATACGTCCTCCTGCGTTGCAAAGGACATCTCAAAGTCGAGCTGATAAAATTCTCCGGGCGAACGGTCCTGACGCGCGTCCTCGTCTCTGAAGCAGGGAGCTATCTGGAAGTAACGGTCAAAGCCCGAAGCCATCAGAAGCTGCTTGAACTGCTGGGGAGCCTGGGGAAGCGCGTAAAATTTGCCCTTGTGCTTACGGCTGGGCACGAGATAGTCGCGCGCACCCTCGGGAGAGGAAGCCGTAAGGATAGGAGTCTGTATCTCCATAAATCCGAGGTCCTCCATCTGACGACGCAGATAGCTGAGGATCTTGGAGCGGAGAACTATATTATCGTGTATCTTGCGATTTCGAAGGTCGAGGTATCTGTATTTAAGTCTTACCTCTTCTCTGGTCTGGGTGGAAGCATCGATCTCAAAGGGAAGTCCGAGCTGACAGGGACCGAGCACCTCGATCTTGCTTGCGCGCACCTCGATGAGTCCGGTAGCGATCTTGGGGTTTACGGTGTCCTCGTCTCTCTTGGTAACCGTTCCTTCAACTAAAATGACGGTCTCCTTGGACATTCCGGCGATCATAGAGTCGTCGGAAAATACGATCTGTGTTACTCCGTAGTGGTCGCGAAGGTCAACGAAAAGTACGCCTCCGTGGTCGCGGACGGTGTCCATCCAACCGGTAAGCGTTACGCTCTGACCGATATGCTCGGTGCTGAGCTCGTTGCAGGTATGTGTTCTCAACATAATTTTTTCCTCCAAAATTTATATGATATTATATTATCCTGATTTAATGATAATCGATTCAGGCGGACGAAAAATAAAAATACCTTTCGTCCCGTATGGGACGAAAGGTAAACTTCCGCGATACCACCCAAATTGACCGTATATCAATACAGCCCTCTTCATTACATCTTGACGCGATAAACGTGCGGTTCTAATTACTCGACGAGCGAGCTTTCTTCCGCAAGCTCCGAAGTGTTTTTCCCGCAACTGCTTTGCCGTCTTCTCAGCGCCGACGGCTCTCTGTGAAAGTTTTGTTTGCAGTACTCTCTTCATCACAGCCTATTATAACATTGTTTATTGTATCACACTTTTTTTTTGATGTCAAGAGATTTTTCTGAAAATATTGCGGTAATATTTGTATAAATATGTAAAGAGATCAATATTTTGCGGGGTAATGGGTCTCGTAAAGATGGCGCAAACGGGCATATACCGCATCGTCGATCTCAGGCGTGCCGTTAACGGAGGTCGGAAGCAGCATATCTCCCGCTACCTCGGGATCGGTGCAGGCTGTGTCGTTTCTCCACAGATCGCGCTCGGCTTTGTTGCGGAGATTCGGGATATCCTTGGGTGCGCTGTTGTCAAGAATGGAGCGGAACGCAAACATTCCCGGCAGAGCCATATCCATAGCCTCGTAAACGTCGATAATGTCGGCCTCGGGATTGCCCTTTATTTTTTCAATAAAGTGCCACATACAGTAAAAATCACTGCCGCCGTGTCCGTATCCCTTTGCCAGATGGTCAAGAGACAATTTTGGACTGTAATGTTCTTCCTTAGGATTGAAATAATCTCCCGAAAATTCATCGTAACGCACGTGAAGATCAAAGGTCTGCACGTAGTCGTTAGGATGCGCGTCTATGGGATTGTGCACGTTGCGGTTGCATTCCATAGAACCCTTCGAGCCGTACATACAGTACCAGGTAGAATCCTTATAAAGTCCGCCGTTAATGCCCTTTATAATTCCACCGTTTTCAAGTGTTACCAGCATAAGTCCGAACGCGCCCGCCTTACTGCCGACACGCAGTTTTCTTTCAGTTTTCGTTCCCTCAATGCCGATTACCTTGACGGGTCGCAGGCCGGTAGCGTGTATTATCGGGCCGAGCGAATGTGTGCAGTAATAAGTAGAGTATACGTTATTTCTCCAATGGTTGGGCTCACCATAAGTCAGAACGTGGGCACCGCCTTCGGTGTTGTGTATGTATTCACACTCACCGTACTCAAACTCTCCTATTTTGTTTTGCGCGTAAAGCTTTTTCATTTCATAAGGAGCTCGCATATAGCAGTAGTTTTCGCCGTAGGCATATATCATCCCTGTTTCTTCAACGGCTTCTACGAGCTGGACCGCTTCCTTCATTGTCTGGCAGGGAAGCACCTCGGAGAAAACGTGTTTTCCGGCTCTCATTGCCTTTATCGCAAAGGGTGCGTGCTGATGAGCATAGTTTGCGAGCACGACACCGTCCATATCGTGCTTTATGAATTCATCAAAATCCGCATAAAACGCAATATCCATACCTGCAAGATTTTTCTTCTGACGCTCAAGCACGTCGGGGTTTTTATCGCATATCGCGACGATCTCGGCGTTTTGTGCAGATTTGCAGTATTGGATCATACTGTTTCCGCGGAAGCCTCCAAGCACACCTATTTTTACTTTTTTCATAGTTTATATCTCCTTTCTCGTTGAGATCAATTATATCTTAACATTGAATTCGTCAAAAGTAAAGGGATTTTTTCCTCGTTTATCTGTAAAAAAGTTAGATAGAGCTTGATTTGTTATAAGCGTTATGATATAATAAAAAAGATAAATCTTGAACGGAGATAGATATGAGAGATAATATATGTCATTTTGTACCTTACCGTAAGGAATACGATTCTATACACACGATAAATTTCGTGCTCGAATCCGAGGGGAAGCCGCTTGATAAGCTCAAGGCGGAATCAGTTTATAAGATATATTACGTAAATGGCGGAACCGGAAGGATTCATACGCCGGGTAAGATCACCGAGATCTCCGAGGGTGATATTTTCTTTACCTTCCCCGCGGCGCCGTTTTGCATTGAATCGGTCGAGGAGCTTTCGTATATGTATATCAGCTTTCTCGGCAC
This sequence comes from Clostridia bacterium, assembly GCA_017536635.1. GTDB lineage: Bacteria > Bacillota > Clostridia > Oscillospirales > CAG-272 > HGM12713. The sequence continues at coordinate 28,167 of JAFXHA010000070.1, forward strand.
ACGGGCAAATATGATACTTGATATGTATAATATACGTGCCGATAATTTTATCTTTAAGGATTTCAGAGAGATCGAGGCACATTGGACGAGCTGCCTTGGATTCGGATCCGGAATTTCGGATATGTCCAGTGAGAGTGCCTTGCTTTATGCCTTTGCCTGTATAGGAAAAAGACTTGCGGTTGAAGACGCATACGAACGAAACAAGGAAGAAACTGTTTCTGTGGTTAAAAAATATATAGACGATAACTTTTGCGATGCGGATATATCACTTGCCAAGATAGGCAAAAACGTCAATTACAATGAAAAATATATATCCTCGCTTTTCAAGTCTTATCTTAAGATCGGCGTGATAGATTACGTTAACACGCTTCGTATGCAATATGCCTGCACGCTGATGCAGCAGGGGCATAGGAGCATAAAGGATATATCAAATATGTGCGGATATACCGATCCGAACTATTTTTCAAGACTTTTTAAAAAGAGAATGGGCGTTTCTCCAAAAGAATATATCTCCTCGATATTTTCATAAAAGGAGGACGGTGCTTTGCCCATATACGTTTTACGTACGTGGCGGAGCACCGTCATTTATGTTTTGAATTTATTGTGCTCCGAGCGAATCGAATGTTATCTTACGGTACGCCGAGGGAGATACGCCGCTTCTCGATTTAAAAACGCGCGAAAAATAGTTATAGTCGCTAAATCCGACGGCGGCGGCTACCTGAGAAAGCGAGTAGCTGTCGTCGGGCAATAGCTTTTTGGCACGCTCTATTCTTTCGTCTATCAGGTAATCTATTATCGACTTCCCGATATCGCGCTTGAATACTGCGTCGCAATATATGGGTGAGAAGAATGTAAGAGCGCCTATGTCGTCAAGCGTTATCTTTTTATCGAGGTTCGAGTGAAGATACTTTATTATTTTGATCGTGAGCACGTTATAATGCCGTGCCTGCGCTCTGTCCTCAAGCACCGAAATGATGCAGGCAAGTATATGCGCGTTTTTTTCTTTATTATCAAGATAGGTCCTTCGGTTTATTTTGTCAAACGCCGAGATGAGCATAAGCGTTTCGCTATGTACGGCATCCTTTAAAAATACGGGAAGCTCTATTTTATCATCCGTATAAAAATTGAAGCTGATATACTCTACGTTGTCCGTCGAGTTCTTTCGAACGTAGGTGGTTCCGGGTGGCATAAATATCATATCTCCGTCGAAAAGCGTGTACGTTTTGCCGTTTACAGTGTATTCAAGAGAGCCTTTTAGAACCAACGTCAGGTCATTGAATTTTATTTGAACTAACGACGAATGTCGGGGTGGGGCGTTGATATTATGCCTCGCTAAGATAATATCCAGGTTTTTCATGTTAATATTGTGCTATAATCCTTTATTTTCGTTAAGATTTTACATTGATTTTTATTGAAAAAGTGCTATAATTATTATAACAAGCAAAAATATGTATGTCAATAGGAAGGAGAACTTTTATGATAAGACTTTCTGCGTTTGCAGATGAGGCGTCGCCATCTCTTGACGGACAGATCGCGGCTATGAAAAGAAACGGTATAGATTATCTTGAAATACGCGGCGTGAACGGGGAGAATATTTTAAATATATCCTTTGAAAATGCGAGAATATACGCAGATCAGCTTGCCGAAGCCGGTATCAAGGTATGGTCGATAGGCTCGCCGATCGGCAAGGTAAAGATAAGCTCGGATCTTGAGGAGCACAGAAATAAGCTTCGACACATTTGTGAGCTTGCAAAAATATTCGGAACTGATAAGGTGCGTATTTTCAGCTTTTTTGAAGCGTATGAGTGCGAGGATAAGGTGTTCTCGGAGCTCTCCGAGATGGTAAAGATTGCCGCCGAATACGGCGTTGGGCTTTATCACGAAAACGAAAAGCACATATACGGAGACACGCTTGAAAGAGTTCTTCGCATAATGGACAGAGTTGAGGGGCTGAAGCTCGTATACGATCCCGCGAACTTCCTCGAGGTTGGTGAGGATAGTGAAAAAACGCTCGAGGCTCTTCATTCAAGGACGGATTATTTTCATATCAAGGACGTTATTTCCGAGACACGAACGCTTGTCCCTGCGGGACACGGAGACGGTCGCATCGACGAGCTGATCGCGAGGATATCGCCCGATGAGGACAAAACTCTCACTCTTGAGCCGCATCTGAAGGTTTTCAAGGGCTACGCCGAGATAGATGCCACAGAGATGAAAAACAAATTTGAGTACGCGACCAACGACGACGCTTTCGACGCGGCGGCACAGGCGCTTATATCTCTGATCAAGGCACAGGGATATAAAAAGGTTGAGGGCGGCTATAATAAATAAACAATCAGAGGAGGATTTATGATAAGACTTGCAGCGTTTGCCGATGAGGCGTCTCCGTCTTTGGAGAGGCAGATAGCGGCGCTTAAAAGAAACGGCATAGAGTATATTGAATTAAGAGTCATAAACGGAGCAAATATTGCGAAATATTCGCTCGAGGAAGCCAAAATATACGCAAAGCAGCTTGAAGACGCTGGTATAAAGGTCTGGGCTATCGGCTCGGGTATCGGTGTTATCAGCATAAACGCCGATCTGGATGAGCATAAAAACCAGCTTCGCCACGTTTGTGAGATTGCAAAAATATTCGGAACCGATAAGATAAGAATGTTCAGCTTCCACGAAGCGAATGACAGCGAGGACAAGGTCTTTTCGGAGCTTAATGAAATGGTCGCGATCGCTAACGAATACGGTATCGGTCTTTATCACGAGAATGAAAGAGCTATGTACGGTAACACGCTTGAAAGAATACAACGGTTGATGGAAAACGTTCAGGGCTTGCACTACGTGTATGATCCGTCAAACTTTCTTCAAACGGGAGAGGATAGCGCGGTAACGCTTGAGGCTCTTCACTCGAAAACCGATTATTTTCATATCAAGGACTTTGTGTCAAGCACAAGAAGCGTAGTCCCCGCGGGATACGGCGACGGACGCATATCCGAGCTTATCGACAGAATATCCCCCGATGATGATATGACGCTGACCGTTGAGCCCCATCTCAGGGTCATCAAGGAAGGATCTGAAATGGATAAGGCGGAGATGAAAAACAAATTCTGTTATGCTACGGGCGACGAAGCGTTCGATGCGGCGGCACAGGCGTTGATCGCTTTGCTTGAAGCGCAAGGATATAAAAAGATTGACGGAGGTTATAAAAAGTAATGGAATTCGGACTTAATTTATATTCGATAAGAAATCTTATAAAAGAGGAAGATATGTTTCTTGATACCGCGCATAAGCTTCGCGAGATGGGATATGATTTCCTTCAGTTTTCGGGAGCGCCCTTTGACGCGGATCTTATAGCGCGTGTCAGCCGCGAGAGCGGACTTGAGACCGTGCTTACACACGTTCCGATGGACAGAGTTATAAACGAGCCAGAGCTGCTGGTTCGCGAGCACGCTAAATTCGGATGTACGAGGATCGGCATCGGCGGAATGGGCGGAAAAATAATGTCGGACGACAAGGCGTTCGTCGAGACTGTGGAAAAGCTGGAGCAGGCTGCCAAAATAATGGCGGAAAACGGCGCGACCTTCTTTTATCATAATCATCATTACGAGTTCCGCAAGATCGGAGACGTTACGCTTCTTGAGTATATGCTTGAAAACGCACCCCACGTAAATTTCACGCTTGATACGTATTGGGCGCAGTACGGCGGTGTGAGTGTTATTGATACAGTCAAAAAATTTGCGGGAAGAATAGAATGTGTGCATCTGAAGGATTATATGGTCAATTTCAAGACAGGCGATGACGGCAAGCTCAGTGTTGCGCCCGTCTACGCTCCCGTTGGCGACGGAAATATTGATTTCAAGTCGGTCATTTCCGAGATGCAGAAGTCAGGAGCGAAATTCTTCATCGTCGAGCAGGACAACGCGGCAGATTTGCCCGATACGCTCGGACAGGTAGAGCGCAGTATTAAATATCTAAAAAAATTAAAAGGAGAATTTTAAAATGGAAAAGGTAAGATACGGTATTATAGGACTTGGAAATCAGGGATCTCATTATGCGTTGAAGATATTTGACGCGGGGAAAGCCGTTGATGCTTACGTCAGCGCAATGTGCGATATCAATCCCGCAAAGATCAAGGCTATGAAAGAGAAAACGGCAAACAAGGATGCCGTATATTTTGAGAATTACATAGAGATGCTCGACAGCGGTCTTTGCGATGCTGTGATCGTCGCGGTGCCGCATTATCAGCATCCCGAAATGGTAATAGAGTGTCTCAAACGCGGCATCAACGTCATTTGTGAAAAGCCCGCGGGCGTTTACGCGAAGCAGGTAAGAGAGATGAACGAGGTCGCAAAAGAGTCAAAGGCAAAATTCGGAATGATGTTCAACCAGCGTACCAACTGCCTCTACCGTAAGATGCGCGAGATGATCGCTAACGGAGATATAGGTGAGCTTCAGAGAGTTACCTGGATAATCACCAACTGGTACAGAACGCAGGGCTATTACGATAACGGAAGCTGGCGCGCTACCTGGGAGGGTGAAGGCGGTGGAGTTCTCATCAACCAGAGCCCTCACCAGCTTGACCTTGTTCAGTGGATAGTCGGCAAGCTTCCCAAGTACGTAAACGGCTTCTGTCAGTACGGCAAGTGGCACGATATTGAGGTCGAGGATGACGTAACCGCATACTTTGAGTATGATAACGGCGCTACGGGAGTGTTCATCACCACGACAGGTGAGGCGCCCGGTACTAACCGCCTTGAGATATCGGGTACTCTCGGAAAGCTTCTGTGCGAGGGTGGAAAGCTTTGGCTCTACAAGAACGACACCGATTCGCGCGAATTCTCCAAGAGTTGCGTCGGATTCGGTCAGCCGAAGGCTGAAAAGATAGAGGTTGAGACCGACGGACTCAATAAGCAGCACGCAGGTATCGTTGATAACTTTACCCGCACGCTTCTTGGAAAAGAAGAATTGTTCGTTGACGGTATCGAGGGTATCCGCGGCGTTGAGCTGATGAATGCTATCGAGCTTTCGGGCTGGCGCGGCGGCGTTAGGGTTGAGCTTCCCGTGAACGAGGAAGAATATCTTGCCGAGCTTAATAAGCATCGAGCAACGTCGCGCTTTAAAGAAAGCTTCACGGATACGGTTGCGGATACGGCGGGAACCTTCTGAGGTGCAGTATGAGAAGTGCTATAATAGGACTTGGCGTAATAGGTAAGGTGCACGCCAAGGTGCTCAGCTCACAGCAAAAGATGGTCGCAGCTCTTTGCGATATAGATATCGGCGCAGCTGAACGCGTACGGGAGCAGTTTGCGCCCGATGCGGTGATATATTCGGATTACAGGCTGATGCTTGACGAAATAAAGCCCGACGTCGTACATATCTGCACACCGCACTACCTGCACGCAGAAATGGTAATAGCGGCGCTTGACAGGGGAATAAACGTTCTTTGCGAAAAGCCGCTTTGCATCAGACGTGAGGATATCGGAAGAATCCTTGATGCAGAGAGCCGATCGACAGCACAGCTCGGGGTTTGTCAGCAGAACAGATATCTTGAGGTAAATGAGTTCGTCAAGGAATATCTCGCCGATAAAAAGATCGTCGGCGCGCACGGCTCTGTCGCTTGGAGCAGAGATGCGGATTATTATAATTCTGCCGAGTGGCGCGGAACACAGGATCAGGAGGGCGGTGGAGTGCTTATAAATCAGGCGCTTCATACGCTTGATCTCGTGCAGTGGTTCTGCGGAGAGCCGACTGAGGTAGTAGCAAGCAAGGACGCCCTTATGCTTGGTGATGTGATCGAGGTCGAGGACACTCTGTCAGCGCGGTATTTCGGCGAAAATCCCTTCAGCTTTTTCGCAACGAATTGCGCACCTTGCGGTTTCCCCGTGCAGATCAATATACTGCTTTCCAACAAAGAAAAGCTGACCGTTCTTCCAAGTGTTCTTTTGATAAACGACGAGGTCAAGCTGCGCAAGGGACAGAAACAGGTGCTCGGCAAGGCGTGTTACGGAAACGGCCACGAGGCGCTGATCGACGACTTTTACGATTGCGTCGCCACGGGGCGTCATTTCACGATCGACGGCGCAGAGGCTGCCAAGGTCGTGCGTATGATACTTGCCGCGTACGAGAGCAACGGAGAGAGAGTAAGCGTTTAATAAAAAGGCACGAAGATCATATCTTCGTGCCTTTTGCCATTTAATTAAGTACGTCTGCAAAGAAATCGCCGAGCTCGGTTACGTATTTTTCCATAGCTGCGGGGAAACAGAGACCGTGCTCTGCACCCTCGATGATCACAAGTCTCTTTTTATCCGAGACGCAGGCTTCAAAATTTTGCTCGCTCATATAGCAGGGAACGTAGCTGTCGGTATCTCCGTGAAAGAAGATTATCGGTAGGCGGCATTTCTTCATAGCCTCTATCGGAGAGAATTCGTCAAGATCAAAGCCGCCGAACAATCTTGCGCCAAGTCTCGCAAAGGGATAAAGCAGATCTGCGGGTAGCTTCATATCACGCATAACCTTTTTGATGATATCCTCGGACGAGGTGTATCCGCAATCGGCAAGCACACCCACGACGTTGCTCGGCAGATCCATTGCCGACATCATCATAACAGTTGCCGCGCCCATCGATATACCCGTGATAATTATTTTTGCGTCCGCGTCAATGTTGTTGATGGCAAAATTTACCCAATCAACGCAATCACGTCGCTCCTTTATTCCAAAGGTGATAACTTTGCCCTCGCTGTGTCCGCTCGCTCTGTGGTCGACGATCAGCGCGTTATGTCCAAGCTCGAAGCATCTGTAAACGCCGCCGCTGAGATCGCGCTCGGCAGAGCCTCGGTGCCCGTGGAAAAGTATTTCAAGGGGTGCGCCCTTTTTGTATTCGTAGTATTTTCCGCAAAGCTTCAGCCCATCGGACGAGGTGATGGATACGTCGGTGTGCGGCAGCTCGCGCGCGCCCTTTACCCAGGCGATAAGCTGCTCGCGGCGCTCCGCGTAGGCTTTGCCGTCGGGAATCGGAAATTCATCCTCACATTTTTTGCGAGGTGAATAAAATATTCTGAAAAAGCAGACGTATGCTGTGGCAAGCGTTGCGATCAATATTACTGCGATAATTATCAAGGGAATGAGCCAATATAACATTTAGTGTCCTCCGTTAACCTTATGCATATATATTAGCACTAAATATTTTATTTTTCAACGTATATTTGTAAAAAATAAAAAACTTGCTTTTTTGATAGAGGTATGATATAATTTTTTTAGACCATCAAATAAATCTTCAAAGGAGCTTGTATGACTTCGGGCGGAAATATTGACGTTAACTATAAAAACAAAAAAAGGTACAATAACGCAAAGTATCCGATTCGTCAGCCTCTGTTTTTTGTGTGGCTGATCTGGGTGCTTTCGAAAATTATGCTGATCGGCAAGAAATACAAGGTCGAAAAGATCAATATGGAAGGGCTCAAACCACCGTATATGGTGCTTTCGAATCATATGCATTTCATAGACTTTGAGCTTGCCGCGATGGCGACCTATCCTCATCGCGTGAATAACGTTGTGGCGCTCGACGGCTTCCACGGACGCCCTTGGCTTATGGAGCTTATCGGATGCATCGGCACACGTAAATTCACGTCGGATTTTTCTCTTGTAAAGTCTATATATAAGGTCCTGCGCCGCGGAGACGTGCTTTGTATGTATCCCGAGGCACGCTACTCACCCTGCGGAATAACCTCGTATATGCCCGATTCGCTCGGTATGCTTGTCAAGCGATGTAAGGTTCCTGTCGTTGCGATAGTTCACAGAGGAAATTATCTGCACACGCCCTTCTGGAATTTCAGAAAAAAGCGTAAGGTGCCGTTTCATACCACGGCTACGAAGATACTCACTGCCGAGGAGATCGCAAATATGTCGGCGGACGAGATCAACACGGCGATAAGAGAGGTGCTGACATACGACGAGTATGCGTATCAGAAGGAAAACGGTATTCTCATAACGGAAAAATACCGCGCCGAAGGTCTGCACAAGATACTGTATCAGTGTCCGCACTGTCTTGCCGAGTCAAAAATGTCGTCGCAGGGCGCGCAGATCTTTTGTACGGAGTGCGGAAAGCATTGGACACTCGGAGAGGACGGAACGCTCAGCGCAAACGAGGGCGAGACCGAATTCGAGAGAATTCCCGATTGGTTCCTTTGGGAGCGCGAGCAGGTAAAGGCGCAGATAGAGCGCGGAGAATACTCGTTTGAGGACGAGGTGGACGTATATTCTCAGCCACGATGCTGGAAATTCGATCATCTTGGAAAGGCGAAGATATCTCACGACGCCGAGCTCGGATTTTTGCTTGAGGGTGAATATAGAGGGGAGATCTACCGAATACACCGCGCACCGCTGGATATCAACAGCCTGCACGTTGAGTACGATTGGTGTCGCGTAAAGCCCTTTGATTGCTTTGATATATCAACAGAGAATGATTCGTTCTTCTGCTATCCCACACAGCAGAATGTCATCACCAAGCTCGGCTTTGCAACCGAGATAATATATGAAAGAAGCGCGGCTCAGCTAAAGCAGAGCAGATCGGATAAAAAGAGAACGGCAAGCGCGGCAAAGGAATAAGAAAAACGCACCGCAAGTAATCTTGCGGTGCGTTTTTATAGTGCTGCGCGGAGCTTTTCAAGCGCGGTCTTTTCGATTCGGCTGACGTATGAGCGGGAAATTTTGAGGCTTTCGGCAACCTCGCGTTGAGTGAGTGCCTTTTTGCCCGCGAGACCGTAGCGAAGCAGTATTATCTGCCTTTCTCGCGGAGAAAGAATTGTGTTTACGAGGCGCATAGCCTTTGCCGATGAGATCTTTCGCTCGATCTCTGTCTCGATCGATTCGTCGCTGCTGATGACGTCTATGTAGGTTAATGGGTTGCCGTTGTGATCGACGTCGATCGTGTCGTCAAGCGATACCTCGGCGGAAAATTTCTTTTTTGCGCGCATGCTCATCAGTATCTCGTTCTGAATGCAGCGCGCCGCGTAGGTCGCGAATTTCGTTCCCGTTTCCACCTTGAAGCTGTCGACCGCCTTTACGAGTCCGAGCGTGCCGATAGATACGAGATCCTCGCTGTTTTTTGCCGTTGAATAATATTTGCGCACGATGTGCGAGACAAGACGCAGATTGTGCAGTATCAGCTTTTGTCGGGCGTCCTCGTCGCCTGCTTCCTTTTTTATAAAGCAATCCTTTTCTTCTTCGGCAGACAGCGGCGGCGGAAAGCTCTGCGGTGTGTTGATGCCGAGTATCAGATGAATGAAATTGGTGAGTATGGCAATAAGAGCGGCAAGCATAGTATCCTCCTTAAAACGTTTGTGATAAATAGTATGCCGCAAAAGTCAAATAAATCCGTGTTGTCGGGGAGTTTAAAAAATGTTGACAAATCTTGCCTTTCGTGTTATAATAAAAATACAGAAGAAATCCCGACAACACGCTTGCCGAGAAAAATAAAAAATCAACGCACAGAGTTGTCGCAAGGGATACTCTGTGCGTTTTTGCATCCTGTAATAAGACCGCGTCCGATGATACGTCCGATACGATGGACGCCGAAACCTCGGACGAAGAAACAACTGCACAAACGTTAGCAGAAGCTACGGCTGCTACTTGGCTAAGATGTACCTATGATTTAAAAGAATAATAATTATAACAGAGCGTAATCTAAATGATGCGCTCTTTTTTATGTTACGAACGACATTATAGGGACATTAGCAACAAATACAACGATGCTTGTTTGTGCAAAGTTCTAAAAATTGGTTTCTTTTGTGAAAAATATCCAAAAAGTCTTGACATTTTTTTTTTTTTTTGTTAAAATGACGATAATGCCTATTATAAACAAGTGCCATCTCTTAGGCAGACGCTTGTTTGTTTTGGAATTTCAATAATCCGATAGTTTTGTAGAAGGAGCTCGGCAATGCAGCGCGAACAAGAAATTCGAGAAATCCTTATAAACAACACCATACATCTTATCGCTGAAGGCGGGTTTGAAAAGGCAACCACTCACGCTATCGCGTTTAGCGGAGTACAACCGTCAACTTTCAAAATGAACGAAGTATATATTTATCGTTTTTTTGGTGGCAAAGAAAAGCTGTATGCTGCGGCATTTGCAAAATTGGACACCGAGATCCATTTGGCTTTATGTGGCTATACCGATTTTCGTCCGTATCCCGAGCAAGATGTCAAATCGCAATTATACGAGGCTTTTTTGAAGACGTGGGGCTACATATTAACTAATGAAGCTTACTGCCGATGCTACGCTCGGTATTATTATTCGGTGTATTTCAAGGACGAGTCATTCCAAACTCACAACCGTCTCTTTGATGGAATTGTTGAAAGGTTTGCCCCTCTCTTCAAGGAAGGTACAGACGTAAAATTTATTATGCACGGTGTATTTACCACCATGATTGATTATGCCGTTTGGGTGCATAACGGAGATTTTAAAAACACAGCAAACACTACCGAGCATGTTTTTAACGTTACTTACGGAATGATGGCAACGTTTTTAAAAGATGCAAAAATATAAAACTACATACTAGGCTATGACTTGAAAATAATATTTTTACAGAACGCATGAGCGTTACTGTTGGTGTGCCACCGATACGGTAGGCACTTATTATATGTTTATACATCTTTTCTTGCTATAAATTTTCTGAACATTCAGATATTAAATAATGATTTTAACTCGAATGCTTGAACATAAATTGCAAATGTTGTTTTCAGAGGGAGTCGAAATTGAAAGGAGATTTTTCATATGAAAATGAAAAACGCAAAACGAATATTGGCAGTATTTTTGACGCTGCTTATGATACTGCCGTCCGCGGCACTTGTAGGATGCAGCAAGCGCTATTTGAGCAATGAAGATATGCCTACGGCTAACTCCCAGAGCAACAATGCTTTTGATGCCGAGTATGTAACTCCGGTTGAAGTCGAGGAAGACGAAATTACCTCGGACGCTGAAAAAGAGGAAGCCGAAAGCGCAAAGGAAACCGTTGCGGCTGAAAATAACAATCAGTCGAACCTTTCGGATGCGTTGGCAGGAGGTGTTGCGGCTGACCCCGATCCTACTATCAGCTTGTCTGAGCTTAGCCAGTATAAAATCATATATTACAATTCCGCTTACGCAAAGCTTTGTGCCGAGAAGGTGCAGACCGCTATCAAGGATGCTACGGGTATTGAGCTTGCATTAGGAGTTGATGCCGAGACGGCCGTATCAACCAAAGAGATCCTCGTCGGTAAGACTAACAGAGACGAGAGTATTGCCGTAAGATCGGACTATTCCCGTCATAACGTTTACTACGATATCAAGGTCGTCGGAACAAAGCTGGTCATTATGGCAGAGGGCTACAAAACTCTTGAATACGTGACCAAAGAGTTTGAGCAGTATATGGCAAAATCCCAGCCCTTTGTTGGATCTGTTATCTCGGGAGACATCTCTGCAGCTATCGATATTGTCGGAACGAGTATGTTTAACCGCGCAAGCGGGACCAGCCTTCGCGTGTTCCACTGGAACGTTGGCGCTCCGCTTCTGGCGCTTACTCCGGGAATACTTAACGTAACCGATATTCCGAGTAATACGCACCGCGGAGAAGTCGTCGCTGACATAATTCTTCAGCTTGATCCCGATATTATAACCACGAACGAGATATATTACGGCCATGCATCAGGTAAGTTCTATGATGCGTTTATTACTGAGATCTCCGAGTTTTATAACATTCTCGACAATGATTATTATGCTTCGGCATCGTCTTCGGTATGTTCTTCTTCTTCCGGATATGAAACGGGATATCCCACAAAATATCCTAATCCTGTCGTAGGCGCGTATAAGAGCGGTGAAATATCGATTCCCGAAAACATACTTTATAAAAAGAGTCTTGGACTTACCGTTACCTATTCCGGTTGGAGATATCTTGATGAGGATACGGGAACTGTAACCACCAATAACCCTTCCGGTGCAGTATATTTCCACGGATATCACACGGCAGTATTTAAGACCTCGGCAGGCAAGAGCTTTATTATCTCTGTCGGCCATTACGGCTCGGCAAAAACGGACAACAAATTTGCCGCTGATCACTATACCGCTATTTCTTATGCGGCAAACAAGGCGGGCGTTACGCTTTCTTCCACACCCACGATAGTTACGGGAGATATGTTTACCTGGAATGCAACGAATTGTAACGCAGGTTATAATTATTGGAGCTCTACGAAGGGATTTAACGATTCCCAGCTCAAAGCCAAAACAAACGCCAACGGCAATACGACTCACGGCACCTTCCATACGGCGGGCGTCAGAAAGCCCGGCGTTAGCGAAGACTTTGTATGGTATAAGAATTTTACGTCAGCTCTTTGCTTTAAAGTTTTGGTTTCTATGGAGATCGACGATTGCAGCGACCATTATCCCGTTATGTCGGATCTTAAGTTTTAACCTTAGTTGGCTATTATATTGGATCAAAGTAATTATGACGGCTACACGAGCCAAATTGAAAGGAGAGCTTTTATGAAAATGAAAGCTTTAAAAAGAATACTGTCAATGCTTATGACGGTGTTGATGCTTGCGGGAACGTTTTCGATGATGTTTACTCACGTCGAAGCAGCCGATACGCAGGTCACTTCACCTAAAACATATAGTAGCGCCGCAAACGGTGATAAGCTTCTGGACGTTGACTTTACTCAACATTTTACGGCAGTTGACGACACCTCTACCGCTTTTACAACTAACGGTACAAAGTATAATTCAAGCGGAACTGCGGTCAGTACCGCTACAAATGCTTGGAGAAAGAGCCTTGTTGCTTCTCCTTCGGTAGCTACTTCCAACGAGCTTAAGATAGAGTATGCTGACACTACTACCGATGCGACAGACCACAGATACATCGGCTACATTCCCGCATACGATCTTGATAACAAAACCGTAACTATGGAATTTGAGTATTTCCGTTCAAGCGGTATAAAGTCCAAATTCTACTTTGGTAAGGGTTCTTTTATATATGGCACGGACACAGATGATATCGTAAGTGGTGGAACAGATGCCGATATGCCCAACCTTGGTCTCGAGGTCAAAGCCGGTACTGCCGGATACCGACTTATGAGACAGAGTGCCGCAATAACGGCAGGCGTAACTACGGCAAAGTCCGGCATCGTTACCTCTAACGGCGAGCAGAGTACAACGTTTAAGGTCATACTTAAGGGCGGTACCAAGGTTACCAAGACCTTGTATGAGGGAAAAGAATGTCAAACAGCCAACGTTGAAAGATGGACCGGATCGATCATTCCCGTATCCTACGCGATAGTTGAGATTACTTCAAGCGGCAGCGTTATAAACGTTGTCAGTGGTACTTTCTATCAGCCCTCGGGTATCGGCATAGTATTCGGTATAGGTGAGTACGATGCATTGGCATCGGGCGCGTATTACGGTGTCAGAAATCTTGCTATTTACAAGGGATGTACTACCTGCGTGGATGCGGATAAGGATCATTCGTGTGATTTCTGCTCCAAAGCGGTGGGAACTCACCTTGAACCCGCAAATTCGCACACCTGTGCGTATTGCGGCAAGGCGGCAGGCACCTGCTTTGATGCCGATCCCGTAGATCACAAGTGTGATAAGTGCGGAGCGGCATACGGTACTCACACTATTGCTACCGGCAAGCACGTCTGCGCACATTGTGGAAAGACACATTACGTTGATTGGACATCTACACATACGACAGATGACACTGCCAATATTTTTTCGGCTACTACAGATACAATAACATGTAATAGCAAAGCTAATGACGATATTTATTACAGAGTGGATTCTTTAGCGAGCTATACTATTCCGGGTAACGTGTATGAAGTCGATTACTGGATAGAGCAGACGAGCTTTAGTTACCGTATCGGTTTCCAGCCTGTAAGCGCTCCCAGCGTAACGGGTAGCGGAACTACAGTACGAATAGGTTGGACGACGTGTGTCGTTGGGAAAAATCCTACCCCGTCTAATAATGATTATATGTGCCTGTTAGAAAACGGCTCTTTGAAAAATACATCACAAGCTGTAGAGGCACCTCGTGATATTGACACGAGTAATAATAATCGTCAGCATTTTAAAATAAAGGTTGACGGTATCAACAACAACATGACGCTTTATGTCAAGTATAATGGGGAATTTGTTGAGGCTGATAGTGTTGCCGTGGACTTCTCAAATAGTACGGCTAAGTATTTAAGACCCACTTTCTTCATATATGATGCTATTCCTTCGGGAGAGAAGGTAACGATCGGCGGAGTTACAGTAACGAAGCTTTGCGTTGATACTAACAGCGACCATATTTGCGATTATGACGGATGCGGCGGAAAGGTCGGCGAATGCTCTGATTCGGACACCGATAGCGATCATATTTGCGATCTTGGCTGCGGAAGCGTTGCATCCGATTGCTATGACGGTTCTGTAATCGATCACAAGTGTGAGCTCTGCGGCGCCAAGATTCGCTCGCTTTGCGACGACGGTTCTACCGTTGACCACAAGTGTGACGTGTGCGGAACGAGAATGATCTCCGAATGTGTTGACAATAAGAAGGCAAACGGCAGCGCAGGCAAGGATCACCTTTGTGATGTTTGCGGCGTTGCGATCGGATCTCTTCTTGACCTTACCGGAGTTAGCACTATCTCGGGCTATGCTTCGCAGGCAGGCACCCTCGTTGACAGCGGCCTCGGATATATCAAGATTTACAATAAGACTATCGCAAACGGCGATATGTACGGTAAGGATACCGGCAAGCTCATTAAAAATCATAAATATGAGATAACTTATACCATTAACAAGGGAGTAGCTAATCAATCCCGAATAACGATGAACTTCCTTTACGGCTCGTATCTGAGAAGTGACGGCGTTACGAGAGCGGGACAGCTCGGTTGGGTTATTGGAACCGACGGCAGGATATCGAAAGCCTCGGGTTACGCTATCAATGAAGAATCAAACGGTAACTACGATTGGAAGATCGTTGACCGTGATATAGATACGTCAAGCGATAACGAGCAGCAGTTCAAGGTAGTTATCGACGGCTTTGGATGTCAGCTCTTGCTCTACGTTATGAAGAATGGTGAATGGGTAGAGTGTGAGGACCTTTCGATTCCGTTTACTATTGCGGACAATGCTACGTTGATTCCTGGATTCGGAACTTACGATGCCGTTACCGGAGACAATTATATCAGGATGAGTGACGTAACTCTCCACGAGCTCTGCGGCTACAACGATAGCCATATCTGTACCGTGTGCGGAGCGAAGGTGAGCTCGTACGTTGATTTCAGAACCGAAAGAGATGATTGGGCATACGAGAACTGGAGCACAGAGATTGTAGAAAGAGAGAGCGGCTCCATTAAGGTATCCAATAAGGATACAGCCGGCGGCGGTTTTTACGGTATAAAGACCAATTATGAAGTACCCGGAAACGTATATGAGATAACCTATACGGTAAAGATTCCGAGCATGACCTCAACCGGCGCTCGCGCGAGAATGTCATTCGTCAACGGAACCTTCCATCTCGCTAACAGTGGTGATGCTAAGGGAGAGATCGGTTGGATACTTTACCGATCGAGCGATAAGAGCGGCGCGGGTTTGAATTATATAACTCCTACCGCGACAAATAACATAAAGCATAATGACGCCTTTGAGGCAATCAGAGATATAGACACTGCTAACGATAACGAGCAAAAGTTCAAGGTTATCGTCGACGGTATCAATTACACAATGACACTTTATGTCGTTCGAAACGGAGATTATTTTTGGGTTGCAACTCAGAGCTTCAGCATCAATGGCGCTGATACAAAGCTCAGAGTTCTTACGGGCTCTTATGATGCCATAACGGGCGATAACTATATTGAGCTTAGCGATGTGCTTATCACTCGCGGATGCTCTGTAACAAAGGGTGATACAACGCATAAGTGTTCTATTTGCGGAAAAACGTGTGGAACACATAGCACAGGACACTCCTGTCTGATATGTATGAAGGCAACCTCTTGCTCGGATGGTGACAGCGATCACCTTTGCGACACCTGCGGACTTCGTCTCAGCAATTGTGCGGCGGCATCGGGTAAGCATACGTGTAGTACGTGTGGCGCGATTCTGTCTATGTGTGACGACACTAATCTGGACCATAAGTGCGACAGATGTTCCGTTGTGCTTCATCCTTGTTACGATACCAAGGGCGACGGAGACCATAAGTGCGACTGGTGTAATAAGACGGAGCTGGATACGTATGCATGCGCGGATAATGACAAGGATCACCGTTGTGATGACTGTTATAAGACCGGATTCGGAACTCACGAAGATGGCACGCCGGTTGACGGCAAGTGTGAATACTGCGGTAAATTCGCAGACCATACCTGCGTAGATGAACCGGATGACGGCGACCACGAATGTGATTACGAAATTTGTGTTGGGATCGAAAACGCTTGCGTAGATTCCAATAAGGACCACGTATGTGATAACGACAGCGCTTGTGAGGTATACAGCTCGGGCGAAAACGCGCACGAGGATAACAATAGCGACTATAAGTGTGATTACTGTGGCAAGTGGACCGATCCATTTATTTCAGTCGACGTGGTATGGACGGAGATGTCTTTTACCTTTGAAGAAACCGATTGGAATGTTGCAACGCACACCTACGGCAACCGCAGCTGGACGGTCGCCGAGAACGGCGGTACGTTGACGGTTACCAATAACAGCAACGTCCACGTGTTAGCAAGCTTTTCATATCTCGCCAACGCGGGCTTCGAGAGCATAGGCGCGGAGTTCCATATTGAGGAAGAATCCGTTGAAGCACAAAATATACCGATCAATGAAACTATTACTGTAACGGTTCATCCTACGGGTGTGCCTAACGAACATTTTGGATCTGCCGCAATTGGCACGATGACCATAACGATCACTAAAAATGGGGAGGTTGTTAACGATGAGTAAAAGAATATTGATAAGCATTATTGCGCTTTCCGTTGCTTTTGTAATATCGGTTTCGGTTTCTATATGGGCAATTTTCTTTAGAGATAGGGACGAGGTGCTACCTCCCGATTATTCGCCTCAGGATACCGACGATAATCAGATCCCCATCCCCGACGATCCGGGAGGTGAAATTCAAACGCCTGAGGGGGGCAGCGCGGTGAATATTACCTATGCCGAAAACGTAACGGTTGATTTGTCGGATGAGAAAGCAACTCTTTATTACGCCAATCCCTCGAGATCCGGTCAGAACGTAGCTATTGCTGTCGTGGTTGGCGAGGAGGTAGTATTAAGATCCGAGCTGATCACTCCGGGCAATATGGTTACAAGCCTTCCTCTTGCTGACAGAGCGAAGAAGAAACTTACCGTAGGCAGTTATAACGCCGAAATTATCGTTTATTGCTATCATCCCGAAACAGGTGAAAAGGCAATGGTCGATACCAAAGGTACGGTCATTTTGACCGTGTCTGAATAACAAAATATATTGGCAGTTGCCATTATATAAAAAATTTTAAAAAAACAAAAAGGAGAGAAAAAATGAAAAAAATTCTCGCAATCGCACTCACTCTTGCACTTGCTCTTTGCTTGGCAGTGCCCGCATTCGCAGACGAGGCTACCCTCTCAAGTAACACCACCCTTACTAAAAACATTACCGTTAGCGGTACATACGATGAAAATCCCACTGGAGAAGTCATTTCCGTTGACGTATCTTGGGGCACTATGAGCTTTACGTACACCCCTGCTAATGACGGTACTTGGAATCCTGCAACTCACGCCTATACCAACGTTCCGGATCCTGTCTGGACTCCGACCGGTAACACGATCACCGTAACCAACCACTCCAATACCGCTGTTGATGCTGAGCTGAGCTTCGCAAAGGCTGTTGATACCATCACAGGTACTTTCACTGAGACTTCCGGTACTGCTAACAATGGCAAATTAGAGCTTGCTACCGCAGAAGATACGGAAGTTAATGAGGCTCCCACCGCTACCGCTACATTCACCGTTTCCGGTTCTATTGCCGAGAGCGACGACCTCGGTACCATTACCGTTACAATCGTTAACAAGTAATTGAAAAACACAAAAGAAAATAAGCTTGTGCTCGTGCTTTCTTTGGCGTGCGTTGTTGCGGTCATCGTTATGATCGTTTCGCTATGCATGCCAAAGGAGGCGGAGCAGAAGTCTTTTGTCCCCCCTCCGTTTGATGACGGGGCCGCGGTCGGAGAGCCCACCGTGCCCGATCATCTTGGGTACAGTATTCTTTACCAAGAAGGTATGTCCTTCAAAGTGGGAATTTGCGGAAAGATCAACGTTACGAACGGTTCTGCCGACGTTTATCTTACTAACGTTTCCGAAAATAACGTGTGGCTAAAGGTGAGGTTTTACGACCGATCAGGCGACATTGTTGGAGAAAGCGGATTGATAAAGCCCGGCGAGTATTTGCAAAGCGTAACATTGAATGATATATCCGACACGGATAATATAACCGTAAAAGTAATGTCTTACGAGCCTGATACGTACAAAAGTATGGGCGCAATTACACTGAACCCCAAAATATCAATTTTAACTACATAAGCAAACAAAATAAATATCCCCCCGTTTCATGGGGGGATATTTATTTGCACGTCAAATAAATAGTAAGCCGTTGACATATTTTGAAATATATGATAAAATAAACTATCAAAGTCGTACGGAGGATAATTATGTCGAATATGAAGAATGCCATTGTAGGACAGTCGGGTGGCCCCACCGCGGCGATAAATGCCACGCTTGCGGGAGTTATTGAGGGAGCGCTCGCGTCTGAAAAAATAAATGCCGTTTACGGAATGAGATACGGAATCGAGGGGTTGCTCGCGGAGAACACCGTTCGCCTTGACGAGATATTCGGTACGGGCGACGAAAACCTGAAGCTGCTCAAGCAGACACCTGCGGCATATCTTGGATCTTGCAGAAAAAAGCTGCCCTCGCCTACGTCTGATAAGCCTGAGGATATTGCGCTTTACGAGAAGCTTTTTGCAATACTTGAAAAGCTGAATATCGGATATTTCTTTTACATAGGCGGTAACGATTCTATGGATACCGTCGCAAAAATGTCGGTATATGCCGAAAAGATCGGCTCGGATATAAGGCTTATAGGCGTTCCAAAGACGATAGATAACGATCTTATGGCAACCGACCACACCCCCGGCTTTGGCTCGGCAGCAAAATATATAGCTACCGTAGCGCAGGAAATAATCCGCGATTGCGCCGTTTATACCGTCAAGGCGGTTACGGTAATAGAGGTAATGGGACGTGATGCAGGCTGGCTTACCGCGGCATCGGCGATCGGCAGGGAAGTAAGCGGATATGCGCCCGATTATGTATATCTGCCCGAGGTAGCTTTCGATATGGAAGCATTCCTCGAGGACGTTGCGGCGGCGTTTGAAAAGCATCCCAACGTAGTTATAGCGGTATCCGAGGGAGTGCGTCTGGCTGACGGCAGATACGTCGGCGAGGCAACGCAGAGCGGAAGCGTGGATATTTTCGGGCATAAATATCTCGGCGGTACGGGTGATACGCTGATCGACGCAGTAAAGGCGCGCTTTGGCTGTAAGGTGCGCGCGGTCGAGCTCAATCTTCCGCAGAGATGCGCGGGACATCTTCTCTCGAAAACGGATATCGAGGAGTCGGTACGCATAGGTGCGTCGGCAGTCGAGGCGGCGACAAACGGTATCAGCGGCGAGATGATGCTCTTTGAAAGAGCGCAGGGAAGTGAATACGTTTGCTCGATAGGTCATAAGAGCGTTATGGATATAGCCAACGCGGCGAGATGCGTTCCGCGCGAATTTATCAACGAGCGCGGCAATAACGTAACAGACGCTTGCGTGGATTACCTCAAGCCGCTCATCGCGGGCGAATATCCTGTGATCTTCAAGGGCGGAATCCCTGAGCATATTTGCCTTTAATAAATACAAAAACGAACCCAAATTTTTGGGTTCGTTTTTTGTCGGTGCGAGTAATATGACATACTGGAACCTGCACGAAGGGCAGCCTCATTAGAACCTGATGGTAACGTTGCCTGATGTTATTTTTTCAATATTTCTTTTTCCTTGGACGGTGAATATCCCCAAAAAGCTATATAATTACGATAGAACGTGGTATAATCTCCAAATCCGCAACGTTCACAAACCATCGTGGGCTTTTCACCGTCTCGGATCATTTTTTGCGCTAAAAGAAGTCGCTTTTCCATGATGTATTTCTTCGGTGTCTGATGAAGCTCCTTTTGAAACAGGCGGAAAAGATAGCTTTCACTTACAAAAAGATGCTCTGCTATCTCGTCTATACCCGTAATAGTGCAAAGATTGTCATTTGTATATTTGAGAGCTTTTGAGATTAAAGGAGATAGAGTAGTAGTTTTTTTTGAAAGCGAATATGGAAACAAAATGATGTTATAAAACAGCTCGGAGAGCAAATGAGCCAATATTTTTTCAAATGTGTCTATGTCGCTTTTTTGATAATACAGATCGCATTTGCGAAAGATGCCCTCAATGATATCGTTTCCCGCAAGGTTTATTACCTCCATATCGTTCGGTATAAGTCTTGCGCTTTCTACGTTATGCTTTTCCGCGTCAAAGAGAATATCATATCGCTCATATCTTGACGGTGCATCGATTTGAATAAAATGGTATTGAAATGGGCGTATTAGAATAAGATCGCCTTTTTTTAACTTGTATTTTTTATCCTCTATAACGTGTGTCGCATTGCCGTCCAAAAAGTATATCAATTCATATGTATTGTGCGTGTGCATGGAATAAGTGTTACACGGAAGATCCTCGGATACTTCATGCTTGAAAAACATTCGGTCTGTTGTCCATATATAATCGGTTGTCATAATATTGCTCCATACTTTTTATTATTTAGTATTGTATCATATATGTTCAGTTTTTGCAATATAAAAATTCATAATTTGCCATTTACATTTCAAAAAGTTTATTCTATAATAATAACAGCAATAAAATATTTGCAAAAGGAGCAGGTTTATGAAAAAGTTAAATGTTGCTATTATAGGACAGGGGAGAAGCGGTAAGGATATTCACGGAAAGTACTATCGAAGCACAGATAATCAATATTATAACGTGAAGTACGTGGTTGATGGTGATGAGTATCGCAGAAGTGTATCTGAGAAGATATATCCGAGTTGTAAGACGTTTGCAAATTATGAAGAATTATTTGCACTTGATGACGTTGATCTTGTAGTGAATGCCACGTATTCCGAAATGCACTATCCCATAACGAAGGATCTTCTTTTACACGGAAAGAATGTCCTTGTAGAAAAGCCCTTTGGACGCTCACGTTATGAGTGTGATGATCTCATAAAAACGGCTAAGGATAAGGGGGTAGTTCTCGCGGTATTCCAACAGACCTTTTTAGCTCCGTTTTATCAATTTGTATATGATACGATAAGTTCGGGAAAGCTTGGCGACGTCAAGCAGATAAACATTCGTTATAACGGTTTTTCTCGCCGTTGGGATTGGCAGACCTTGCAGAAGAAATGCGCGGGCAGCACCTACAATACAGGCCCTCACCCGATAGGTATGGCTCTTGGATTTTTGGATTTTGACAAAGATGCGAGAGTGGTTTACAGTAAGCTTGATACCGCGCTCACAAGCGGAGATGCCGACGACTATGCAAAAATTCTCATCACTGCGCCCAATAAGCCGTTGATCGACGTTGAAATTTCGGCTATCGACGCATACACCGATTACAATATTAAGGTTCAAGGAAGTAAAGGAACGCTCAAGGCAAAGCCGTCGGTATATGATATGGTATATATTTGCGACGGCGAGAACCCCGAAAGACCCGTTATTGAGGAATTTCTTAAGGATAACAATGGCAATCCCATTTACTGCTCGGAAAATCTCATCAAGCATATTGAATCGGAAAAATTCGCTGGTACGGCATTTGATATAGGTACGGCAAAGCTTTACGAACAGCTTTATTTTAAGATTACTGAGGGTAGAGATATGACCGTAACACCCGAAATGGCAGCTGATATTATTTCGGTAATTGAGACGGTGCATGCACAGAACCCCTTGCCGTTGAAATATTGAGTTGATACATATGGAGAATATAATTATGAAAAAGATTGCGATACTTGGTTGTGAAAACTCGCATGCAAACGCGTTTTTGAATTTTATAAAAGAAAAAGAAGAATTTTCAGATGTTGAAGTTGTCGGCGTATACAGCGATGAAAGAGAAGCGGCAGAAAAGCTGAACGACAAATTTGGAGTTCCTGTAATGGACGGTTACGCGGATGCCGTCGGAAAGATAGACGGCCTGGTTATCACAGCCCGTCACGGAGACAACCACTATAAATATGCGAAGCCGTATATTGACAGCGGCATTCCTATGTTTATTGATAAGCCGATCACAATCGACGAAACGGAAGCCGTCGAATTTATGAGACAGCTTCAAGATAAAAAAATTCGTATATCTGGCGGATCTTCCTTGAAACAGGACGTATTTATTCGTGAGCTGAAGCGGGACGCCGAAAGCAACGCAGACGGCGCTACTCTCGGCGGTTTCGTACGCGCCCCTTATCAGAGTTCGAACGAATACGGCGGCTTCTATTTCTACGCACAGCACCTTGTTGAGATGGTCTGCGAGATATTTGGCAGATTTCCTATCTCGGTGATAGCTAAGCAAAACGGAAATCAGCTTCACGTTCTCTTCCATTATGAAGCTTACGACTGCGTTGGACTCTTCTGTGACAATAATTATCTCTATTATGCCTCACGTATGGCTGAAAAGGCTTCAAAATCCTTTGTTATTCCCACGACTAACGACTGGTTTTATGAGGAATTCAAGGAATTCTACGAGCTTCTTCAAGGCGGCGAACAAGCTGTAAAATACGATGAGTTTATTTCACCCGTTTTCATTATGAATGCTATTGAGCGCTCCATTGCAAGCGGCAAGGAAGAGCTTTTGAGAAAGATAGAGCTTTAAGGAGAAACTATGAGTAAATTGTTGATTTCCGCCTTTGCCGACGAATACGCCAACTTATTTGAGGAGCAGCTGCAGGCTCTCAGAGGCTTTGGTATAGGGCATATTGAGCTGCGCCACCTCGATGGAAAGAACATTTCACTCCTCGGAGAGAAAGAGGTTAAGAATGCAAAAGCTATGCTTGATGCCTTTGGTATTAAGGCTTCGGCTATCGGCTCTCCACTCGGAAAGATAAAGCTTGACGGTGATATTAACGCCCATATGGAGACGGCGCGCCGAGTTTTTGAATCGGCAAATATTCTGGATGTCAAACTTATTCGTATATTCAGCTTTTACGCGCCCGACGGAAAAGAGATTTCCGATATGAAAGGCGAGGTGCTCGATTCTCTTGAAAAGCTTGTCGTGCTTGCAAGAAAATATGGGGTCACACTGTGTCATGAAAACGAGGCTAAGATATACGGGGATACTCCACATCGTTGCAAAGAGCTTCTGGAATATTTCGAGGGAGAGCTTAAATGCGTATTCGATATGGGAAATTTCGTTTTAGAGGGAGTAGACCCATATGCTGCATATGAGTTGCTAAAAGATGATATTGCCTATTTTCATATCAAGGACGCGCTCTTTGAGGGAGCTATCGTGCCTGCGGGCAAGGGGGATGCAAAGATACAGGAGATACTCTTGGCGCACAGAGAATATGCAAGCGAAGACTTCTTCGTGTCGCTTGAACCGCATTTGCAGACCTTTTCGGGACTTAATGCTCTCGTAGGGCGTTCCTATGCAAATCCGTATCAATATGTGGATCAAAAAGCCGCATTTACCGATGCAGTAACTAAATTTAAGGAGTTGATATGAATGAAGATCTTTACAAAAGATTTTTTGAAAATAAATGTTTATAAAACGAGAAAGGAAATGGGAGAGGCTGCCGCCAAGGATATCAAATCGTGTATTCTTTCGCTTCTACAAAAAAAGGAAACGATCAATATGATCTTTGCCGCCGCACCGTCGCAAAACGAGGTGCTGTCAGCTCTTGCAACGGATACGGATATCCCGTGGCATAGAGTTAATGCGTTTCATATGGATGAATATATCGGGCTTCCTGCCGATGCACCGCAGGGGTTTGGAAACTTTTTAAAGGCTCACATCTTCGGAATTGTCGATTTCAAGAGCGTAAACTATATCGATATTTCCGCAGCCGATGCCGAGATCGAATGTGCGCATTACACTGAGCTTTTGAAACGATATCCCACAGATATCGTCGTTATGGGGATAGGAGAGAACGGACATATCGCCTTTAACGATCCGCCCGTGGCGGATTTCAACGATCCCAAAGCTGTCAAACCGGTAGCGCTTGATGATATCTGCCGTAATCAGCAGGTGAACGACGGTTGCTTCGCTAAGCTCGATGACGTACCGAAAACGGCTATCACCTTGACCGTCCCCACGCTTTTCGCGGGAGAATATTTATTCTGTATCGTTCCCGCAAAAACCAAAGCAAACGCGGTTCGAGCCACGCTTTGCAATGATATCAACGAAAAATGTCCCGCCACTATTTTGCGCCGTCATAAAAATGCCGTTCTTTATCTTGACGGAGACAGCAGCAGTCTTTTGTAATTTGCACTATGAACAGAATAAAATCCAATAAAATCATACTCGAAGAAGGTCTCTTTGACGGCTACGTTTATTTTGACAACGGAAAAATTACGGATGTAACAGCAAACGAATTTCCCGTTTCCGAGGAATACGATATGACAGACTATTACGTCAGTGCAGGCTTTATAGATATCCATACTCACGGCGGCGCCGGCAACAGATTCGAAGGAAGCGTAGATGAGATAGTAGACGGCTGCAATTTTCATCTGATGCACGGAACGACAACGATATGTCCTACCATATCTGCAGCATCCTTTGAAAGCATGGCGGATTCGGTGTCCAATATCGAACGTGCTATGAGCGATCCTCGTGTGAAGGGAACTATAATAGGCGCACATATGGAAGGGCCGTATCTTTCCGAAAGGCAAGCGGGAGCGCAGTGTCCTGAATATATAACTTCGCCTATCGAAAAAGACTACTTGCCGTTTATAGAGAAAAATTCGTCTGCCATCGCGAGATGGACGTACGCGCCGGAAAACGACATCGGAGATGAATTTGCGAAAGTACTGAAAAAATATGGTATCGTGGCTTCCGCAGGACATACCGACGCGATATATTCGGATATGCTTCATGCTTTTGAAAATGGTTGCCAACTCGTAACGCACCTGTATTCATGTACGTCTACGATCACGCGCGATCACGGATTTCGCCGGCTTGGCGTAATAGAAACAGCATATCTTCTTGACGATATGTACGTAGAGATAATATGCGATGGAAAGCACCTGCCGCCCGAGCTGATAAAGCTCATATATAAGATCAAGGGCGCAGATAAAATAGCCCTTATAACCGACAGCCTTGCCCTTGCGGGAACTGATCAGATACACGGATTTATGCAGGCTACCGAATTTATTATCGAGGACGGTGTTTGCAAGCTTATGGATAGAAGCGCATTTGCAGGCAGTATAGCTACAGCGGATACATTGGTTCGCGTTGCCGTAAAGGAAGCAGATATACCGCTTTTAGATGCGGTCAGAATGATCACAGCGACTCCCGCGAAGATCATGAGGCTTTCGAAAAAAGGGAAAATAGCGCGCGATATGGACGCTGATTTCGCTGTTTTTGATGAAAATATATCAATACAAGCGGTTTTTGCCCGTGGAAAATTGATTAAATAAAAGATATTTAAAGTGGCAGACACGTAACATAAGCTAATGAATAGCGATTGCGTGTCTGCCAAGACTTTTTTGGTTCAGCGTCTATAACCTCGGTCAAAAAAGAAATAGACAGCAAAAGCTGTCTATCTCTTTTTGGTGCGGGTAACAGTACTTGAACCTGCACGAAGGGCAGCCTCACCGGAATCTGATGGTAACGTATCCTCGGTGAAAGGTTAAAATAAAATCTAATGCTACTTTAGTGCATACATAGCTGCGCCAACTGCGCCGCTGTGCGGACCGAACGTTACGTTTACAGGTACTCCAAATGTCTCTGAAAGCACCTCTCTCCAAACAGGGCTTACGGATGGACCTCCGCACATTGTAATACGTTCTATCTTGACCATATCGCCCATACGTGTTTTCAACGCATTTGCAACACCTTCCATAAGTGCGCGTGCAATATTTTGCTTACTGTATGCGGCAAGATCTGGAACTTCCTCCATAGGATTGAAAGAAAGTCCGTCTGCCCCCGAAGGAGCTGCTGCGGAAAGCTCGTCCAAAAGTACGAATTTGTTATCATCCGCGCTGATATATTTATCCACGATCTCCTTGATACGCTCGCTTGCTCGCGAAAGTGAGCACATAGCGCCCCAAGGTCCCTCGGGTGTCAGAAAAGGATCGGTTAAAAGTAAATGAGAAACTATCTTATTTCTATCGTTCATAGGGAAGAAGCACACCCAAGACGTACCGCACGAGATCAATAGATCCCCCTCTTTTTCAATGTTACAAGCACGTGCGGCTGTGGGATGGTCAAAGGAACCGACATACACGCAAGAGCCTGCGGGAAGACCTGTGTCGGCAGCCCCATCATCTGTCATTTTGCCAAGCAGATCGCCGCTTTCGAGCAATTTGGGAAGCTTATGCTCTGGAATACCGAGTTTCTCAAGAGCTTCCGTATTCCATACACGCTTTTTCTGGTCAAACAATCTGGACGGGGTAGCCGTGGAAACGTCAACGCCCCAAACTCCCGTCATACGATGCAATACGTATTCGGTAGCCATACACACAACGTCTGCACTGTCAAGTATTTCAGGAGCGTGAACTCTCAAATGCGCCAGCTGTGCTGCGGGGAACGAAAGAGAAAATCCCCATCCTGCATATTCTCTGACATTCGAAATGAACTCTTCGCCGAACACTGCGTATGCTTCCTCGCTCATAGGGGGAGTGAGCCACGAATAAGCATCTATCAAAGCATTTCCTTCTTTGTCGCAGAGAACACCGTTACCCGATGCGCTCGCCATAGCTATGCCTCCGAAATCCGCGTCCTTCGGCAGCTTCTTTGCAAGATTCTTCAAGACCGAGCAAATCGTGCGATAGAAATTTTCCATATTTATGCCCAAATACTCACTGCCATCGGGCAATTTAGCGGGGGCATACGTAAAGTCGGCTGAATCCTTGGCAATAACGCCCGTTTCCATTGAAAACAGAACAGCTTTTACCGAGGACGTACCGAGGTCAAGACCAATAGCAAATTTTCCCATAGCGCTCATATTAAGGTAACCTTCATATCGAGCGTTTTTGCAAACAACGCAAGTGATTTTGCGCTGACGCCGTATACAAGCGCACTGTGATGAGTGCCGCCGAGCTGGCTATACTTTTCAAGAAACTCTGCAAGATCGCTCTTAGGCTTAAACCAACCGTTCATATTTGTGGGAAGATTCTTGATTGTATCGGGAAGCTGAAGCATCTCTCCCTCCGCGATAATTACGTCAAACCAGCCATCAGCATTGGGAAGAAGATTGAATACGCAAACGTCTCCGGCGACCATATGACCAAGGATACAGGTGGGATCAAGTCCTTCTACGTACGGGAACGGCTTAATAACGGTTTTTTTGTTTTCAAGAAGCTTCAGATTGCTCTCGCCCATATGACTCATATAAATTGAATTTCCATTCCAATCGGGGCAGAACATTTCTGTAAAATTGACCTTGTCGAAGGTCTTTGAAAGCGCCCCTACAAGAGCTGCAGTGAGAACGTCGCCCTCACCTGCATATCCGATGCCGCGCGCCATAGCCTTTGAGCTTTCAGAGAAGGGCATCGTATCAAATCCGCCAACCTTTCCTGCAGAAAGGAATGTCATCGTGAACGCACCGAGACCGTTCTTGTCTATCCACTTACGAATGGCAAGACCTATGCGCTCCGTATAGGCATACTGATCATACGTAACGGCATCAGCACCGTGCTCTGCACAGTCCTTTTCGTACTCGGTGCGGATCTCTTCATCGGTAACGCTGTCGCGTAAAGCGGCAAGCTCGTCGCCGTCGCATACTACGGTTTTTACGCCAAGACGCTCCATAGCCTTTTCATCGGGAATAAAATCGCCCATTCCCGCAAAAGAACCGCCTATCTGACCTACTTTCATACCCTCAAAACTCTTTGCAGCTTTTATTGCTTTAGCCGCATCTGCTACTCGGGTCACAACGTCGCTTTCGATAAAATGTCCTGCGAAAACAGTATAATCTTTACCGCGGCGGCGCAAAAGATTACACATATCCTGAACGCCGTGTATACCGTGATTGAAACCAACGCCTCCTTCTATTATGTCAAATCCGAAATTGAATTCCCGGGTCGTATCCATAATAAGAATAGGAAGCTCGGTTGCCGCCAGAGCATCGATGCACTCCAGCGACGGAGAATAAGCCAAATGCACCGTAACTATAGCGTCTACGCCTTCTTTTTCAAATTTCTCGATTGCGGTCTTAAATTCAGGTGCTAAGCGGCAGATATCCGCCTTTACTATATCAAGTCCGTTTTTTTCAAGCAAGGCACACAGATCTGCACTATAAGCCTCGATAACAGGACGTCGAGCGGGAATACTGTCGTCATAAAGCTTTAAATATAAAGGGAGAAACCCAATTTTTACTTTTTCCATAATGATCTCTATTCCGCCGCCGAAAAGGCGGCATAATTATTTATAAAATTCAGAGATGGTGCAAATTAAATTATTCGCCCATAACTGTCAGGCGAAGCTTACGCTGACGCTGTCTTGTGGTGTCAAAATCGATAAGAAATGCGTGGCCAAAGGTTCCAAGATCGGGAGCACCGTCAAGAACGGCGATCGTTTCGCTGCGACCGATGAGCTGAGAGCGCAGATGCGCGTCTGTGTTATGACATCCGCGTGCATCCTCGTCGTATTTTTCGGCAAAAGCGAGAGCCTTAGGACCGGGATGCAAATAAATTCCTTCGCGTACGCAATCGGGCATTATTTTCTGAAGCGCTTCGACGAAATCCTGCTGAAGCGTTTCAAGCCCCGTTACACAACGGTCAAACGCAAGCTCCTGAGTACATATCGAGCAGGTGGTGTGAGGGGTATAAACGTTTACGATACCCGTTTTAATACCACTTTCGGCAACCGCCTTTTTAACCTCATCTGTAACGTCATGGAACGTAACCTTGCGGTCATCAGACAAAAGCTGAACTGTTTTTGCATATACCATTTTTACTTACCTTCTTTCTTTAAATCGTCAGCGGCACGGCGTACGGCGCCTATCATCTCATCTATCATAGCGATCGGGTCCTTAGCGTTGATAATGCCCGATGCTGCGCCTGCAGCGTCAGAGCCCGCCATAATAAAATCGTATACCTGCTGACCGTTGGTAATACCCGCTGCTTGCTCAACGAGTATGTCGTCATAAACGCTCTTGATAGCCTCAACCGATTCTCTGACGTATCCCATGTCGCTCGCCTCAGAGCCGCCTATAAGCGCACTGGGTTCGGGATTGAGTATGTCCGGATGAAGCTGTGCGATCGCCTTTGCCTCGGCAATGGTATCAGCGCACGCAAATACGAGAAAGTCGAGCTCTCTTGCGCGATCGATGGTCTTTTTGATCTGGGGAACAGACATAGGCTTTTCGCAGTGATTGACAACGACGCCCTTAGCGCCTGCCGCCTTGAGTCCTTCGGGCAAAACGTCCGCCATACCGCGTCCGGGACGCAGAGTATCCATATAAGGTGCCAGCACTATAAGGTGCTTTGTATTCTCGCAAATACGGCGTATCTCAACGGCGGGAGCAATAAATAATACGTCAATATCGTATTTTTCGGCAGCCTTGTCCGCAGCAATAGCGTACTCAAGCACGGTGTCTCCATAAATGTAATTCTTTACTCCTACCTCAAAGTAGGGTGTTCTGATTTTCGGTTTCATCTTTTTCTCCTTAATTACTATGTGGCATTATTTTACACTGTCGCACAGTTTTTTTGCGTTGGTGTACATGATCTTTTCAATTTCTGTGTCGGTGAGTTTAAGTTCTGCAGCACTGCGCTTGAAAGCAAGCAGCTGCTCGTAAACCATAATAGAAATTTGGTCGTTTTCTTCCTCACGCATATGAGCCTGACCTGTTACGTCCCCGTAATAACCCTTGGGAACTACGTTGAAGTAGTTGCCGTTCTCAACGATACGGTACATGCGCATTATCGAGATAGGCAGGTCGGTTCCGTACATAAAACGATCCACACCAACCGTCTTTATTCCCTCTGTTATAGCGGGGGTGAACAGATTTGCCGTGAAATCAAACATCATATTTTTGGTGTTTTTCAATATTTCAAAAGCATTTCCAAAGTCAGCCTCGCTATAAGCGCGTCCAACGTGAGCTACTATCAGCTTGACATTGGGATACTTTTCTTCAATTTCCATAATCTGAGCGATATTTACGGGGTCGCCGAGACGCTTGTTGCGCGGAATATGGAGCATAACTATCCAACCGTTTTTGTTAGCCACCTCTAAATGTGACGGGGGCAAGAAGTCATAAATACGCACCTCATTGGAAGGAATATAAGGTGGACAGTTTGCCAAATAAGGCTTAAGTCCGATAAATCCACCAGCCTTTACGCGCTCTTCCATAGCATCGGCATCCTCTGAATAGTCGGTACGGTATAACATAGGAAATCCATATTCCTTGTTGGAATCAATAATGAATTGATTGTTCTCAAACGTGTCTTTGCGAGCCACACCGAACATCAGCGCCTCAAGCTTTCTTCCGGGAAACATAGCATTGTTTATCTCTAAGAATTTGGCAATGCTCATATCCCTAGTAATATAATTCGTCCATGTAGAGCCGCCGTTATATGAACCGTAATTTTTGAGTTCATC
The DNA here is from genome assembly GCA_017536635.1 of Clostridia bacterium. Taxonomy (GTDB): domain Bacteria; phylum Bacillota; class Clostridia; order Oscillospirales; family CAG-272; genus HGM12713. Next base: position 59,014 of record JAFXHA010000070.1, read on the forward strand.
ACTGGATATGTGAACATGCACATCAAATATTTTATCCGGCAGAAAATCCTTGAGCTCACGCTCATAAAGTGCGCGGTCGCACTCTCTGTATTCGAACCCTTTTATTATTTCGGACATTTTTCTTTACACTCCTTTTCATAATTATATATGTTATAGGTATGCATTCAAACGCCAACAAACCTATAAATTTAAAAATCTTTAATGGTCTTATCTCCGTAAACGCTCTTCCAATCCTTCTCGAAGCCCGCAACAGCCGCATCGGTCATAGGATGGCTGATAAGCATTTTGAGAATATCAGCGGTAACGGTTACGCTGTGGCAAGCAACGGACGCACACTTGTGTACCTGCTCGGCATTCTTGAAGCTTGCCGCAAGAACTTTACAGTCCGAGCCGTAATTTTCAAGTTGGCTGACGATCTCAGCAACGACCTCACAGCCGTCACCTATGATATTGTCGAGTCTGTTAACGTAAGGGGCGACAAAATCTGCGCCTGCCATTGCGGCCATAAGTGCTTGGGTGGGTGTGAAAATGGCAGTCATAGTTACGCCGATACCAATCTTTTTCAGCATCATAGTAGCTTTGAGCCCCTCTTCGCCGATCGGGATCTTTACAAAGAAAGAACCGCCGAGTCTTTCCTGAAGAAGCTTTGCCTCCTCCACTATATCTTCAGCCTTTTCCTTGGTGGTCTGAACGTGGAGCATCTTGTCAGGTCCTATAATGTTTCTGATCTCCTCAACGAGAGGCCAGAAATCTGTGTTTGCCTTGGCAATAATTGAAGGATTGGTGGTAACACCTGCCAAGGGATAAAATTCGTTGCAATGCTTTATTGCCGCAAGATCTGCGGTGTCAAGAATATAAATCATATCAGTAACTTCCTTTATCTGTTTTTTACAATCTCAAAAAAGTAATTTCAAGGATATCTCGCAAATTAGCGCTGCTGCTGAAGATCGAAGTGGATATCGTACGCCTTTTCCTCTTCAGTAAACTTACGTCTGGTGTCGATTACCTGACCGTCATTCCACTTTCTGTCGTTAACGTCCTCGGTAGTACCCATAATAGTAACGTTTACCTGACGGTGACGGGCAATAACGTGGTCCCAGTCAATAAAATAGATGTGAGCAAAAAGACCGAGGTCGAGCTTGCCGTCTTTGATGGTGAGGGTCTCACTTCTGCCGAAGAAAACAGAACGAAGGTGAGCGTCGGTATTCATCGAAGAGTAGTCTCCGGGCTCGTTTACGTATCTACCGTACTGAGAGTGGATAGGACCGGGATGACGGTACTGATGCTCCTCTGCAAAATCGGGAATCATCTTTCTCATAATGTCAAGCAGGTCGTGCTGAAGATACTCAAGGTCAAAAGAGTCTATATCGTGCGAGCATTCCTGAACCATTACAGAGCAAGTGGTGTGGTGAGAAACGATAGAAACGGTACCGTTCTTGATGCCGGAGTCCTCTACCATTTCAAGTATCTCTTTTCTGATGTCGTGGAAGGTAGGGATCCAACCTCTGGACTGAAGCTCGAGTTCTTTCTGATAAATTTTGAATTCCATAATAAAAATCTCCTTTTGTTTTTATAAAAATTTTTTATTGATTTTATTTGTTTAATCTCTCACCGACCGCTCCGCCGGGATGAATGAGGGCAAACTGCTCGTTTTTGTAGTCTGTTTCCTCGATAAGCGCGGTTTGAAGCGCGTGGAATATCATACACAGCGCAGTGGACGAAGTAGTTCCCTGAGAATTGTATTTATCTGTTTCGCGATTTACGTACTGCTTCAGTACCACATCGGCGCCCGTTGCTAAGGGAGACTCAAGATTCTCAGTAATGGTGATAACCTTTACGCCTTTTCGCTTACAAATATCGAGAATTGGAAGCAGTTCTTTTGTCTTTCCGCCTCGCGAGGCAAAGACCATAACGTCGCCTTCTTGTAAGAATCCCATTCCTCCGTGGACAGCCTCGGCGGGAGAAACGAACTTTGCGGGCTGCTCAATGCAGCACATAAGGTGAGCAAAATGCTGACAAATAATTCCCGAATGACCGCAACCGCTCGCTCCGATGCGAGGCGCGTTTTTCAAAAGCTCAACAGCCTTGGCAAATGCGTCGTCATCGAGATAATCAAGCATCTCCTTGATACACTCGTATTCAATCTCGTATGCCGCTTTAGCGGCAGCCAATGCTTCTTTTTTCATATACTCCTCCGCCACCTTAAAAAGAAGGCTCAATGTCAATTTTTTAAGCTATGATACATTATTGTATCATACAAACTTATACAATCACATTATACAATCACGTTATTTTAATGTCAAGAAAAATTTTTCTTTAACTTTCGCTTTTTTAAAATGAACAGTAAAACCGAAAGCTGTATTGACAAAAACGAAAGAAAATGGTATATTAAAGTATAATATATGGTATAAGGAGAAAATTTTTATGAATTCGGAGCAAAGAAAACAAAAAATACTCGACCTTCTTAAAGAAAATGACTCGGTAAGAGTTACCAATCTTTCTCGTATGTTTGGCGTAAGTGAGGTAACTGTTCGTACCTATCTTGAGGATATGGAAAAAAAGGGGCTTCTCTCTCGTGTACACGGAGGCGCGGTCAGTTCATATAAACCGTATTACAGTATGAATCTCAATCAACGCCTTGAAACAAACCAAACGGCAAAGGTTGCTATAGCTGAACGGGTTGCAGAGCTTATTCAACCCAATGATACAGTCATGCTCAATTCGGGAACAACTACGCTTCTCGTGTTTCGAAAATTTCCTGCCAACTATAGCCTGAACATCGTTACAAATTCTATATCTATTGCTCTTGAAGCGTCGGGGAATCCCAACTACAATGTGATTCTCGTTGGAGGATCTGTTAATACAAAGTATCAGTTTACATACGGTAACGACGCAATATGTCAGATAAAAAAATATCATGCCGATAAGCTTGTTCTGTCGGTAGACGGTATTTCCGCCGAGCATGGATTCACGACCTATTATGATAAGGAGGCCACCGTGGACGTTGCGATGATGGAGCAATCCGAGTGTAGAATTATTGCCGCTGATCACTCTAAATTCGGGCATAGCGCATTTGCAAAGATAAAAGACCTTCAGGCAGTAGATTATATTGTTACAAACGCACAGCTATCCTCAAATCTTGCCGAAAAGCTAAATGAAAACGGGGTTACGGTATTGTTGTAATTCAATCATAGAACAACAAAAAAGAGAGCCGAAGCTCTCTTTTTTTTGTTGGTGCGGGTAACAGGACTTGAGCCTTCACCGAGGAACCCCGACTAGAACCTGATGGTAACGTTACCTCGGTGAAAGGTTAGCCTTTTCCGTTGGGATACTCATTACTTTCCCATGATACTTCAAGTGGTGAAAACTCAATCTTTGTCTTGGGATTGTCCTCAAAATATTTCAAAATTTCTTCCTGTGTTACCTGTTTGCCGTCAATATAATATTCAGCATTCGGCTCTCCATCATTAACAATGCGCCAAAGCTCTTTTGTCCTTAATTCTGCGCCGTCAAAAGCAAGTTGATCTTCTCCGTATTCAAAGTTAACTCCGGTGTCATTCCAAGAATACGAACCGTCGGTATGCAAATTGTTTATTCCTCTAAATGTAAACGGATAAACGTAAACGCATCCCTCGTAATAACGCAAAATCAAGGTGTCTCCGCAATCGATCACGAGTTCGTTTATCGAGTCACCGTCAAGATCAACATATGCGTATCCTAAATTTTCGCATTCGCAAAGAGGAATGCCAGAGTAAGGCGTTGTGTAAGACGCAAGACCACTCAATGTTTGCTCGTACATTTCCATAGTGCGCTCGCTATCTGTATATTCTCGGCATTCACCCGTAATAGCATCTACAAATAATTCCTTATGTATAATAACGTTCTCCGGCGGTAGACTGTACGGGGGATCGGGTACGTGATTACGATATCCTTCCCACTGCCAAGAAATACGATATCCCTGTGTATCGCTATTAGGTTTTTCTAATATAACTATTTTGTGTAATATTTGTGTTCCTGCAGCACCCTCGCTCATTCCGTTTTCAATTTTCCAATAATTTGAAGCAATCTCACAGGCTTTTTCCGAAGATATCGGGTACTCACACGAAATATCAAGTGGAGAGAAGATCACTAATGTTCCGGATTTATGATAATCCAAAAATTCTTCTCTCGTGATCTGCTTGCCATCTACGTAAAATTCAAGGTTTTCATAAAAATCGAAGGGAGTTATATGTTTTATTCTGTATATTTCTTTGATATTTAGCGATTCTCCGTCAAATGTGATCTGATTTAATCCGTGAGTCCAATTTTCAGATTCATAAGAATCACTCCAATAAAAAGAGCCGTCGGCATTTAAATTGTAGAAATTATTCTTATCAAAGCAATAGCTGAAAACCTTTCCGCCATAGTAGTGTAAAACGATATGATCTTTGTCGGGCGATTGAATAACGTACTCGTTGATCCCGTCCCCATCCAAATCCAGAATGGCTTTCGTAAGTAATTTACACTCATCTATCCTTGCATTATTGCTTGGAAAGCGGCAGGCTTTCAGCTTGATCTCGCCCAAATGTTCATCAATAACGCAGATTTTATCATTGATCGCCGCTTCGTACATTTCCATAGCGATCTCTGCTTCGGTATAAAGAGAAGTGAATGTCAGCTTGGCAGATACCATGGTTATATTACCCGCCTCGTCTGCATTGATAGGATTTCCGTATTGACGATCAAGCTCGGCTACTTCTTGTTCGGTAATGAAAACGGTGTTGTCATGGATGGTTTGGTATAATTTTCCGACAATCACTCCATTTTCTCTGAAAATATCATAGCCGTATGTACAAAGCTCAATCAAATGTCCGTTGGAAATCTCGAAAATGCTGTGATGATAAAGGTCGAGACCATCCGTCCTTACAACATGAATACGCCCCTCGGCATCAATCCAGTTTCGGAACGACCACCCCAAATCCCTCTTGATATAGCTTCCCAATAACGTGGGGATATCATTGATTAAAGAGTATACAGCGATGATCCTATACTCATCGGTTAGCAACACAAGCTCGTCCACGCCGTCACCGTTGAGGTCCTTTATGGCATATCCACATCCAAGCTTATAGTGTGGGGATAGACTATCCTCTTGCTCTCTGCTGGGATAAAATTGGTGGATCGAGGAATATAGCCTCAAAAATGATTCCTTTTCGCCCTCATCTTGAATACCAAGCTCAAATGCCAACGCTCTAGGATTTTGGTTTACAATAGGAATTTTCTCTACAATAAGACGGTATATTTCCAATACGGAGTCATAATTTGCACTTTTGGAATTATTTGAAACATTATTTGAGATGTTTTCTGTAATTTCATTTTGATCTTGTTTGTTTGTATCTTGACTTATGTTTTCTTTACCGCAGGAAAATAATGATAATATCATAATCAAGCAAAGCAAAAAAGCGATGTATTTTTTCATTTATAATCTCCAAATTTATATTGATAAAACAAGTATAGCATACGCTAAAAAGTGTGTCAATAAGGTGGGGAAAAGATTTTTTAGAAGGCACTTTTTGACGAGAAAGTGGTGTAAAAAAACTAAAACAAAAAGAGAGCCGAAGCTCTCTTTTTTGTTGGTGCGGGTAACAGGACTTGCGAACCTCGCTTTGCGCCGGCGTATATTTGTTGATGAAAATAATTTGTGCGCAAAGCAATCCAACTCTGCGAGTTGGAGAGGTTCAGCGTCTATAAACTCGATCAAAAAATAAATAGACGGCAAAAGCCGTCTATCTCTTTTTGGTGCGGGTAACAGGACTTGAACCTGCACCTCCTTGCAAAGACTAGAACCTGATGGTTGTGTCACTTTAGCGACACGTCATCATACTCGGTGAAAGGTTTAGTCTTTTCCGTCGGGATATTTGCTTACTGAGATCTCTCCCGTTTCAATATTTACCGAAGTAATTTCAAGATGCTCGTGATAGCTATTGATTGCCGCCTCATACATTTCCATAGCGATCTCGGACTCTGTAATATGTGTATCGGTGGTATCGTTTGCGCGATCCTTCTAAATCTAGTCAGAAGGGGGATTCTCGTTTTGTGACGGAGCATAGGTGGAAAAAACGGTGTGTTACAATATCATTAAAGTTTTTCAAAAAAAGCCCTGGTTTTCCCGTAAAGATCAAAGGAATGCCACGCGATGGCAATGTTTTCATTGTAATTTATATAAAGACATTGCCCCCTCATTCCGCCTTTTGCATAGCCTTTTCCTTTTTTACTGAATTCATAACCGCGATCCAGTACAAGGTCGATCCATTCTTGTGATAGGATTCTTTCTCCGTTCCATAAGCCGTTATTCAAATAAATACGCCCAAGCTTTACTACGTCCTCTGTGCGCAAATAAAGTCCGGTTGCTCCAACAGGATAGTTTTTAGGGCATTTTGACCACGCAACTTCACGACAGCATATTTTATTAAAAAGACGATCCATAAGAAACTCATCAAGCTTCTCACCGCATATTTTGGTTACAATACGGGAAATAAGATAGTATGCGGCATCCGAATAAACCCTGATCGTTCCCGGATCATACGTTAACTCGTGGTCAAGTACAATAAATAGAAAATCATCCGTAGGGTAGGTTGTAATGTCTTCTGTGTCAATATCGAGAAAGCCTTTGGAAAAGCCAATTTCATGACGCAAAACATGATCGATCGTAACATGTTCCCATTTTTTTTGAGGAATTCCATACTGCTTTAGCTCATCAGCAAAAATATCCGCGATCGTTGTATTTGTTGAGAGCTTCTTTTCGTCAAAAAGCATTCCAATTGCCGTTACGCAGAAAACCTTGGCGACTGAATAACAGTTTTGGCAAGGATTTGCCGGTATTCTTTCAAGAGTCTCGATTCCTTTTTCTGTAGAAACACTAAAACAGTATGTATTTATATCATCTTTTTGGGCAATATTATTAAGCTTTGTCAGTATATCTAACATTTTTTCTCCAATCAAGTAAGTGTGATTATTGTATCGATGTGGCAGAGATGCTTTTTATCATTTATAGTATAGCATAAAAGAAAGGAAAAAGCAAGGGAAATGCGCAAACATTGCCTGCTACCAACTTCTTGCGTTGGGAAATTTCTGCGAGCCGATCACTCAGACCAAAACAATAGGGACGGCTTTGTCGTCCCTATTGTTTTGGTGCGGGTAACAGGATTTGCGAACCTCGCTTTGCGCCGGCGTATATTTGTTGATAAAAATAATTTGTGCGCAAAGCAATCCAACTCTGCGAGTTGGAGAGGTTCAGCGTCTATAAGCTCGGTCAAAAAAGAAATAGACAGCAAAAGCCGTCTATCTCTTTTTGGTGCGGGTAACAGGACTTGAACCTGCACGAAGTTGCCTCACTAGAACCTGAATCTAGCGCGTCTGCCAATTCCGCCATACCCGCGAATGAAGTGAGCGTGGTATGGCGATGCCCAAAGAACGTCCTCGTTCTTTGCTTGTGCGTAGCACAAAGATACCCGCATATGAAGTAATAGGTAAGAGTGAATAGTGAAGAAGTCGCTCTCGCTATTACGTTTTGTCCTTTAATTTTTACACGGAGCGAGGTCTCCGAAGCAGAGCTTGCTTTCAAATGAATTTTACTGTTCAGCTTATTCTGCGTACCTTAATATGATACAACATTTTTTAATGTTTGTCAAGACCTTTTTAGAAATCCCCTTGACGATTTTTACGTCAAGGGGATCGTGTCATTATAAAATTCTATAAGCTGAAACTGCTTTGTCCGAAAGCTTTGCCAAAAGTGCATTCGCGTCCTTTTCGCTCATAGGTGCATCGGTAACGCATGCGGTCATTCCGTTTACAGCCTTCGTCTTGCACTCGGGCATTCCGCAGGGAACATCGCCCTCTACGACGAACATTCTTCTGCACTCGTAGCCCTCGAAGTCTGCAAGATCCTCCTCGGTCGCCTCTTCCCATACGATAGGCTTTGCCTCGAAATCCATATTCGCGATGATATCAATGATATCTGCCACGACAGCACTTGCGGTGGGAAGCTTTCCTGCGCCGGGGCCGTAGAACATTACCTCGCCGACCATATTAGCCGATACGAGAACGCCGTTGAAAACTCCGTCGATGGTGGACAGAGGATTGGACAGGGGAACCATGCGGGGAGAAACGAATGCAAATACCTTGCCGTCCTTTATCTCGGTATATCCGATGAGCTTTATAGTATATCCGAATTCCTTGGCGCACGCAACGTCCTCAAGCGTTATCTCGGTGATGCCCTTAGTGTATATGGCTTTGGGAGATATGAGCTTTCCCGAAGCGAGTGCGGAAAGAATTACTATCTTTCTTGCGGCGTCGATGCCATCAACGTCAGCCGAGGGATTCGCCTCGGCATATCCGAGCTTCTGAGCCTCTGCGAGTACCTCGGAGAAATCCGAGCCCTTATCGCGCATAGATGTGAGTATATAGTTTGTGGTTCCGTTGAGGATACCGCATATTTTTGTAACCTTGTTCGACGAAAGGTCGTTGATAAGCGGTCTGATTATCGGGATACCGCCGCCAACGCTTGCTTCGAAAAGATATCTGACTCCGTGCTCTCTCGCGATAGCGCAGAGCTCCACGCCAAAGGTGGAGACTACCTCTTTGTTAGAGGTAACAACGCTCTTGCCCGCCATAAGTGCCGCCTTGGTGAAATCATACGCGGGATGCGAGCCGCCCATCATCTCGGCAACGATAGATACCTCGCTGTCGTTAAGTATTATATTGAAATCGTGGACTATCTTATCCGCGAAGGGAGAATCGGGGAAATCACGAAGATCAAGGATATATTTGATATTGTATTCCTTGCCCAAGCGCTCCTCGATTATAGCTTTATTTTCGGTAAGTACCTCGGCTGTTCCGCTTCCAACGACTCCGAAGCCGAGAATTGCAATGTTTATCATAATCAAAAACCTTTCGCAAAAATTAAACTTATATTATATAATAACACATTTTACGATAAATTGCAAATAAATATTGAAAAAAAATATAAAATATGTTAAAATGTTTTTTAAGGAAAGAAAAAGGGAGAAAAACTATGGGTTCTCATATAGGAAGTATTACCAACGTAAAGATATTCGTTCTGTATCTTATGGAAAATATAAATTATCCGCTTGACTTTATCACTATCAATGATATAGTTATGCAAACGGATTACGTTATGTATCTGGATTTTGCAGAGGCGTTCAACTCGATGCTTGACGGCGGACTTGTTGAAAAGCTGGTCGAGGACGGAGAAGAGAAGTACCGTGTTACCGACAAGGGTGCGATCGTTGCGCGCGAGCTCAAGAGCGACATCATCAAGAGTATCCTTGATCAGTCTCTTGCCGCGGCGTTCAGATATCTTGATTTTAAGAAACGCGGAATATCTATAAAATGCACGGTCGAGAAGAACGAGGCGGGAAAATATGACGTTTGCTGTACCTTCCACGAGCGCGGGGTGTGCATTTTTAAGCAATTCGTTACCGTTGATACGCTTCAGCGTGCCAATGCAATGAAGGAAAACTTTTACGAGCGTCCCGAGGCAATATTCAGGGGTGTGCACGCATTGCTCGCAGGAAACGTGAATTATCTTTTTAACTAAATCAATGATCAAGGACCGAGGGCTTTTACCGTGTTTTTATATTGGAGCATAAAAATATGGTGATATCTTACAAAAGCCCTCGTCTTTTTATGTTTAAAAACACAAGCAGGTGAGATTTTTGTCGAAAAAACACAAAAAATATTTCAAAAAAACTATTGACAATGTGCAAAATAATGATATAATTAAATTACGAAATGCAGTTGCCGAAAAGGTCGGGGGTAGAATGGGCTTTAATACTGATAGACAAAAGGTGCGAGAGCTGATAGTTGATTTCCGCGCGGGAGATCAAAAGGCTTTCGGAGAGCTTCTTGAGATGTACTCCCCTCTTATTGAGGCTTCGGTCGCCAAGTACGCAGGCACGTACGAGTCGAGTGCGGATATTGATGATCTCCGCCAGGAAGCGACGGTTGTATTTTATAATTCTGTTATGACCTACGAATTGGATCAAAACGAGGTTGAATTCGGACTGTACGCCAAGATATGCATAACGAATGCTCTGATATCACAGCTTCGCGCGCATAAAAAGCACGAGTCCGAGCGGCTATCTGACAGTTTGAGCGATGATTTCTTCGCCGGTGATTCGGAGGACCCATTAGGAAAAATATTGGAGCAGGAGAGCATAAAGGCGCTCTACTCGGTGATCAGAAAAAATCTTTCGGATTTTGAGTACCGTGTGTGGCAGCTTTATATGTCGGGACGAAGCGCCAGGGAGATCGGCGAGCTTGTCGGCAAGGACGAAAGGTCGGTAAGCAACGCGATATACCGTATAAGAGTAAAGCTTCGTGAAACGCTCCGATAAAATAATCTATGAATGATGCGGGAAACCGAATCAGATATGCCTCTCTGGCTGTCCATAAACAGAGGGGACAACACAAAACCAATTACAACAAGAGAGGTAAACAACCAATGAACGAAGAAGTAAAGATCGTTGCCGAGACCGAAGAATTTGCAGATGAGACACTTGTATGTAAGGAGTGCGGAAACGAATTCGTATTCACAGCAGGCGAACAGAGATTCTACAAAGAGAAAGGATTTTTGAATAAGCCAAAGAGCTGCAAGGCTTGCCGTGATGCAAAGAAAAATGCAGGCAGAGCTCCTCGCGAGTACTTCACAACGGTATGCGCAAAGTGCGGCGGAGAGGCAAAGGTTATCTTCCAGCCCTCTGAGGACAGACCTGTATACTGCAGCGCTTGTTTCGAAGAAATGAAGAACAGCCAGAACTGATATAAAACAGGTACAAATAAATACTTAATAATATATCAAATGATTACGCCCGGAGCTTGTGGACAGCTTCGGGCGTTTAATCTTGATTGTTTACTTGATTTTTACTTTACGTTGTGGTAAAATAATTAAAGAGCAGCAACGATAGCCGCGGTATCCTTAGCGATAACGAGCTCCTCGTTGGTGGGAATTACGTAAACGGCAACCTTGGAGTTATCGGTGGAGATCTTCATCATAACACCTCTTGCCGTAGCGTTAGCGGCCTTGTCGAACTCAACTCCGAGATATTCCATATTGGAGCATACGAGCTCACGGAGAGCAGCGTTGTTCTCGCCGATGCCCGCGGTGAATACGATAGCGTCAACACCGTTCATAACAGCAGCGTAGCTTCCGATAAATTTCTTTATCTGGTGAACGAGAATGTTGATCGCAAGCTGTGCGCGCTCGCTGTTTGCAGAGCCTTCCTTGATAGCGGTATCAAGGTCGCGCGCGTCGGAAGAAACACCGGATACTCCGAGGAATCCGGATTTCTTGTTCATAACCGTGTTTACCTGATCGGGAGTAAGATTTTCCTTTTCCATAACGTAGGGAACGATAGCGGGGTCGATGTCGCCGCAACGTGTACCCATTTCAACTCCTGCGAGGGGAGTGAATCCCATAGATGTGTCCATAACCTTTCCGCCCTTTACTGCGGTGATGGACGAGCCGTTGCCGAGGTGGCAGGTGATTATCTTGGTCTCCTCAACGGGCTTGTCGAGAAGCTTTGCCATCTCTGCGCTGACGTATCTGTGCGAGGTTCCGTGTGCACCGTATCTGCGAATACCGTACTTTTCGTAGTATTCATAGGGAAGCGCGTAGATGTATGCATCGGGAGCCATCGACTGATGGAACGCGGTGTCAAATACAAGAACCTGCGGCTTTTCGGGCATTGCCTCAAGACAGCCCTTGATTCCCATAAGGTGTGCCTCTGTGTGAAGGGGAGCAAAATCGCGGCAGAGCTCAAGCTTTGCGAGAACGTCATCGCTAAGCAGAATGGATTCGGAGAAATAAGCGCCGCCGTGGACTACTCTGTGTCCGATAGCATCTATCTCGTTCATATCTGCGATACAGCCGTATTCAGCGTCGGTGAGATATTTTACGACGAGCTTCATAGCATCAGCGTGGTTCTTCATAGGCGCGGTCTCGGTAGTGCCGATCGACTTGAGAAGCTGCTTATGGTTGATAAGTGAGCCTTCGATGCCTATTCTTTCGCAAAGACCCTTTGCGAAAACAACGTTTGTGTCGGTGTCGATGAACTGATATTTCAGCGAGCTCGATCCGGCGTTAACAACAAGAATCTTCATTTTAAAAGTCCTCCAATAAAAAATTACAAATAATCATACTTTATAATTATACTACAATCAAAAAATATTTTCAATAGAAAATTTATAAAAATTAAAAATAAACTGATTAAAATACAATAAAGGAGAATAAAATGTCCGATTACGGAATAGTTTGCGAATTCAATCCGTTTCACAACGGGCACGCGTATCTTTTCAAAAAGGCGCGCGAGTCGGGTGCTGACCGAATAATCTGCGTGATGAGCGGAAATGCCGTTCAGCGCGGAGAGCTTGCTATGACAGATAAATACCGACGCGCACGCACGGCCCTTGAGTGCGGAGCCGATCTTGTGCTTGAGCTTCCGTATCCGTGGAGCTCTGCGGGGGCTGAGTTTTTTGCCGATGCGGCGACGTATATAGCATCCTTCTTTTGCGATACGCTCTTTTTCGGAAGCGAGCAGGGCAAGGGCGAGGCGCTGATAGACGCCGCAAGGGTATGCGAGAGCGCGGAGTTCTTGAATAGATTCAAAGAGCGAACGGCATCGGGAGAGGGTGCGGCGGCTGTGTTTGCATCTCTTTTAGAGGAGAGCGGATTCGGCTCGCTCGGCTCTAACGATCTGCTTGGAATATCGTATATAAGGTCGGTGCTGCGCAACGGATATCAAATGGACATAAAAACGACCGAGCGAATAGGCACGGCGTATAACTCTGAAACGCTGACCGGCGAGCTCCCGTCGGCAAGCGCGATCAGACGGCTTGTTGAAAACGGTGATCTTGAGTCGGCGGTGTCAAGCTTGCCCGAGGCTTCGGCAAGAGCCTTGAGAGATGCAGTGGAGAGCGGAGAGCTCGTAAGTAACTCCGAGATGCTCGATGCGGCGCTTATGTATTTCAGATTGCACAGCGGCTCGGATTTTGAGGGCGTTGCCGAGACATCGGGCGGACTTGCCAACAGAATATGCTCTGCCGCACGCGAGGCAAAGGACGGAGAGGAGCTTATGCGTCTTTCGGGTACAAAGGTATATACTAACGCGCGTATCAGACGTGCGATGCTGTACTGTATGACAGGGGTAAGCGAGGAGATGTTGCGTGCACGCCCGGAATATACTACGCTTCTTGCGGCAAACGAGAGGGGCAGAGAGCTTCTTGCACTGAATCGCAAGCGCGGTGGAATAAAGGTGGTTACAAAGCCTGCCGACGCGCCGCTCCATAGCGAGCAGTATGAGCTTTCATCAAAGCTTGATGCAATATTTACGCTATCGCTCAAAAATAAAAAGAGCGCGGGCGAGATGATGAAAAAAAGCGCGTATATCGGCTAAAAGCTGTTGACTTTTCGTTTTTGTTGTGATATACTAATTAAGATAATATACTAAATCTGGAAAGGAAGTAATACAATGGCTGAGGATAAAAGAGTAAAGGTCGGCGGAAAGTATCTTGAATATAAAGGAAAGCCGTTGGTTAGAGAGGGAGACACCATTTGTTATGGCGACATGACCGACAAATGTATCCTTATACTTGAGATAATGTCTTACAAAAAGATAGGTAACGAGGAAGTTCCGAATAAAATATTTATTCAGCTCGTTGACTCAAAGGATCCCAACAATATACTCCGTCAGGGCTCAAAGGACGGACTTTACGAGGCGTTCGACCTTGGAATTACGTGGCTCGACCACGAATTGAAAAAATAAGAGAAATAATGACGAAAAACGGCGGTCGTAAGCGACCGCCGCTTTTACATTTTAATGAAAATTTTTATTTATTATTTTATCTATTGACATTATTTTTTTTGGTGCTATAATTACCAATGTAGGCTTATTGTTTTTGTGGTTTTTTAACAGAAAGGGAATCATGCAACGTGTAAAAAAGACGGTCGATATGACTGAAGGACCGTTTTTCAAAAAGATGTTATTATTCGCGATACCTATCGTCATTACGGGTATCCTTCAATGCTTTTACAACGCTGCCGATCTTGTCGTAGTCGGACAGTTTCGCGGGGACCTTGCCGTCGCTGCCGTGGGTAGCACGGGCTCGCTGACAAATCTCATAATCGGCTTGTTTATGGGGCTTTCGGTAGGTGCGGGAGTTTGCGTGGCGCATCATATAGGCGCAAAGGAGCCTGACGAGGTCAAAAAGGTAGTACACACGTCGGTACTGCTTTCGCTGATATGCGGAATAGTTATCGCGGTGTTCGGCTTCGTTTTCTCCAAGGATCTTTTAGAGCTTATGGATACGCCTGCCGAGGTGCTTCCGCTTGCTACACTTTATATGAAGATCATATTCTTCGGCGTTCCCGCTTCGATGGTATATAACTACGTTTCTTCAATGATACGATCTGTGGGAGATTCCAAGCGACCACTTATCTTCCTTGCCATATCGGGCGTAGTGAACGTAGTACTCAACGTATTCCTTATAGTAGTGTTTGGTATGGGCGTTGACGGAGTTGCGATAGCTACTATCGTTTCGCAGTATCTGTCGGCGATAATGTCTGTGGTATATCTGATGAAAACGAGCGGCCCTCTCAAACTTTCGTTCAGAGAGCTTCGAATAGACGGAGCAAAGGTTAAGAAAATGCTGCATATCGGTATTCCGTCGGGAATACAGAGTACGCTCTTTTCGCTTTCCAACGTGCTGATACAATCGTCGATAAACAGCTTTGGCGACGTGGTCGTGGCGGGCTCTGCGGCATCGTCAAGCCTTGAAGGATTTCTTTATATCGCGATGAACTCTATGTATCACGTCGCGCTGACCTTCGTTGGTCAGAACGTGGGCGCGAAGAAGTTTAAGAATATCAAGCGCATTACGGCTTATAGCGCGATCTTGGTCGTTGCGATAGGACTTATTGGCGGAGCAATATTGCTGACCTTCAGATATCCGCTCATATCCCTGTACGTTACCTCGAACGCCGCAATGGACGCCGCGATGCAGAGAATGTTCATCATTGCGGGTACGTATTTTTTGTGCGGACTGATGGACGTATTCTGCGGTGTGCTGAGAGCGCTCGACCGCTCGGTAACCGCAATGGTAATATCGCTCGGCGGCGCGTGCGGGCTGCGAATCCTTTGGATCCAGACAATGTTCCGCTGGTTCCCATCTCCGCAGATGGTGTATATATCCTATCCTATTACCTGGATAATAACCCTGTCGTTCCATCTTATATTTATTATAGTCGTCTCTAAAAAGCTGATCCGTCGGCAGAAAGAGGAATTGGTTGAATTAAAATAATATTAAGCAAATACTTTTACTGACAAGAAAGATCCCGTCGGCTATGCCGACGGGATCTTTATGCTTATACGTTTTGTGAATCCTTATTTCTTAAGGCTTATTGCCAGCTTTGCCTTCGCGGCGATACATTCGGGGGTGAGACCGTAGATCTCGCAAAGTGCTGCGGGCGTGCCCGAGCGGCCGTAGCAATCCTGCGTTCCAACGCGTACTACGGGAACGGGGAAGCTCTCGCAAACGACCTCTGCAACTGCCGAGCCGAGACCGCCGATAACGTTGTGCTCCTCAGCGGCAACGATAGCGCCCGTGGAGCGAGCCGCGTCGATAATGATATCCTTGTCGATAGGCTTGATGGTCGCCATATTGATAACTCTTGCCGAGATACCCTCGTTTGCGAGAAGCTTTGCGGCATCAAGTGCGGGGCCTACCATAAATCCGGTAGCGATGATCGTTACGTCATTACCCTTGACGAGATCAACGCCACGGCCGACCTCGAACTTGTAGTCGTCGCCGAATATTACCGGAACCGCAAGTCTGCCGAATCGCATATAAACGGGACCGTCGATATTCAGTGCCGCTTCAACGCAGGCTCTTGCTTCAACTGCGTCCGCGGGGTTGAGAATGGTCATCTTCGGAATAGTGCGCATAAGCGCGATGTCCTCAAGGCACTGGTGTGTTGCACCGTCCTCGCCGACAGTAACGCCCGCGTGGGTTGCGCCTATTTTTACGTTGAGGTGGGGGTAGCCTATCGAGTTTCTGATCTGCTCAAAGGCTCTGCCTGCCGCGAACATTGCGAAAGAGGAAGCAAATACGGGAACTCCGGTTGCCGCAAGACCTGCTGCAACGCTCATCATGTTGCCCTCTGCGATTCCGCAGTCGAAAAATCTTTCGGGGAATTTCTTCTTGAAGGTACCGGTCTTCGTAGCTGCCGCAAGGTCTGCGTCAAGAACTACGAAATCATATTTTTCGCCAAACTCGGCAAGCGCGTTGCCGTAGGCGTCTCTTGTTGCGATCTTTTCTGCCATAACTTTCCCCTCCTTATAAGCTCTTGGATATCTCGGCAACAGCGATCTCGTACTGCTCGTCGTTGGGAGCTGCGCCGTGCCAATTTACCTGATTTTCCATAAACGAAACGCCCTTGCCCTTAACGGTGGTAGCAACTATCGCGCAGGGCTTGCCCTTGACCTCTCTTGCTTCCTTGAATGCCGCCTCGATCTGCTCGAAGTCGTGTCCGTCGATGGATATAACGTGGAATCCGAACGCCTCAAGCTTCTTGTCGTGGGGTGCGGGGTTCATAACCTCGGAAACAGGACCGTCTATCTGAAGTCCGTTGAAGTCGAATACTACGCAAAGATTGTCAAGCTTATAGTGAGCCGCGAACATAGCAGCCTCCCAGATCTGACCTTCCTCGCTCTCTCCGTCGCCGACGATCGAGTAAACGCGGAAATCCTTGCCCTGTATCTTTGCGGCAAGAGCCATTCCGCAAGCAGATGAGAATCCAAGTCCGAGCGAGCCCGAGGACATATCAACGCCGGGAGTGCCCTTCATATCGGGGTGTCCCTGAAGGAAGGAATCTACCTTGCGGAGAGTCTTCAGCGCGTCGACGGGGAAGAATCCCTTCTCGGCAAGTGTCGCGTAAAGCGCGGGTGCGGTATGTCCCTTGGAAAGAACGAATCTGTCTCTGTCCTCCCATTTAGGATTCTTGGGGTCTACGTTCATCTCCTCGAAATACAGATAGGTTATGATATCAGCTATCGAGAGAGATCCGCCGGGGTGTCCCGACTTTGCCGCGTGTACCGATTCGATTATTCCGAGACGGATCTTTGCGGCGGTCTTTTTGAGTTGATTGAGCTTTTCAAGTTCCATAGAGCAACCAGCCTTTCGTTTTTGTATTTATGTCTTTATTGATTTTTATTTTTATCAGATCTTGACGAAGCCAAGCTTCTTCTGTACCTTGCCGAGTGTTCTTCTTGCGTACCAGGAAGCTTCCTCAGCGCCCTTCTTCATCTGTGCTTCAAGATAGGACTTGTCCGCAAGTATCTCGTTGAATTTCTGCTGAACGGGAGCGAGAGCATCATAGCAAGCCTCGCCAACCGCTATCTTGAACTCACCGTAGCCGTGTCCGTCGAACTCGCGCTCGATCTCCTCGATCGTCTTGCCCGTGAAGCAGGAGTAGATGGACATAAGGTTGTTGATTCCGTCCTTGCCCTCGGCAAATCTGACACAGGTGTCCGAGTCGGTTACCGCGCGTTTGAACTTTCTTATCATAGTGTCCTTGTCGTCGAGGATGTAAACGACGGCGTTTGTGTTCTCGTCGGATTTGGACATCTTCTTGGTGGGATCGGCAAGCGACATTATCTTCATTCCCGATTTTGCCATAATGGGCTCGGGAATGGTAAAGGTGTCGGGGAATATCTGGTTGAATCTCTCCGCGATATCACGGCAGAGCTCAACGTGCTGCTTCTGGTCAATGCCAACGGGAACGACGTCGGTCTGATACAAAAGGATATCCGATGCCATAAGCGTGGGGTAGGTGAAAAGTCCCGCGTTGACGTTTTCCGAGTGCTTTGCGCTCTTGTCCTTGAACTGAGTCATACGGGAGAGCTCTCCGAACATAGTGAAGCAGTTGAGGATCCAAGCAAGCTCTGCGTGCTCGTGAACGTGCGACTGCACGTAAAGAGTGTTCTTGTCGGGATCAAGTCCGCACGCCATATAAAGCGCGAGTGTTTCGTAGGTGCGGCGACGGAGCTCGGCGGGAACCTGCCTTACCGTTATCGCGTGCTCGTCGACTACGCAGTAAAAGCACTTATATTTTTCGGAATAGAGTGAAAAGTTTTTGATAGCTCCGAGATAGTTGCCGATGGTGAGATTTCCGCTCGGCTGAACGCCCGAATATGAAATAAGCTGACCGTTAAACATATGATATTATATCCTCCGATGACGTTTAAAAGAAACTTATAATATATAATAACATATAAATCACAAAAAGTCAATTGACTTTTATATCAAAATATGATATCATTATTTATAAAGATTATAAAAAATGCCAAAGGAGCGCAAAAGTATGATAAGACACGTTGTTATGTGGAAATTCAAAGAGGTCGGAGAGGGAAAGACCAAGGCGGAAAACCTTGATATCGTCAGAGATAAGCTCTTTGCTCTGCTTCCGATAATTCCCGAGCTTAAAAAGATGGAGATAGGCAAGGACGTGTCACATACCGATATGTCGTACGATCTCATTCTTATCACCGAGTTTGAGAATTTAGACGACCTGCACACCTACGCAGTGCATCCCGAGCATCTCAAGGTGTCGGGCTACGTTTGCAGCGTTATCGAGAGCAGAGTCGTTCTCGATTGCGAGATCTGATTTTAATTGAGAGGAGAGACAAAATGCTAAAGGTAGAAAGAACTTCAGTAATGAACCTTGAAAATTCCATTCGCGGAGCGAGAAATCCTATGAACAGCTGGGCAAGAGGCGACAGCTATTACGATGATAACGGAAACTACGTTCTCGGAGAGAATGACCTTGATCTTGCGTCAAGACTTGCAAAGGCAGGCAGCGACCACAGAAAATTTCTTCGTATGATATTCGTTTCTGTCGATATCACAGCGCCGCTTTATTGGTGGAAGGAATTTGACACGTATAAGGTAGGTACGGTAGCAAACTCCTGCTCGACTATGCATAAGATCCACGCCAAGCCCTTTGAGAGAGAGGATTTTTCCTGCGACAGAATGGACGAGGGCGGACTTAAAATGCTTGATGCCGTCATAGAATATCTTGAGGCGGAGAGACAGAAATTCTGCGAGAACAAGAACGACAGACAGAGCTGGCATAATATGATACAGACCCTCCCCTCGAGCTACAATCAGATGAGAACGGTAACTATGAACTATGAAAATCTCATCAATATGTACTACGCTCGCAACACCCACAAGCTCGCCGAGTGGCACGTTTTCTGCGATTGGATACGTTCGCTTCCTTATGCCGAGCAGTTGATACTTATAAAATAATAAAAACAGATAAAAATTTGTAAAAGCTATTGACATTTTTTTGACATTTAAGTATAATAAAAATATGTTTTTGCAAGTGGCAAAGATTCAAATTTCATTTCACGGAGGTTCATTATGAACAGAATTTACAATTTTTCGGCGGGCCCGTCTATGCTTCCCCTTGATGTTCTTCAGAAAGCCGCAGCAGAGCTGGTTTGCTATGGAGAATCGGGAATGTCAGTTATGGAGATGTCCCATCGATCTCCGGACTATGAAGCAATCATAAACGACGCAGAGGCTATGCTCCGCAAGCTTATGAATATCCCCGATAATTACAAGGTGCTCTTCCTTCAGGGCGGCGCGTCCACACAGTTTGCGGCAGTTCCGCTCAACCTTATCAAGAGAACCGGCAAGGCTGACTACGTAGTTTCCGGACAGTTCTCGGGCAAGGCATTCAAGGAAGCACAGAAGCTCGGTTACGACGTTAAGTGCATCGCTACTACCAAAGAGGACAATTTCGATCACGTTCCCGTTGTTACCAAGGATATGATCCGTCCCGATGCGGCATATCTCCACATCTGCTTCAACAACACCATTTACGGAACCAAGTATCCTTATATACCCGAGACGGGTGATATCCCGCTCGTAGCAGACCTTTCTTCCTGCATCATCTCCGAGCCTATCGACGTAAGCAAGTTCGGCGTTATCTACGCAGGCGCGCAGAAGAATATGGCTCCCGCAGGACTTACGCTCGTTATCGTTCGCGAGGACCTTCTCGACTATGCCGAGGAGCAGATGCCCACTATGCTTGAGTGGAAGATCATGGCAGAGAACGGCTCTATGTATAACACTCCCCCCTGCTACACCATTTATATGGCAAAGCTCGTTTACGAGTGGATACTTGAGATGGGCGGTCTTGAGGTAATGAAGGAGAAGAACGTTAAGAAGGCAGCTCTTCTTTACGATTATCTTGACAGCCAGGATTACTATATAGCTCCCGTTAAGAAGGAGAGCCGTTCGATGATGAACGTTACCTTCGTTACGGGCGATGCAGACCTTGATAAGAAGTTTGCAAGCGAGGCAGCAAAGGCAGGACTCAAGAACCTCAAGGGACACCGTTCTGTCGGCGGAATGAGAGCATCTATCTACAACGCAATGCCCTATGAAGGCGTTGAAAAGCTCGTTGCTTTCATGAAAGAATTTGCCGCTAACAATCCCAAGGCGTAAAAAATATAAAAACGAGCAGGGCATAGCATAAGCTGTGCCCTGTATTATTAAAAATTCGAAAGGAATTACATATAATGAAAAACGTACTTTGTCTTAATAAGATAGCAAAGGTCGGCACAGATAAGCTCGATCCCGCTGAATACAACGTAGGCACAGAGGTTCAGAATGCCGATGCTATATTGGTTCGTTCCGCGGCTATGCACGATATGACCTTTGATAAAAATATGATAGCTATCGCTCGCGCAGGCGCGGGTGTAAACAATATTCCCGTTGACCGTTGCTCCAAGGAAGGAATCGTAGTATTCAACACTCCCGGTGCTAACGCTAACGGCGTTAAGGAGCTTGCTATCTGCGCTTTGTTGCTCGCATCCAGAGACGTTGTCGGCGGTATCAAGTGGGCAGAGTCTCTTGCGGGAACCGAGGGCGTTGCAAAGGCAGTTGAGGCAGGCAAGTCCAAGTTCGCGGGCGTTGAGCTTGCGGGCAAGACTCTCGGTGTTATCGGTCTCGGAGCTATCGGCGGACTCGTTGCAAATATCGCCGTAAGACTCGGAATGAAGGTTGTCGGATGCGACCCCTTTATGAGCGTTGAGGCTGCTTGGAACATCAACCATAACGTAGTAAAGGCTGCAACCTTTGACGAGGTATTCAAGGTAGCGGATTACGTAACGCTTCACGTTCCTTCCACTCCCGACACCAAGGGAATGATCTGTGAGAAGTCTCTCGCTCTTATGAAGGACGGCGTAAGGATCGTTAACCTCGCGCGTGCAGATCTCGTAAATTCCGCTGATATCAAGGCAGCTCTTGCTTCGGACAAGGTCGCTTCCTACGTTGTCGACTTCCCGACCGATGATACGGTTGGCGTTCCCGGCATCGTAACCATTCCTCACCTTGGCGCATCTACCGCTGAGTCCGAGGATAACTGTGCGGTTATGGCAGCTACTCAGCTTGACGCATATCTCCGCTACGGTAACATCAAGAACAGCGTAAACTTCCCCAACGTTGATATGCCCGTAACCGGCGACACCAGACTTTGCGTGCTTCACGCAAATATCCCCAACGTTATCTCGGGTATCACGGCAATGCTCGGAAGCATCGGCGTAAATATCGAGAATATGATCAACAAGTCCAAGGGAGATAACGCATACTCGATGCTCGATATCACGGGTACAATTCCCGCAGACCTTGCTGATAAGATCGCGACTATCGAAGGCGTTTCGAGAGTAAGAGTTATCTGAATTAAATGAATAAATTACAGCCCACGGGTGATCCCGTGGGCTGTTTTGTTATATAAGCTCAAATCTGTCCTGAATATACGGGTGATCGGCATATCCCACGAACAGCTCGAATTCGCCGGCCTCGGAGATATAATTGCAATCGGCATCCCAGAAGCGAAGCATCGGCTCGGTGATCTCAAAGACAATCTGCTTTGTCTCTCCTGCGGCTATCTCCACCTTTTCAAAGGCGATCAGCTGCTGTACGGGGCGCACCGAGGACGCTACAAGATCGTGCATATAAAGCTGGACGACCTCTTTTCCGTCTCTCTCGCCTGCGTTTCTGACGGTTACAGTAACCGTTATTTTTTCGTCTGCGGTAAATTGCTTTTTGTCAAGCTCCATAGACTCATAACGAAAATCGGAATATGAAAGTCCGTGTCCGAATGAGTACAGCGGGAGATTTCCGCAGTCAAGATATCTCGACTTGAAGCGGTAATTGTCAAAGTCGTTTCTCTTGGGACGACCGGTAGAGGGATGGTTGTAATAGACCGGACATTGACCGACTGCGCGCGGGAAGCTCATCGGCACTCTTGCCGACGGATTTGCAACGCCGAACATAAGATTTGCGATAGCGTTTCCACCCTCGCTGCCGGGGAAGAAGGTGTCGAGGATCGCGGGACAGATCGAGTCGAGCTCACCGAGCGTAAGAGGACGTCCGTTGAATATTACCGCCGCTGTGTTTTTATTAGCCGCGACACATATTTTCGCGAGCTCGTTCTGCACTCCGGGCAGTCCAATATCAACACGGCTGTTACCCTCGCCGCTGTATATAGACAGCTCGCCGAGGCACAGGATAACAGCATCTGCGTCGGCAGCCGCCTGTACCGCGATGTCAAATCCGCTCGTATCGGTAGAGCCAAGCTCTGCCGAGCAGCCGCTGACAACAGTGATCTCGGCATTTGGAAGGAGATTGCGTATTCCCTCTGCAATGCTGACGCACTCATCGTCTCTGCCGTTACACGCCCAGGAGCCCATTATCTTTTTGCTTTCCGCAAACGGTCCGATGAGCGCTATCTTTTTAACGTCCTTCGAGAAGGGAAGAGTACCGTCGTTTTTGAGCAGCACAGTTGAATCCTCGGCGGCTCTGCGCGCGATCGCTCTATGCTCGTCTGTAAGACATACTGCCGTTTCCTTTTCGGGAGATGCGTCTCTGAATGGATCCTCAAAAAGTCCGAGTGATTCCTTGAGGTTAAGTATTCTCTCTACTGCGGCATCAAGCTGTGCCATATCTATTTTGCCTTCTTCAATAAGCTCCTTGAGACCTACGTAATAATTTGCCGTCATCATCTCAATGTCGCATCCGCCCTTGAACGCCAGCTCTGCAGCGGCCTTGGAGTCTGCGGCGATGCCGTGAGTTTTCAACTCTCCGACCGCGTTTGAGTCGCTGATAACTACGCCTTCAAAGCCCCATTCGTCTTTGAGCACGGTCTTCATTATCCATTTGTTTGCGATAGAGGGAACACCGTTGAGCGAGTTAAATGACGGCATAAGCATAGTTACTCCTGCATCGATACACGCCTTGTAGGCAGGAAGATAAAATTCACGGAGCTGTCTCTCTGACATCTCGACCGTGTTGTAATCTCTGCCCGCTTCGGCAGCACCGTATGCGGCGAGATGCTTTACACAGCCCGCTATGTGATCGGTATCTCTCAGATCGTCTCCTTGTATCGCCTTTACCTGAACCGCGCCCATTATAGAGTTTAGCAGAGGATCTTCTCCGCAGGTCTCCATAACTCTGCCCCAACGCGCGTCGCGAGCATAGTCTACCATCGGCGCAAAGGTTACGTGGACTCCGCCCGCCGATGCTTCCTTGACTTCCATTTGGGTGCACTCGCACACAAGATCGGGATCAAACGACGCTCCGAGAGCCAACGGAATGGGATATATAGTGCGATATCCGTGAATAACGTCCTTCATAAAGAGCATAGGGATCTTGTTTTTATCCTCTGCCATATGCTTCTTCTGAATGATCAGCATTTCCTCGGCATTTCTACTTCCGAGTACGCTTCCGATATTCTTCAAAAAGCCTTCGTCTATGCCGAGTGATTCCCACGGCCCCGTAACGTCTACCGAAACGTCGGCAAAGAATTTAGGGTTAAGTTGAATGAGCTGGCCTATCTTCTCATCAACCGTCATTTGCTCCAGGAGAGCTTTTACTTTAATACTTGTCATATTTTTCATTTTAATTTCCGAGCGTTGCCGTGTATTCGGAAACGTCCTTTATCGTCTCTCCGTCGATCTGTACCGCCTTGGGCGCGTCAAAGCGCACGGTGATAGATCTTCCGCTATGTATTGCGATCATCTTGGTGTGCTTGATATGCTCGCCCTTAAAGAGAGAGGGGAATGCCATAAGCGTGCTGAGCTTGCCCGAGCCGTGCCAGATCATTACAGATATTTCACGTTCCTCTCCTATGCGCTTTTGCTCGGGGTTCGGCATCATTCCGCCGCCGTAGAATCTTCCGTTCATCGTAGGGGCGATCCATACCTTTTTGTAGCTGTATTCCTTGCCGTCAACGATAACGGTAGCATTTGCGGGCTTGAATCCAAAGAGAAGTCCCTTTATTGCGATAGAGGTGTAGTTAATGTCGGTCTTGCCCGCCTCGCGCATCTTATCGCCGACCTCACAGCAGTATCCGTCAATGCCGAATCCTACGTTGTTGAGAAAACGATAGGTCTTGCCCTTGACCTCGGCTATTGGGAGATTAGTTATGTATTCGTTTATAGGGAAGGGAGCTGATTCGCGTTCCTTGCCGAGATCGCGGAGAAAATCGTTTCCCGTGCCGTTTGCATAATATAAAATATCGTTCTTTACGTCGATATCGGCAATGGAGTTTGCGAAACGGCTGAGAGTTCCGTCGCCGCCGCATACGCAGATCTCGTCCTGCTCCGAAAGAGAAGCGAAAAGCTTGGAATAATCGTCGATCTTTGTGATGTCAAGAAATTCGGTTTCCTTGCCCTCAAGATATCCCTTTAATTTTTCGATAGAAGCATCAAAAGTTTCCTTTTTTCCTGCATAGGGATTAAATAAAACGTAAGTTTTCATTTTTTGACCTCTTTCTTAATTACTTTGCTTTGCGTTGAGAAATTCCTCGTATTCCGCCGCTATGAACTTTTCAAACTTAGGCATAACGTATTCGAAGCCCTTTATATTCAGATGGCTGATATCGCCACCCGCGATACAGTATTTGGAGCGGAATTCCGCATCCTCCATATATACCTGACTGAGCTCGGTGTCCGCCGCGTTGAAGCAGACCACGCCTCTGTATTCGCATACCTCTACCATCGCCTTGGCATAGTCGTAGGTGTTCTTGCCAAGGTCGTTTCGGTCGCTGTCGGTATTTATTTTCCAAGGGGTTATACAGATAAGCAGAGCGTTGGGATATTTCTCCTGAAGCTTTGTGATAAGATAGTTGACCGCACCCTTGTAGGTCTTGGTGTCAACGTCGGTGTTATTGCCTATAGGAACGTTTTTGTTGCGGTCGTTGCGTCCGCCCTGAAGCAGAACTATCTGCGGATCGTTGTCGGGCATATCGGTGTATCTGTCAACCATGGGATGATTCGTGGTAACAAAATTAGACATCGTCGAGCCGCCGATTCCCTTATTGTCAAGCGAAAATCCGTATTTGTTTGCAAGAAGCTGCGGCCATACGTATTCCTTGCCGGGATTGTTAGAGCCAAAGTATGAGTCGCCTATTATGTTCATCTGCTCTACGTCCTCAAAGACGCTGAACCAATATTCAGATTCGGGGATGGGCAGTGTAGTTGAAGCCTCGTATTCAAGCTGCTGCTCGTAGGTTCCTTTCTCGCCCGTTACCTCAAAGGTTACGGTAGGAAATACGGGTGTATTCTTATCCGTGTGTCCGGAATGATAGCAGATTCGAAGCGATTCTCCTGCGTATGAGGTTACGTATGTGTATACCATTGAATCTCCAACGGGTGTTGCGATCCAGCTTTCAGCAGAGCTTGAGCCCGCGTAGTTGATTCCCTCTGTGTCAAGAGTCCATTTACCGTTTACCATAGTCCACGAGGAAAATATGTATGAGCCCTTTGATGCAAAGGTCGGTTTTTCATCAACAAAGCTTATCTTAGTTCCCGCCTTGGGAAAGGTTATTACGTTGGTATAGGAATGGTTTTGCAAGATTGTGGATATCTGGTTTTTGTAAAGTGAGTTGCTGGATGAGCATACTGTGCCGAGAGACCACTCAAGCTCGAGCTCGCCGCTTTCGCCCGAAACGGTATAGATCGCATCGGTCTCAATAGGCTCTGTCGACGTAGTTTCAGTATCGGTGCTCTCCGATGATGAGCCGACAGCGGTGGTTTCTGCCGAGGTATTCTCGGACGTGTTTTCGGACGTGTCCTGCGCGCCTTCTCCATTGCCGCAAGAGGAAAGTGTCAGCGCCAGAGCGCATACGATCAGAACGATCGAAAGTATTAAGGATAAAATTCTTTTTTCCATTTTTATACCCCTTTCTTAATAAAATAATTATATAACTAAATTGATGATTTGTCAATGTTTTTTGAAATCGACCGAAAACACTTGATTTTGCAAAATAATTGTGGTACAATAATACAGCAACGGTGATTTGCGAAAAAACTTTGAGAAGGGGGCGCTGTTATGGCTGAAAAAAAGCAGGGCGGACGAGTTATCGCGCAGAATCGCAAGGCTTATCACGAATATTTCGTGGACGACAAATACGAGGCGGGAATAGCGCTTTTCGGAACAGAGGTTAAAAGTCTGCGCGCGGGCGCGGTGAATCTCAAGGATTCATATTGCTCGTTCAAGAACGGTGAGCTGTTCGTCGTAGGTATGCACGCAAGTCCGTACGAGAAGGGAAATATCTTCAATCGCGAGCCGCTTCGCGACAGAAAGCTTCTTATGCACAGACGGGAGCTTAATAAGCTTTTCGGCCTTGTTGCGCAGAAGGGATATACCCTCGTACCGCTCTCACTCTATTTTTCGGGAAAGAACGTCAAGGTCGAGGTCGGACTCTGCCGAGGCAAAAAGCTTTACGACAAGCGCGATACCGCCGCGAAAAATGAGGCAACACGCGAGATGGACAGACGTATGAAGGAAAGCTCTCACTACGACTGATACGTTTTCACTATTCACTGTTACCCATTACTTCAATTTATGGGCCCGTAAAGGTTTCGACGGGGATTTTGAGGTATGATAAGCGAGTAGAGCCGGACAATCTCTTAAAAGGTCCAAATTAAAAATAAACGCTAACAATAGAACTGTAGCAATGGCTGCCTAACGGCAGTGCTGTGGCATAAGCCACCCGTTCCGCCGAGGAGTATCGCGACCTCGGCCTGAGCGTCAAGACAGCGGTGAACGTGCATCGGCCTTTCGCCATTGAGCCGATCACGCAAAAAATGGCTACCCAAAGGAGAAGTCTGTCTGTTGACGTCTCCCAAGGGGAATTCTAAATAACAGACTGCACTCGGAGAAGGTCATATCAAGAGGTTTTCGGACACGGGTTCGACTCCCGTCGGGTCCACCAAACGTGTATTGGACGAACACCTACTTCTTTAGCGGCGGCTTCGCCGTGAAGGTTTCGCTCTGATACGAACAGAAAAACGCCATCTTAGATGAAAGTCTAAGGTGGCGTTTTTTCGTACCCACAGATTTGTCAATATTCCTCGCTTGTGGTATAATTATGTCACAAATCAAGGGAGGATATTTTATGGACACCAAGAAATATGAAATCGAAGTCGATGATTTTCAGCACAGATTTATTATACAAGCTTTAAGCGAGAAACGGAACGAGCTTATTGCGGAAGGTAAAAGCACCGCGGATATTGATGCCCTGCTGCTTAAAGCCATTGATACAAAGCCGAAGAAAAAGAAAAAATGAACATATCAAAACGCCATCTTGGATTCTACTCAAGATGGCGCTTTTGTTTTACATCATAAACTCTGCCTGATCTACTACACGGGAAATTGCTTCTTCGGAGTATTCCGGCGGATAGTTATACTTTTTGAGCAAACGCTTGATTTGCATTCGCATTTTAGCGCGTGTATCCTTCTTCTTTGACCAATCCACCGTTGCATATTCCTCAACGATAGCTTTAAGCTCCATAGCCATTACGCGCAATATATCATCCGACATCAGTTCCATTGCGCTTTTGTTTGCTACAAGGGCATCGTAAAAGGCTCTCTCTCGTCCTGTAAGATTGTTCTTCTTTGCATATGCTTCAGACTCAACCATCTCTTGTGAGAAAGCAATCAAACCAACAATGGTCATATCCGTCTGCAAGTCATCTTCGCGCGTGTTGTATGCTTCAAGAAGCTTTCTCAGGCGTTCGCTATATTCCTTTGCTTTAACAAGGTTATAACCACGATACTCCTTAACCGCCTCTTTCAACAAGCGTTCCATTATCTTGATGAACACGTGCGGAGGTTGAGATTGACGAAGCTTTTCAACCTTTTCTTCGGACAATAAATCCCAAATATCACGATTTTCTTCCGTGTCCTCAACTTTGGTAAGTATCTTAACCTCATCACCTTTAATTGCTTCTGCAATCAAATCGGCAACGTGTTTGTTGATAGATTCCGGTGTGATATTATGCGGCATATTGCCGCGCTCAACCTTCTGAACGAAGTGGCGAACCGCAAGATAATAAAGGACTTTTTTCTTGTAGTCAGCATCGAGAATACCGATTGCAACCACGTATGCGTCTTTCAATTGCTTGGTTATCTGTAAGTAAGCTTTCTTCATTTCTTCGGTTGTAAACACAAAGTCTGCACCGTTTTGAATAGCCTTAAGTCTTACAGAGTTTGAACCTTTAAAGAAGCCCTTTTTATCGACCTTATAAAACAACTCGTCAAGAATAGACAGCTTTTCATCAAGGATAGATTTGGCGGTTTCTTGTATGTCACGGAGATTTAGTTCCTTATCTCTCGCAGTATAGATATTAAGAGCTTCCTCCAAGGAGCGTTTGATACCGATATAGTCAACGATCAAACCACTCTCTTTGCCAACGTGAACACGATTTACACGGGCTATAGCCTGCATCAAATTGTGTCCTTTCATTGGCTTGTCGATATACATAACATCGAGATCTGTTACGTCAAATCCCGTAAGCCACATATCAACAACAATGACAATCTTTATGCTACCGTCTTTCTTCTTGAACTCTTTAGCCATATTTTCGCGGTAGGCTTTGTCTTTGAACAACTCGCGTTTTTCATCGGTATCCTTATTGCTTTCGGTAACGATAACCGCTATCTCACTCTCTTTTTCGGGAGCTTGGGCAACGAGTTCCTTGTATAGCTTGTATGCAATATCTCTTGACATACAAACGATCATAGCTTTACCGCTAAGAATATCCTTGCGCTCATCATAGTGTGCAAGAATATCGGTGGCAAGAAGTCGAAGTCTATCCTTATCTCCTATAATAACTTCCATAGAAGAAAGCTTAGACTTTGATTCTTCGATTATATCATCAGATACGCCCTGCTGTGCAAGATCGTCGTAATAAGCATCAATTTCCTTGAGCTTTCCATCGTCAAGCCAAACCTTTGCCAAACGGCTTTCGTAGAAAATCTTTACAGTAGAACCATCCTCAACAGATTGTGTCATATCGTAAGTATCTACGGTTTCGCCAAATATAGCCGAGGTCGAGTGATCTCCCGATTCTACGGGTGTTCCCGTAAATCCAATGTATGTAGCTTCGGGTAACGCATCTCTGATATACTTTGCGTATCCGTATTTAGAATACGACGAATATGTACCGTCGGGATTTTCTTTTAATACTATCTTTTCGTCTATTCCGTAATGTGATCTGTGTGCCTCATCAGAGATAACTACGATATTGCTTCTATTGTTCGGTACAATATTAGCTTTGTCAAACTTTTG
This sequence comes from Clostridia bacterium, assembly GCA_017536635.1. Taxonomy (GTDB): domain Bacteria; phylum Bacillota; class Clostridia; order Oscillospirales; family CAG-272; genus HGM12713. The sequence goes on from JAFXHA010000070.1 coordinate 88,715, forward strand.
CAAGGTCGTGAAGATAATACCGCCTTCTTTGACCGCACCTATTTTAGCAAGAAGATCTTCTCTTGATTCTACTTGAACAGGACGAGTTCTCAAAAATTCAGCAGCATTGGAAAATGTGGTGTAGAGCTGATTATCCAAGTCGTTTCTATCTGTAAGAATAACGACCGTAGGATTGCGCATTTCTATATCCGTAATCAGCTTGTGTGCAAGCATAACCATAGAGAAAGATTTGCCGCTACCTTGCGTATGCCAAACGATACCCGCCTTACCACTTCCCACAGGTTTCAAATTCTTTTTAATGCTCTCATAAGCTTTCTTAACACCGAAATATTGATGATATTGAGAGAGAATTTTAATCGGCTTCTCTTTATCCTTGTTCATAAAGAACAAGTTGTTTTTGATAACATCCAACAAACGTGCAGGCTTCAAAAGACCTTCGAGAAGTACGTCGAGCTTATAGGCATAGTTTTTCTTATATCCAATCTCGCCATCTAAGCTTTTCCATTCGTTATAGCGCGTAATATCGCTTGTAAGAGTACCAACCTTGTTGTTTGCACCATCACTTATAACGAGAAAAGCATTGTAATTAAACAGCGTAGGAATATCGTATCTGTACCCATCAGATTCGCCGTTACGACCTAACTGCTCGTAAGCTCTTTCAATGAACGTGTCCTCGTTGTATTCGATAGATTTTAGTTCAAACACAACAAGTGGGATGCCGTTTACAAAAATAATGACATCGGGAATACGGAGATTGCGATTTTCCTTGAATTTAAGCTGATTTGCAACTTGAAATACGTTCTTCTCTGTGTTGGTGAAATCAAGAAAACGAACAAGAGGGTTTACATCGCTTTCATAATCTTCCACTTGCATACCATCGGTGAGCCATCTATGTACGATATGGTTGCGTTCAAAGAGCGAGGGGTTGTCCAAGTTCTTTAAGCGGCTGATAGCTTGCTCCAACACCGATATTTTAACGCCGGGGTTGATAGCCATCAATCTATCAAGAAGAAGTTCTTCGTTTATAAATGAATCGAGGGCGCGTGACAAGCACCATTGATCGGTATCAATGGCGTAATCGTAACCTAATTCTTGTAATTGTTCAATTACCGCTATTTCTAAACTTGATTCTGTAAATTTTATTTCACTCATATCGTTTCACCCTCTTAAAACGAATTATTTATATAGAATTAATTATATCATAAAATCTGCCATTATTCAACTGTAATTTGTTACTTTTATATGCCAATAGCAAAAAACTATAAGAAGTTCGTATTATGCCTATGGTTGATATTCTCGGAAGTATCGATGATTCCATTGAAAACAACGAGAAAATCATTGAAGCGTTGGAAGAAAAAATGCTATTGGAATATGACCATTTAATCGCGAGCGCTACACTTACAGGAAGTGAAATGCAAGAGATTTTTGATATTTCCATAGGCAAAACACCGCCGAGAAAAGAGTCGCATTGGTTCACCGAAAATCCCGAAGATGTTAAGTGGCTATCTATTTCTGATATGGGTAAGGCAAAGGTCTTTGCATTTGATTCGAGCGAGAAGATCACGGCGAAAGGTATCGAAAAATACAACGTAAAAATAGCTCCCGAAAACACCGTATTGCTTAGCTTCAAGCTGACAATCGGCAAGGTTGCTATCACGGGATGCGAAATGGCAACAAACGAAGCCATCGCTCATTTTGTGAGCAACGATGAAAATATCGTTGAATATCTCTATTGCTATTTGAAACGATATAATTTTGATATGCTTGGCAACACATCATCTATAGCCACTGCCGTCAATTCTAAGACAATCAAGGCAATGAAATTCTATTATCCCGACACGGAAACATTGGCGTATTTTCATAGGATAGCAGAACCTTTAATTAAAAAAATAAAGCATTTGCTAATCACAAACGCCAAACTTAATGAGCTAAAACAACTCTATCTAAAAAAGTTCTTCGGTTAAAAACCGGAGAACTTTTTATTATGAGATTACCAAGTTACAACCTTATCTACGATTTCTTGTTGCTCATTGGCGGTTTTGCGTAAATAAATACGCGTGGTTTCTATACTCTCGTGTCCCATCAAGTCAGCAAGAAACGCCAAATCATTATACTTTTCAAGAAAATTTTTGGCGAAACGATGACGAAAAGAGTGGGGATAGATAACCTTTGTATCCATTCCGTATTCAGCAGCGAAGATCTTTAATTGATGAGCAACACCGCGGGTGGTGATTTTCTCTCCAAAGCGGTTCAAGAACAAGTATCCGCTATCAAGTCCAATCTCATCGAGCCACTTGATCGTTTCATTGCGGAGCGTTTTAGGGATATAAATTCTGCGAACTTTTCCGCCTTTGCCGTAAATATCGATGAACCCCTTATGTACGTGCTCGATCTTGATCTGTACAAGCTCGGATATTCTCGCGCCCGTTGCTGCAAGGTACCTTACGATAAAATACCAATTCATACGCCCATCTTTTTTGAGCTTGTTCTTGAAAAATTTGTAATCAGCATCACTGATTACGTTCTCAAGATAGGTTTTCTGCTGAACCTTTATCATCTTGAGCTTCAGCTTTTCCATCTTGTTAAATTCAAGATATTTGTTGATTGCAAGTATTCTCAAATTGACCGTTTTGGGTGAATACTTCTCAATCAAAAAGCCTTTGAAGGACAGCAGATTTTTCTTTGTAAAAACGCCGTCGTACATTTCGATGTACTGCTTCAAAGAGTGTCGATACGATGTAATCGTATTCTCCGCGAGATTGGTTTGCCGCAACTGTTTTTCATAATTGTCTAACATAAGTTAAACCTCCTTTAATATTATTTTGGGCTAATAATATTGTAAAGGAGGTTCGCTTTTATTTCATTGTTTTAATATGTCAACCGAAGAATTTATGGAGATATAGTTGTTTTAGTTCATTCAGCTTTTCGATCTCTGCCCTTATCTGTATTATTTTCAAAAAGAGCGGCTCTATTTCTTGGTTGAAAGTTAAAAGCTTGTTTTCATCAATTCGCGGCATTTCTAATGCACAGAGGTTGGCTTGATTTATCTTTAACTGAACCGCACCTGTTACCGCTGTATTAACCGAAAGTTTTTTCAATGCCACATACAAACTATAATTTGTATATCCCGCTTTGGCTTGCATAATATGAGCGTGATTATTTACCCAAAACTGTCCCGTTACAAGCTGAACAATAGGATAACCATTCTCGTCGATAACAGTTCCGTCCTCAGCAAGCAACACGTATTCGCCATCAAAAAGATAATCATTAACATAATCAAGCACGCCCGTTGCACCATAGTAACGGTAGTCACCTTTGCGGCTTTCTCGTTCTCGACTTGAAAGGGGTTTTCGCTTGGAATCATATATATCAACAATTTCGCCAAGGGTGATAAAATCGTTTGTGCCTCTTGTGATTTCTTGATATTTTGATATAGCATAGTCTTCCAAATTGGCGGCGATTTTCTCGTTGTTTTCAATGGAATCATCGATACTTCCGAGAATATCAATTACAAGGCAGATAAAATACAAAAATTCTCCGGCGATTAACCGAAGAATTTTTGCAGATACGTTTGTTTTAAAGTTCTGAGTTTATCAATTTCTTTTGTGTTATTATGTATAGATTTATCAACATTAGAAGCCATACTTTCAAATGTTTCAATTAAAGAAATATTTGCAGCAGGAATTTTGAAAGCGGATAATGCATCTCTGTTTATGGAACCAAAAATTGTACCCGAGTTGTTGTATATATCAAAATCGGATTTTTGGTTAAGAATTGAATAATAAACGAAGCTATTATATTCGCTTGAAACGGCAGCTATGCCGCGTCCAATACAACAATCTTCAGCGGCGATATTTACGTCACCAACAGGCGCTCTTACGCTTAATAAAATATCTCCCGCTTTTGCCATTCTTTTTGGATCAGTGGTAAACAGCCTCACCGTTGGATATCTAAAGCCGAAATCTGTACGTCCTTGATAGAACACTACACCATCTTCATCATTTAATGTATTTCCGGCGGGTGATTGCCCCATTGTAATTGCTGCTATATTTGAAAGAGGTATGTGTTCAACATCTGAGAATAGTAGACGATATTTAGCAATGCAATAGTTCTGCAATTTTGAGTTGATTTCTTCAAGATTTTCAATCTTATCATCTATACTTCCGAGAATATCAACTATGTGCGATTGTTCGTCTAACGATGGCACCTCAATATCGCAATTATCCAAAAGAGCTTTTGTCAAAAATTTAGTGGCACTGCCACTTGAAAGCGTTGTAAATTGAGGGAGCTTAGTGGAGAGAAAGTAGTATAAGTATTTTGTTTTTAATGTGTCGGTTGAAGAATTGATAATATAAGTTCTTTGGTAGGCGTTAAATTTACCAACATAATACTTTATAGTAAATTTTCCGCTTGCATTATTTCCTGCCAAAAGAATTGCTTCTTCATCAAAAGAAAAATAATCGATTTGCGATGTTTCAGGATCACACGTAAAAAACGGATATATACCTCCAATTACTGCTGCGTTGGAATTTAGTTTGCCTGTTTTTATATTAGCGCAATCTTTAAGCTTAATAGTGGTCATATAATATTCCTCACAGTATCAACTATGTGCTGTTGCTCGTCTATCGTTCTATCGGGAATTTCATAAGATAGAAGTGCATTTTTATCGCCTCTTGGCATTTTTGTTCCTTTGGATGATGCGGAAAAACTATCTATAAAACTATCGGTAGAAATCGCGTAATAGAGATATTGCGAAAGACAATCTTTTTCGTTAGCTCTTATACAAATAACATCATTTGAGCATCCACCATCAAAGCGAGCAAACCACACTTTTTTGAAATATGGGCGAATATTAGATAGCAGTACATCGTGTTTAGAAAAACGAGTTACCTTGGTTGAGGGAACGGATGACGAGGCAACAACGCCGCCGCAATTGCTCAGCATATTTTCAGTAGATATATAATTGTCACGAGTTAAGTTTGTCCCATCAATTTTGGCGGTAATTATTTTTCCAATATTACAAATTTTCATATAAGGTGTCCTATGTTTATTAAAGATTTTGTTTTGTTCAATCCAAAAGGCAAGAAGCCGACCGATTATGTCAATTACATTGACACATCCTCTGTTGAAGATGGTAAGTTGCTTGGTATTCAATATCTTACCGACAATATTCCTTCACGTGCTCAACGCGTGATAGAAGAAGGCGATATTTTAATTTCCTCGGTTAGACCGATATTAAAGCACAACTATTATGTCAGCCAAACTATTGAGAATGGAATTGCCTCAACGGGATTTATTCAAATACGAGCTGATAGATCAAAGGTTATTCCGCAGTATTTGTACTATTTCCTCACCGAAGAAAACAAGGTGAGGATGTATCAAACCATTGCGGAAACGAGCCAATCAACCTTTCCGTCTTTTAACAAAGATGTCATAGAAAATATGGCTTTCCCGGATGTTTCTTTGGCAGAGCAACAGCACATAGTTGATAGTATAAGGAACGTTGCATAAAGGATTTATTATGAAATTACAAGAAAAAATACAATTCCATAAACCAATAACAACTTCAAGAGAGTTTTTCAAAGATAACGTTGGCGTAAAATGTGTTCATTACGGTGATATTTACAAGAATTATAGCGGGAAAACCATTCCGAGTTCTCGTATCATCAATAATTTTGCCAATCAAGTATCTTCTGATAAATTGCTTTATTGTGATTCAATCATTGTACCCGATGTAACAGAAACTGTTAGCGATTGGGGACATTTCACATATATAAAGTATGACGGAACGCCCTATATAAACGGCACACACGCCGTAGCTCTTACGTGTCAATCAGAGGATGAACTAAAATATATTTTTCGTTATTTATCTTCCAATTATAACCGTAAAAGGCTTCAAACGCTTTTGAACGGCAGCACCGTTTTTCAGATAAGCATAAAAGATTTCGGGCGCTTTCTCTTGGAAAAATACCACGAAAGTCAAGCCGAACAATCGCACATAGTTGATAGTAAGTGTTAATCCTCGCTATTCAAAATAGCATAGACCTTTTCATCAAGCTCCTTACCTTTTTCCATAAGGTCAAAGAGTTCTTTCTTAACTCTCACAATCTCTGCTTTGATTTCGTCCTCGGACATTTTGCCCGAGTCATCCGTTCCAACATACCTACCGGGAACGAGTGAGTAATCAGCTTCACGGATTTCTTCGATAGATGCAGATTTGCAGAAGCCCTTTACATCCTCGTAGCCTTCGCCTTTAAGCCAAGCGTGATATACTGCCGCAATGCTTTCGACGTCGCCTTTTGCTTCATCGCCATATTCAGCGAGGTTGTAAGCTTTGACTTTTTCAATGAGTTCGGGGTTATCAGTATGACCGATTGTCGCGTCATTATAAGTGAGTTCGCGAATCTTTCGGTCAATCATTATACCTTTCTCACCGCAGTTGATAAAGAGGACTTTGCCTTTGTTACGGCAATCCTTGCGCAAGAACCAAAGACAAGCAGGAATAGTGACCGTACTGAAAAGATTTGTGGGGAGCGCGATAATACAATCAACGATGCCTTCCTCGAGCATCTTCTGACGAATATTATACTCTTGTTTTCCCGAAGTGGAAAGCGAACCGTTTGCCAATACAAAGCCTGCTACACCGCGCGGTGAGAGTTTGCTTATCATATGCTGAATCCACGCATAGTTGGCATTACCCGAAGGCGGAATATCATAAATCCAACGGGGATCTTCAAGCAAAGAAGGCTGACCATAATCGCTGATGTTAAAGGGCGGGTTAGCCATAATGAAATCTGCGCGTAAGGTCTTATGTTTATCATCGTGGAAAGTGTCACCGTGGGAGTCACCCAAGTCCGCAGAGATACCACGTATAGCAAGGTTCATTTTTGCCATACGCCAAGTATCGGGGTTAAGCTCCTGTCCGTACACGGAAATGTTATTTATGCTGCCCTGATGTTCGTTGATAAAGTTTGCAGACTGAGAGAACATACCGCCCGATCCACAGCAAGGATCGTAAACACGACCATTGAAGGGCTGTATCATATTAACGATAAGGTCAACAACACAACGCGGAGTATAGAATTCTCCACCTTTCTGTCCGAACTTCTTAGAGAACTCACCCAAGAAATACTCGTAGCATCTTCCGAACAAATCGCCCGTCATATTTTCGGTAGAAAGATTGTTGGAGAAAAGGTCAACAAGTTCACCCAAGCGACGCTTATCCACGTCACCTTTGGAATATACTTTGGGCAGTATTCCGCGAAGCTCATCGTTTTCCTTCTCAATATCGACAAGTGCTTGATCGAGAATAGTGCCTATGTACTCACTCTTTACATACTGCTTAATATAACCCCAACGGCATTTTTCGGGTATCCAGAATACGTTATCCTCAGCATAAGCATCCTTTTCTTCCTCAAACCCATCACCATCAGCGACAAGCTGAGCATACTTAGCTTCAAAACGGTCAGATACGTATTTCAAGAATATAAGACCGAGAACCATTTTCATATAGTCGTGGGGCATTACTGCTCCAATCAATTTATCTGCTGCCGCCCAAAGAGTTTTCTCTAAGGATTGGGGCTTTTCAATCTTTTCTTTTGCCATAGCTCTATCTCCAACTTCTTCATATCCGAAACTATCGGAAGTTATACATAAATAATTATACCAAAAATTTGTTAAGATTTCAAGATATAATGGCGTAAAGATCGAATATTTTCGCATATAATACGACGCGGTATATTTCCGTCGCATTTTGCTGTTCGTTTATCGACGCTTTTTATCGTCGGTATTTATCGCCGCTTTTATCGCTTGTTTTTAAATGTAAGCGATAAAAAAACATATGTAACATTTGAATTTGCACACTCAAAAGCATAAATCGCAAATCATATCGAGTGTTGAATTACACTTTTCCTAACGAACTTTTGTTGTTTGAACACATTTTTCTTGACGAAGTTCGAATCAAAAAAGCGGCGAGATTTCTCCCGCCGCCGAGTGCTTATTCGGTTAGTGTTTCAATTGCAATTTGCATTCCGAGTTTGAAAGCATATGTAAATATAGCTGCTTCACCGAGGCTCATATACTCGCTCCAACAATCGTGGAACTTTTCGAAGATCTTTTTCTGCTCATCGGTAAAGCTTTTCTCTAAGTCCTCGTGATGGCGTGACATATAGCCAAGCAGTTCCTTCATTTCTTTTGAATTTGTCCTACTATCCTCTTGCGGAATTATGTTTCCGTGCCATAGCTCTTTTATCACGTTCATACGTAAACCACCTCCCGCAAGACGATTTTCTCGGCACTCGCCTTGATGTTGTTCATCTCGGTAACCCAACGTAGCATATCGTGAGCTTTCAAATTCTCGTCTATAACTCTTTCGGTAGCAAGGCGGGTGATGATACTTTCTACCATTTGTTTGGCTTCAAGATCAATCTCATAGAGCCGTTGATTGAGTGTACCTTCCGAGAGAAGATTGGTGTAACGCCCCTTGCGATGCGATTTGATATATTCGAGGTGCAATCTTCCGTACTTGCCGATCTCCTTTTGTTCGGGAAGTTCAAGCAAGGGGTAATATTGCTCACCTCTGAGTTCGTAAGTGATTCCGTTTTGTTCAATGTACTTTTCCATATATTGCACCGTCCTTTCCTTTGGTGCTTTAAGTGTACTACAAATGCGAAAATACTGCAAATGTACCGATTAAAAAATACGAGAAACGTCCTAAAACGCTCTCGTATTTTTTCTTTTTAGATGTTTAATTTCACGCGGCTAACACCGTTGCTGACCTCACGTGAGAGAATAGTAACAGAGATTTTGCTCAGCCATTTTTTACTAAAATTCGTATTGCCATAGTAGCAATCGAAATTGGCAATCGGAAGGACAACCCAAGCGGTGTCGGTCGGTTTGTTTGCTTCGCAATAGGCAATCACGTCGCATGCGACCTCAAACGGAACGCTGCCGAGGTCGTATGCGCTTATGGCATTTTCTCTTTCGGGCGGTAGGCTATATTCCTCTATTCGTAGTGCGCCAAGCTCCAAAGCATCGGCAAGTATATCGTCGAAGCGCAACGCCCACGCCGCTTTCGTATTGAGCGCAAAAATCGGTACTTGTAGCTGCCGCACTTTCTTTTTCCACTCGGTCTTGAAGCCTTTTGCAATAAGAGCCACGGTAGTTTTCGCTTTTTCGCTTACGGCATCGGGATTCTTTTTTACAAACTTCACGATATTCTGTACGTGACGTAAATACCATCCTTCTCCCTTGGCGTTTACAAGCTCGGGAAAGTCCAAAGATAGAGCGCCGAAATTGGTAATCGGCTCGTCCTCATTTTTATCGGGAATACTGCACCAAGCACAGAGAGCCTTCCTCGCATATTCCACGCGCTCGTAAGGATTACCCCCGCGTAAGCTGCCGTCTTGATCGTGGAACAAATAGCCTCGTGCGATTATCGTCAGTATTCTGCCTAACCCCTCAAAGTCGGTGATGGTCTTGAAAGTGAATCTGCCGAGATAGGAAAGGTCGTGTTTACTCTCGGCTGAATAAGTAGGTTTCTTGATATATGCTTGAAATTCTAACCATTCATTCGTCATTTCCAAAACCTCCATTTCTTCTTTTGCGGTTCTGCCACTTTATAGACGTGGCTACGGTCGAGAGTCAAGTCAAGCACGGTTGCAGGCAATACCTCTAAAGCGAACTGCCGCTTACCGAGCGCAACCGCACATTTTACGACTTCATCAAAGTCAAGCGCACCACGCCTGCTCGGTGGGCATATCACATTGATACAATTACGGATAATGTGCTCTTTGTAATCGTCGGCACGCTCTATCCCCATAAGCATTGCCTGCAACTCTCGGCTATCGCCTTTTTGCTTGGTAATATTGGATTTGATACCTCTGCTTCGGTGCATATCGTCAAGATCGCAAATAATATCGCCTACGATGCGATAACCTCCGTGGCTGAAATCACAGAGAACGTCCAAATAGTCGGATAATCCCATCACATCTGTAAGTCCGTAAAGCAAATGCTGTCGTTCTTCCGGAGGAGTAAGATGCCAACGGGTATCCTCCAAGCCGTGCCGCGCTTTGCGGACTTTTTGAGGCGACATATTCTCAAACAAAGAGTAAAGTTCATCCACGGAATAGTCATTTTCTTGTCCACGAGCATATAGAATACGGTAAATATCGCCCTTGCGCTTCATTTCGGAGGGGATATGATTAATATAACGAATGCGCTGCAAGGCTGTTTCGTAATCACGGATAATTGATGCCACGCGGTCAAGCATTGTATTGTCAAGGCGCTCTTTCCAATCGGGCGATTGAGCGAACACGAATAAGCTTTCATCACTTACGGGAGAGGTTTTAACCTTTTCGGTTTTATGCTCCAACATATATGCAAAATAAGGGAGCTTTTCAAGGTTGGAGCTGATGGAGTTCCAATCTACACTCTCAAAATACTTTTTAAGTCGCGCGTTTTTGGTCGGCTCGTACCACTTGTGCGCCTCGTCGCTTTCGGCAATCGTTTTATAGCGCAAGAAGATACTGCGGCGCGCTCTTTTGTTTTCGATATACTCTGAAAGGTCGGGCTTGATGCCGCTTTTGGCTGAGTCGATTTCAAGTCCCGTAAGAATAGCGAGGGTTTCAACGTCTTGATTATAATGCACCTTGTCCTCGCTCGTGGTGTTTTCATCGTAGGCGAGAACACCGCGATTGAGCGCGGCGTTACTGATCTGACCGACGCGGGAGGAAAAGGTGTTTCTTACGGTTACAAACCGGGCATACCAATCGTTTGCATCCGAGATCAGCGGCTCTGCGGTAGGTATTTTCAAAAGCGGCAGCTCGGTACTGCTACGAATAACGCATTGGTTGATAAGCGGATCGGCAATGGTTTTTACCATATCACCGTCAAAGTCCGCGCCACCAAGACGTTCGGGAATGAGCGAACGGGAGTCCACCATTATCACGTAGCCGAGGTGCGAAAAGTATTTCTCGCGCAATGCTCCTACTTTTATCGGTTTTACAAGTGCTTCTTCGTTTCTTGCAATATGAGGGCTACGCAGAACGGTATAAAATTCATTTTCAGCATAGTGCGGAAGCGGAGCATATATCTCGTTTCCGCTTATAAATTCAGCTTCAAGGTGGCGGTAAATATCGTCGCCTTTTTCTTTTAGGGAGTCTTTTACGATAAATGCAATCAAGCGCAAAAGATCATCGGACAGATAGCGGTTATCTCCCGTCACCAAAAGCTTTCCCACTGCGTACTTGGATAAGATGTTCTCAGCACGGTCTGACAGCTCTTTTGCGAATATCGGCTCATCGATGAACATTCCATTCTTTGCAATCAGCTCCGCGCGGTATTGTCGGCGTTCGGTTGATACCTCTACGTCCTCTAAATCGTCAAGAAAGTATTTGCGGCGCGCGCCGTTGTCGGCAACAAGGCGGTAATAGGAAACCTCGGTAGTTTTCGTAATCCAATTACGGCTATCGTACTCGGGGGAATCGTACCAACCGAGAGGCAGCTCCTTCGGGCGAAATTCCTCGTCGGTGATGGAGAGGGTGTTCAAGAACTGATAGTTCAGCTCGGTCGTTTCCTGCGCGCCGAGCTTGTCCTTGCCCGATACATAAAGTGCGTGACCGTACTTTGCGCAACGGTCAAGGTATTCTCCCCAAGATAGATTATTGCTTTCCATCCACTTGCGACCTTTGAACATACTGTCTGTTAAGATAATATCCACGTCGGCGGGATCGTGGCGCTCGCCCCACATATCTACGATATACGGAACTCCAAGCTCGGTGAACAATCCTGCAAAATCCACCTTATGCACAACGCCCTTGATATAGGGCATACGGATCTGAAAGGAATTATGCTCGCGCCCAAGTGCTTCGGCAAGGCGGGGTGAAATAAAGCCCTCACCGTCAAACTCGGTAATCGTAATATCCGTTGTTTTCTCCACGCGCGAATATTTGCGCATCGGGTTATCTGTGCCGTCGTCCTCCACCGTGATGACGTTTACGTTCTCTATGGTAGATTGCGGATTTTTTATAACGATGATTTTCTTATCTGAAAGAATGCTCGTATTGTTATATCTCGCTCCGCTTGTGAAAAGTAGCGCGTTGTAGGCGTAGAGCTTACTGAGCTGACAATCACCGATATTCATACCAAGCATCATACGCTCCCGAAGCGGCTCATACACGTCGGCACGCACGAAAGCGAGACGGTTCTCACGGCTCATTGAAGCCGAGCGTTCAAATGCCATATATCTATCGTTCAAGCTGCCAAAATTGATTCTGATACCATCGGGGTGGAACATACACTCGGCAATCTTTTGATACTCCAACACTCTGCCCACGGGCTTGCGGTCAAAGATACCCGAAAAATCGATATACACGAACACGTTGCTGAGCGCATCGGATAAAATCGCACTGTCGGTTTTCTTTCCTAAAGCAAGCATCGTTTGATAGAAGATCGGGCAATCGTCCTGCAAGGTTCTTTCCACCAAATATTCCTTTGAGGGATCAGTGGTGTCAAAATAAAAGCTATAACCGTCACCCGTCTGTCGCGCTGAAGCAATGATACTTTGCGCCGATATTTCGGGGATGATATATTTTTGGGTTCTCATACGGTTCTCCTTTGATAGAGAGTACATTCATTATACCATAAGTCCTCCGAAAATGCAATATGCAATTATTTGATAACTGCCCCCACAAATCAAAAAAGTGTGAGGAACTTACGTTATCAAATTCAAGAAAAAGGAGGAAAAAGCTATGCTAAAAATCACCCCAAAGCAAGCGGAGAGAGTCAACCGTCTTGTGTTAGAGTTATGCGCGAACTGTGACCAAGACGGCAACTGTATTCTGCTTGACGACGGAGAGGCACATCGCTGTGTGCAACTCATTTCCGTGTACGGCATCTACTGCAATTATTTCAAAAATGCGGTATTGCCTGCGGACAAAGAACTACACGAAGAAATCCAAAAACAAAA
>JAFXHA010000008.1 GCA_017536635.1 Clostridia bacterium
ACGAGGTCGCAAAGAACGAGCTTGTTGAGGCAAACCTTCGTCTTGTTGTAAGTATAGCAAAGAGATACGTAGGAAAGGGTATGTTCTTCCTTGATCTTATCCAGGAGGGCAATCTCGGACTTATGAAGGCAGTTGATAAATTCGATTACAACAGAGGCTACAAGTTCTCGACTTACGCTACATGGTGGATACGCCAGGCAATAACCAGAGCTATCGCCGATCAGGCCAGAACCATAAGAATTCCCGTTCATATGGTCGAAACTATCCACAAGGTATCCCGTTATTCCCGCCAGATGCTTCAGGAGCTCGGACGCGAGGCGACTGCTGATGAGATAGGTGAAAAGATGGGAATGAGCGCCGAAAAGGTAAGAGAGATAATGAAGATAGCTCAGGATCCCGTATCACTTGAAACACCTATCGGTGAGGAAGAGGACAGCCATCTTGGAGATTTTATTCCTGATGAGGATACGCCCGCGCCTTCTGATGCTGCAGCTTCGACCATTCTTCGCGAGGTCATAGAGAGAGAGCTTCATACGCTTACTCCCCGTGAGGAGCATGTTATAAAGCTCCGCTTCGGACTTTATGACGGCCGTACGAGAACGCTTGAGGAGGTCGGCAAGGAGTTCGATATAACCCGTGAGAGAATCCGTCAGATCGAGGCAAAAGCGCTCAGAAAGCTTCGCCATCCGAGCCGCGCAAGACATTTGAAAGGATTTTTAGATTAAATTTTCGTCTTATTGTCCAAAAATGAATATTTCTTTTGTCGAAAATGATGTTTTGTTAGGCGCGTATTTAGAAAAAAATAATTTTAAACTGTGCAAAATATAACAAAAATCAAAAGACAATAAAAATATAGATTCAATAATGCAGACTTTATGAGGTCATTAAGTTTGTGTAAGAACAAAAAAGCACTTGACATTTGAAAAAAATTAGTGTAAAATATTATAGTATATAAACAGTATATAAGTTTCAGCAGAGCTGAATATTCGAGGAGGAAAAATAATGAAGAAAATAAGACTTGTAAGCCTTCTTCTGTGCTTGTTGATGGTTGTAGGAGTTTTCTTTACAAGCTGTTCCAATAAGGAAGACGAAGAAGCGTTGGAAGGCATCACCGATGCGGCGTCCGAAAGCACGCTGACATTGGCGGTTCATCTTATGTCGGAGACCGACCTTTACGTTGAGCAGACCGATGAAGAGGGTAACACCTTTACCGAGGCTCAGAGAATAGAGGATGCGGTAAACAAAATAACCAAATCACAGTTTAAGGTTCAGCTCAAGCTCTTCTTCCACGAGGCAGATGAGTATTATGATGTTCTTGAGGCCAAGTTCGCCGCAAGAAAGGCTGCAGAGGATTCCGGAGAGGTATACGTTCAGGAAACTCAGGCGGCATCCGGTGATGAGACTGCTGAGGAGACCGAGGCAGAGACTATCGTCGGCGATGACGGTATCGCAGAGCTCGTATATCCTACCATCAAGGATTATCAGGTAGATATCTTCTATCTCGCGGGATATGAGAAATTCGCAGAGTACAAGGCTGGGGGCAAGCTTTTGAATATGGGTCAGTACCTCACCAACAAGGCTATGCTTCTTCAGGATTACATAGCTCCCGGATTCTTTACCTATATGAACGAAATGAACAACGGTACTTTCGCTCTTCCCACAGGTAAGGTTATCGGCGAATATACCTATATGCTTCTTAACAAGGAAGTCCTTGAGGAGACCAACTACTATTCTCCCAACGCAAGCTTCAACAGCACCGGATTTACCGCGCTGACCGATGACAACGTTGCGGATATCCTCGAGTACACGAGCAAGTATATGTCCGACAAGTACGTTCCTCTTTATTCCGAGACTAAGGAGCTCGACGTTCTTGGCTACAAGTATTGGGGCGTTGATGCAAACGGCAAGCTTTCCGACGATTTCTCGGTAATGGGCGGCAATTACGACCTCACCTTGAAGTACAAGGATAAGGGCGCTTACTCCACTCCCGCTAATCTTCTTGCAAACGAAGAATTCAAGGCTGACGTTCTTCAGCTTAAGGAATATGTCAATAACGGCTACTACGGCACAGAGGAAGACGCTGATAAGCCCTTCGCAGTAGGATACGTTAAGGGCGGCGCAGAGCTTGCAGAGAAATATGCAGAGGACTACATTATGGTTCCCGTAGCACTCCCCGAGCTTGAGACCGAGGACATTTACGAGAATATGTTTGCAGTTACCTACTATACTACCGATGCGGCAAGAAGTATGGAAATACTCACTTACCTCAATACTAACGTTGCTATCCGTAATCTCCTTCTCTACGGAATAGAGGGTGAAAACTACGAGCTCGTAAACTCCAAGTATAAGGATGCTAAGGGCGAGGTTTATCTCGACGAGAACGAAAAGCCTTATCAGGTAGTAAGCGAGATCGAGGGCAACCAGTACAAGATGGATAAGTTCAAGACCGGTAATACTCTTATCGTTACTCCCACGGTTGACGATCTTCCTATCATCAAGGAATATGCTACCAAGCAGAACAGAGAGTCGGTTATCAGTCAGGATATGACCTTTATGCTTACCGATGTAGGCGAGCTTGGAAAGCTTGATGATATCAGAGAGCTTTCGGCTGACGTTTACGAGGATCTTATGGCTATTATGAACGATAGCGAAAAGGCTGTCGAAGATCTTGCTAAGTTCATTGACGATACGGCTGCAGAGATCGATGCTGACGAAAGCTTCGCATTCCACGTCTCTGAGGATAACGTGGGAAGCTTCGCGGCTGTTTACAAGACTTGGTGTAAGTCTAAGGGTGTTCTTCCTACCGAATAATAACTGAACATAATCAGCAGGTCGTTAAGGTTTTTCCTATACGGCCTGCTTTTTAGGAGTAAAGCTTTGAAAAAATACACAGATTACGATTATATAATATGGGATTTTAACGGAACGCTGCTCGATGACGTCGACACGGGCATAGTCGCGGTAAATACGTTGCTTGCGGAGCGAGGGTTGCCGACGATCGACAGCAGGGAAAGATATCATAGCGTTTTCGGATTTCCGATCATAGATTATTACCGTACGCTCGGATTTGACTTTGACAAGGAGCCGTACGAGGAGATCGCACCCAAGTGGGTGGCGCTCTACCTTGAGCACGTAAAAAGTGCTCCGCTCAATCACTACTCACGCGAGGCGATCGAGCTATTTGCGAAAAACGGTTTAAGGCAAATAATACTTTCAGCTTCCGAGCTTTCGATGCTGCGTGAGCAGCTCGCGGGCCTTGGAATACTTGAGTGCTTTGACGAGGTGCTAGGGCTTGATAATATTTATGCGGGATCTAAGCTTCATATCGCTCGCAAGTGGCGCGAGGAGCACCCAACGGCACGTGCCCTTATGATAGGCGATACCGATCACGACGTTACGACGGCGGAGCAAATGGGCGCGGATTGTGTTCTGATAGCTCGCGGTCATCAGTCGAGAGCACACCTTGAAAGCGTTGGCGTTCCCGTTTTTGATTCGCTTGAAGAGTTGTGCGAGACAATGAAATAATTGAAAATTTAGTTTTAAATTTTATTTTATAATTGAATTATCTGAAAAAAGGTGATATAATAAAATTGTAAGGCTTGCCAAGGCAGGAAATATACAGATTGGAGGATATACATATGTGTGATAATAACAAATTTTATATTTGCGAGCACTGCGGAAATCTTATCGGAATGATAAATGATGCAGGTGTTCCAATGATGTGTTGCGGTCAGAAAATGACCAAGCTTGAGCCGGGAGTAGTTGATGCCAGCCACGAAAAGCATATTCCCGTGATTACTGTTGAGGGAGATCTTGTAAGAGTGTACGTGGGCTCGGTCGAGCATCCTATGACCGCTGAGCATAGCATCCTTTGGGTCTATCTTCAGACCGATAAGGGCGGTCAGCGCAAATGTCTTGAGGTAGGAAGTGCGCCCGAGGTCGTTTTTGCGCTTGCCGATGAAAAGCCCTTGGCGGCGTATGCTTATTGCAATCTTCACGGCTTGTGGAAGGCAGAGGTCGAGGAGCCGCTCGTTTGCGATCTGCCCCCGGTAAGAACAGATGCTACTGAAAATTACGTTGTCTGCAAATGCAACAACGTTTCGTACTTTGATATTCTTGACGAGGTGCAAAAGCACACCGATCTTAGCGATCTGCTTGCGGTTTACGACGCAGTCAAAAACACCACGCATTGTACTACGGGCTGCGGCGGCTGTTACGACAAGGTAATACATATCATATCAGATTCTTTATCCAATAAATAAAAATAAAGGAGAATATTATGAACGCAAAGGTACACGAATTATTGAATCAACAGATAAATAAGGAATTTTATTCCGCATATCTTTATCTTGAGTTTTCCAATTATTTTGAGGACGTCGGACTTGACGGCTTCGCTAATTGGTATATGATACAGGCTCAGGAGGAGAGAGATCACGCAATGCTGTTCTATCAGTATCTGCAGAACGAAAATCAGAAGGTAACGCTTGAGGCTATCGCTAAGCCCGATAAGGAGCTTACGTGCCATATGGACGTACTTAAGGCAGGACTTGAGCACGAGAAATACGTAACCTCGCTTATCAACGATATCTATGCCGCTGCATATGACGTAAAGGATTTCAGAACGATGCAGTTTCTTGATTGGTTTGTTAAGGAGCAGGGCGAGGAAGAGACCAACGCCAACGACCTTATAACTAAGATGGAGCTTTTCGGCACCGATCCCAAGAGCCTGTATATGCTCAACCAGGAGCTCGCAGCAAGAATTTACAGCGCACCCTCTCTGGTGCTTTAAGAAACAGTAAAAACCACGCGATAGGGGTGCCTACCGTAAAGCAGTTTTATTAATGTTAAAAGGGACGAGATTTTCTCGTCCCTTTTGCACACGACCTTGCTCTGCAAGGTATAGTGTATTATACGATATTTTGTTTTCGGGCGGTAAAGGAATGATGTTTTTGCTTGCGCAAAAGTGATGTTATTCGCTTCGCTCATAGTGATGTTGCTCCCGAAGGTCGCAGTGATGTGATGTTTGCCCACTGTGCCGAAGGCACAACATCACAGCCGAAGGCTACATCATTAGGCGAAGCCGACATCACTTGCCCGCAAGGGCAAACATCGTTCGGCTGACCTGCTTTATTGCAGGTCGCCGTAGTCGCGTGGTTTTTTGTTTTACGGCTTATACCTGTTATATACCTGCCTTGCGTATTCTCTTGGACTTTGTCCCATTTTGCGCTTGAAGGCGTAGCTGAAATATGATTGCGAGGAGAATCCGCACTCTCCCGATATGCGCGTCAGAGTCCAATCGGTAGTGATGAGAAGATTCGCCGCTCGCTTGATGCGCTGCTCCTCAACGTATTGGTGAAGCGTTCTGCCGGTTGCGCTCTTAAAGCAGTTGTGAAAGTGTATCGGGCTAATGTTTGCGTATGCGGAAACGGCATCAAGTGAGAGATCCGAGGTGAGATTCTGCTTGATGTAGCTTATCACCCTCTCGATCGTTTCATGGTTGTTTGATTTGGAGGCTTCCTTGCGCAGCTGCCGCTTGGAGTCCTTATCAAGTAAATGAAGAAGCTCGAAAATGAGCCCATAGATCATTATTTTGTCGGATTCGACCGCCGAATCGTAATACTTACACATTCTCGAAAAAATTTCCTTGTACGCCTCGGTGTTATCGACACTCAGATAATTTGGCACACTCATCAGAAGGTCGTACAGAGCGCCTTCCTTGAGTATCATATGTATGTAATAGCATTTAAAGGGAAGCTTTGTGTGCCGCGTTTGTCCCGGCTTTGAGCAAACGATGGTGGTTGGCAATATCTGCATGTGCTCGTCGTCTATATAAGATATACCGCCGCTCTCGATCGGTAGCTCGATCTCGAACATTGCCGTCCTTCTGTTTTTTGTGATGGTCTTATTCTTTGCGGCTATTTGCGAATTATAAATGCCGATAGCAACGATCTCAGGGAGCACGATATTCATTATGCACCTCAAAACGATAAGATTTCTAATAAATACAGTAAAATTTGAGTATTTATTCGATAAAATCTATTATATAATAAAATCAACGAAATGTCAATGGAGGTAACGATCTTTATGAAAATAATTTGGCTTGGGCAGGCAGGCCTGCTTTTTGAGCATGGCGGCTATAAAATAATGATAGATCCGTATCTTTCAGATAGCGTGGCAAAGGTAAATCCAAGAAATTACCGTCGCGTGCCCGTAGATGAGAGCTTTTTTGGCGTAAAACCCGATATGATGATATTTACTCACAATCATCTCGATCATTACGATCCCGAGACCGTGCCGCGCTTTATAGATTCCGAGACGAAAATAACCGTGCTTTCGCCCTCGTCGGTCTGGAGCGAGGTCAGAAAGATAGGCGGACTCAACAATTACGTTGAATTTAACCGTCATACCGAATGGAGCGAGGCGGGAATACGTATTACGGCGGTGAAGGCTGAGCATAGCGACCGCGCGGCAATTGGCGTTATCATCGACGACGGCGCGAAAAAGTATTATATTACGGGCGATACGCTCTATAATAGCGAGATATTCGAGGATATCCCCGACGATATCTATGCGCTCTTCCTGCCCGTAAACGGCGTGGGAAACAATATGAATATGACCGATGCCAAGCGCTTTTGCGAGCGGGTTGCGCCGCGGATCGCCGTTCCTATGCATTGCGGAATGTTCGATGAGCTTGATCTGAACGATTTTGAGTATGAGCGCAAGGTCGTTCCCCAAATATATAAAGAAATAATTTTAAAATAAGGAGCAGGAAAAATGAAGGTAACAGATATAAAGACCTTTGCGGTCGATTGCTTTCGTACAAATTGGGTATTCGTTAAGGTATACACCGACGAGGGAATTGACGGTGTCGGAGAGGCAACTCTTGAATACAAGGAAAAGGCGCTTATCGGCGCGGTAGAGCATATAAAGGAATATCTTGTCGGACAGAATCCGCTTGATATAGAGAAGCATTGGCACGCGATATATCGCGATGCTTATTGGCGCGGCGGCCCCGTGCTTATGAGCGCGCTATCGGCAGTAGAGATGGCGCTTTGGGATATCCTCGGAAAGCATCTCGGCGTGCCCGTTTATCAGCTTCTCGGCGGCAAGGTCAACGATAAGGTCAGAATATACGTCAACGGCTGGTTTGCGGGCGCTAAGGAGCCCGAGCAGTTCGGCGAAAAGGCAAAGATCGCCGTAGAGCGCGGCGTTACCGCGATGAAGTGGGATCCGTTCGGCAAGAATTATCTCAACATTTCCAACGCCGAGCTTGATAAGGCGCTCCGTTGCGTAGCGGCTGTCAGAGAAGCGGTTGGAGATAAGGTCGACCTGCTTATCGAGGGCCACGGACGCTTCAATATTCCTACGGGAATCAAGATCGCAAAGGAGCTTGAGCAGTTTAAGCCTATGTTCTTCGAGGAGCCGGTTCCGCCCGACAATCTTGAGGCGCTCAAGGCTGTCCGTGATAAATCTCCCGTTGCAATATCGGCGGGCGAGAGACTTTATACGAGATGGGACTACCGAAAGATGTTCGATCTTATGGCTGTCGATTATATCCAGCCCGACATTTCGCACGCAGGCGGTATAATGGAGCTCAAGAAGATAGCGGCAGAGGCGGAGTGCAGATATATTCCGTTCGCGCCGCATAATCCGTCGGGCCCCGTTGCCAATGCGGCAACGCTTCAGCTTGCGGCTACCTGCCCGAACTTTGAGATACTTGAGATAATGTATTCCGACGTTGATTGGCGAAAGGACGTTACAAACGAAAGCCTTACTTACGAGGACGGATATATCACCATTCCCTCAAAGCCCGGTCTTGGAATCGAGATAAACGAGGAAGCGTGTCTTGCTCATCCATATCAGCCTCACACTCTCCGTCATTATACGGGAGCGCTGACCGATATAAGACCTGCCAAGACAGAATTCTATTTTTAAATTTTTAAATGGAGAAGAAAAAATGAAAGCAGTACTTATAACGGGCGCTTGTATAAATACGGGCGTCGCGATCGTTGAAAAATTCGCTTCCGAGGGATACAACGTAGTATTTACGGGAAGAAGCGCGGAGAAGGTTCACGCGGCCCAGACGGCGTACAGAGAAAAATTTCCCGACGTTCAGATAATAGGATATCATATGGACTCGCTCACCGACGAGCGCACAATCGATGAAAAAGCCGTAGAGGAGCTTTTTGAGTCGCTTGATAAGCAGGGAATAATTATCGACGCGCTCGTGCTCAATGCGGCGGATCAGGGACTTGGGATCAAGGTGTTTGAAAATCCTTTGACCGACTTTATGAAGGTGCTCAACACCAATGTGGTATGGAATTACTGCCTTTCGGAGCACGCCGCAAGGCGAATGAAGGAAAACGGCGGCGGAAGCATCACCTTTATCAACTCCAACACCGCTTACAGAGCAATACCCGACAGAATAGCCTACGTTGCATCCAAGGGCGGACAGCTCGGTATGATGAGAGCCCTGGCGCTTGATCTTGGAAAGTACAATATTCGTGTAAACGCCGTGCTCCCTGGTATGATAAAAACTGACAGATGGGAAAAGAATCCCGAGTTTTACGCTAAGGTCCCCTCGCGCTACACGCCTATCGGCGACGTAGCTGTCGGTGAGGACGTAGCAGATGCGGTATGGTATTTTGTCGCTCACGCGAGAAACACGACGGGCGCCGAGCTTGTCGTAGACGGCGGAAATACTATCCAGCTCTATCCGATAATTCCGGAAGAATAAAAAAAGCGCCTGCTTTGGCACACCTGCGATAAAGCAGGTGCGCCAATTTTATGTCAAAACTCGAACGGTAGTTGAATTATCATCAAAAAACAAGTTATTGATTGCTTTTGATTTTATGATATAATATTAGTGAAAGCAGAGCTCGCTTATCTTTTCACAAGGAGACTAATTTATGGCTCACATTGGAATAAAAATAAAAGAACTAAGAAAGAAAAAGGATATGACACAGGAAAAACTTGCGGAATATCTTCATGTGTCATTTCAAGCGGTTTCAAAATGGGAAACGGGTGCGGCGTCTCCTGACCTTTCTGTGATAGTGCCATTGGCAAGATTGCTTGACGTTACAACAGATGAACTTTTTGGTATTTCTAATGATGTTGATGAACGACAAGAAGAATTATTGAAAATGTGGCAGGAAACGTGGAATACAGGAGACACCGAAAAACGATATGAAATATCAAAGATGGCGGTTTCTGAATATCCCGGAAATTTTGATTATTTGATGTGGCTTGCAGATGCGGAAGCATCATTTGCGATTCATAATTGCGTAAAATACTCTGACGAGCAAAAAACTCACTTTGAAAATGCAGTAAAATACTATGAAATGATAATAGAAGATTGCACAGACGATGACGTCAGGCATGATGCAATTTACGGAATCGTTATGAACCTTCCCAATATTGGAAGAAGAGCGGATGCAATTCCTTATGCCAAGCAACACCCGAAATCAGATGAATTACTTATGTGGTGCTTGGTTGGCGATGAAAGTGAAAAGCAAAGGCAAAAATTGATACACGGATGTATGGATAAATTGGTTGGATGGCTGGAATGGGGAAAGCATGATCTTTCGTCAATACAAGCCGCGGAAAGCATTGTCAAAACGATTATTTCCGACGGCAATTACCTGTATCACAATGATACCCTCATGCACAATAAAATATGGCAAGCAATGTGTTTGACACGAGAAAAGAAATTTGACGAGGCAATTTCTGCATTAAAAGCATCTTATGAATATGCGGTAGCTTATGTTGGTGTATTGGAGAAAGCAAAGAAAAATGCTATTTCTTATACCTGCCCCGTGCTGAACAAGTTGGAGTTTGACGGTAACGATATGTCTGTGAGTGGGACTACTACATTGGTTGAGGATTTTAAAGAATATCTAACTTGGAAAGAGTTCAACGCGCTTCGAGACCGAGCGGATTTTCAATCGCTTTTCAAATTATAAATTTTATAGAATTTCGCTTTTGTGACCACAAATGCAGTGCTTGTCAGGAAAGGTAGACGGACTTTCGGGGCGCACAAAAAGCCTTCCCCAGTGGGGGAAGGGGGACCGCGTTAGCGGTGGATGAGGTGTTACTAAACGCAAAACTAACTCCTCATCCGTCAGCCTTACGGCTGCCACCTTCTCCCACAGGAGAAGGCTATTTTATCTCCCGACAGTACACCTAAAAGGTGTAACTCTCCTATCTTACAGTACGTATGACAAAAGGACAGAGAACGTGAAATTCTCTGTCCTTTTGTCGTAGGGGCGAACTGTGTTCGCCCGCGGGCGTTCACAGAACGCCCCTACGAATATGATTTTCTATCGGTAGGTGAAACCTGCTTTATGGAAGGCACCCCTTCGCAGGTGCTTTTTGCTTTAAATATTTTCTTCACCCTCGACCTCGGGCTCTTCGACCTCAGGGAGAACGAGAACTATCTCGCTGCCTTCAAGCGTTACCTCGCAGTTTGAGAGTGATGCGATGGATATGAGCGTCTTGGCGAGCTCGTCGGTCTGTACCGCCGCCGATTGCCATTGCGAGTTAAGAGCAGCCAGAAGGGCGTCCTGCTCGCTTTCTGTGAGCGTTGTGTTCATACTGAGTAAATTGAGTGTCGCGGTCGTCTTTCCCGCGTAAACGGCGTCTACGAGCGTCTGAGACACTATCTCGGAGCTAAGGACTCTGCTCGTGTGCGCGGTTGCCGATAGACCTGTTACGCAGTTGTCGCCAAACGAAAGATTGCTCGCCGCAGATTCGTTAGCGTTCATGATTATTTCGAAAAAGTCGGATATTGCTGCCGCTTCAACGGCTATTTTTTCAGGCGACATACCGCGCTCGTAAGCCAGCGTTACGTTATCGAACAGATGCCCGATAAATTCTGTCGCTTTTTCGGACGAGGCTCTGCCCGTGCCGTAATTCTGAAGCGTGAATTCATCGAAAAAGAGCTTGAGCACCTCGGACGTTTCCTCATTTATCGCCGAGAGCAGATTTCTGACCGTAGCCTCGGTCGATCGTCCGCTTGACGCGGCTTCCATAATGCTGACGCCGTTAGCTATTGCTTCCAGCGCCTCGGTGTAGTTGCCCGATTTGGCGATCCTGTCCGCAACCGCTATCGACTGTATCTTTGAGATGCCGGTTTCACTGTGAACGTCATCGGATTGGAGAATAGCAATGAGGAATATTCTGGTGTTGTCGGCTCCGACTGTCTTGGAATCGGCAAGTGCATCAAGCATAGGACCTGCCGCTTTGAGAGCCTCTGCCGCCTTTCCGCCTTTCAGAAGAGTTACAAACTCGTTCATCTTTTTAAAGGCAGTCGCAAGAAGCTGCGCCTCTGCGTCGCCGTCCTCAACGGGCTGCGCCGAGAGCTTTATCGCCGAGAAGGATACCGTGTAGCTGTGCTTTTCTATCTGCTCCTGAGAGTTGATGCACTCGTGGCTCACAGTTCCGTCGTGAAGCAGAAGGTCAATGGGAGTTTCCTGCACGAATTGTTTGAATTCGCTCTTTTTGGGGAGATTTAGGCTGTACTGCTGAAGCTCCTGTGCCGCAAAGGTATCGAGCGCCGTGGACGTAACCTTGAGCGATACGCTGTCGAACACGTAGGAATTCTGCGATTTAAGATAAGCCGCGCGATCAGGCTGCTTTGAGGATTCCTTGAGTGCGGCGAACAGACCGTTAATGAAGTCGGTGAATGCGCCGTCAAGATCCTTCGGAGCGTCTATTCTGTCAAATACCAAGGATATCTGCTCGCTTGTGATGCTGTTTGCCGCACCTACGAAGCGTTCGTTTTTGTAAAGCTCGCTCATCAGTCCGAGTGTTAATGCCTCGTTCGCGTAGGTCTCCATGACGTCGGCGTCGCTTGCGATATCGTTTTCAAGCACCAGCGCGTAGATGTTTACAAAGGTCGCATAGTCGTCCTTTACCGTCTCGGCGGTCGTGTTTTTGACGTATTTTAACAAATACATAAGATCGTCTGCGACTGCGGGCTTGGGGATCATATAGATATCTCCGCTCTCCCATTCACTGACGGCGCTCGGTAAAATTTTTGAGAAGAGCGCGGGGATCATTTTTGCATCCTCAAAATACTGCACCGATTCGCGAAGAGTCTGTGCTTCCTTGTCTATTCTTGCCTTGCGCGCTCCGTCGGTCTCGTCCTCGGGGGCGGGCAGGGTAGACGCAATAAAGCTGTCGTTGAATTTGGATATGAATTTCGTCTCGGTCTCAAGCTTTGCAAGCTTTCCGTCTACCGAGTAGGTGGTCATCGACGAATAAAGCGCCTTGCCGCCAAGCGAGCGGACCGTAACGGCGCCTGCGTTGTTTGCCGCACCGTCAATTATCTCGGGAAGCGTTTCGTCCGCCTCGATCATTGCGGTATCGCAAAGGAAGGGAACAACGTCGTTTGCGATGGTCAGCATACCCGTTGCGGGCATAAGGTAAATGCAGAAAAGTACAAACGCAAATATTCCGCCAATAGTCGCGCCGAGAATATTTCTTTCGTTGTAGCGCATCTCTTTTTTGCGGATCCTGCGTCTGTTTTTTGTTTTGCGCTCTCTTTGAAGCTTTCTGAGCAGATAGTCGCTCTCATCAACACCCCTCTCAGCCGCGTCAAGACGCTTTTCTATCTCAGCATCGGCGGCATCGCCGTCAAGTCTCATAAGCAGATGGGCAAGATCAAGCGCCATACCGCCCGAGAGTGCTCTTACTGTCGGAAAGATAGCGTAGAAAAGAATAGGCGCGATAAGGCTTGCCGCGAGTGCGGTGGTAATATCGCCAAGATTTTCTAACTCGGAAAGCGTTGGGTAGGATTCGATGAGATAATTCGCAAGCGTGTCCGAGAGTATCGAGCCGAGTCCCAAGCCTATGAGCATTGATGCCAGCATAGCAATGACGGTTGCCGCTACGGTGAATATTATTTTAGAAGCAGACAATTGCCATCTGAATTTTCTTCCCCGCAGTACTCCGATAAGGACTGCCAGCGCCGAGAAAATAAAGAAAGCTATTGAAAAAATCGTTTTATACATTTATCAAAGCCTCCGTGTGCTTTTATATCTCCGTAATCTATAATATATTTTACAATATTTTCGGGGAGTTGTCAATATTATACGTTCTTTTTGGCGTTGAATTCGTCCTTGAGTATTGCCGCCACGCCGATCGTTCTGTAGCTTCCCTTGACGAGCATAGCGTCCCTGTGAAAGCCCTCAAAGGTCATTCCAAGCTTTTCCATAACGCGCAATGACGCGTCGTTGCCCTGCATAAATCTTGCTTCAAGACGGTTCAGGCAAAGCTCCTCAAATCCGAATTTCAGTACCGCGCTCGCCGCCTCGGTGGCGTAGCCGAGATTGTGAAAATCGGGACTCAAAACGTATCCTATCTCGCCCGAATTGTGCGGCAGATCGAGCCGTGTAAATCCACAGGTACCGATCATCTTTCCGCTGTCGGCAAGGGTTATCGCCCAATCGTAAAAGTCGCCGAGCGCGTACCTGTCCTCTATGTATCTTAAATAATCTCTCGTATAGGAGATCGTGCGGTGAGGAGACCAAAGCAAAAATGTGGTAACCTCCTCGCGCGATGCGTATTCAAACATATCCATAGCGTCGGTAACGTGCATCGGGCGCAGCAGCAGTCGCTCGGTGCGGATCGCGGGCATATGTGAAAAAATCTGACAAACAGCTTCGCGTTTCATAAAACCTCACAGTGTATCTTTATATATTAAATTATATATAAATTCCGCCGTTTTTTCAATAGCTTTGACGTAAAAAGAATAAAAAGAATAAAAAAATTCAAAATTCTTTCATACTCGTTTGACAAACCGAAAATAGTGTGATATAATTATTATGTATTTTAATATCCGAAAGTGTTTCTTGCGGTAAAATTCCGACGTTGGAGGAAAGATGATAAGCAGTGTTGCCAGAGAGGCTTTGAATATGAGCGTAGCGCCGATATTGCTCGGCGATGGGCTTCGGGCGCGCGTGCTTGCGACGAGGATATTCCTCAGATACGGTATACAATGCGTCATCTGTGATGAGAAGCAGAGCGCGTGGCGCTATCTTTTGCGCTTCGGCGGATTTTACAAGATAATACGAAGCAGCGAGCCGCGACTCCTTTGTGAAGAGCTTGAGCGTATAGCGGCACTATCCGCAGGCGGACTTCTCATACTTGCATCTTGCAGCGGCGAGCTCTCCGAGCTTATTGCTGCTTGCGAGCAGGAGATAGAAAAGCGCTTCGTTATTGCAACGGCTGACACTTTGCTCGATAAAATATATCCGGATAATTAGTGTAATTAGTTTTTGAAAGGCGGTCTCAAGGTGGAAAGCAAGACTCTCGGCGTTCTCGGCGGGCTCGGCCCGATGTCCAGCGCCTATTTCTATGAAATGCTGACGGCGCATACCAAGGCAGAGCGCGACAGCGATCATCTGAATATTCTGATATCCTCGAGAGCCGATACTCCCGACCGTACCGATTATATTCTCGGGCTTTCGGATAAGAATCCGCTTCCCGTAATGAACGACGAGGTCAAAAAGCTTATAGGCGCGGGGGCTGATATGATAGCGATACCCTGCAACACCGCGCATTATTTCTACGAGGGAATAAGCGCTGCCGCTGACGTGCCGGTAATAAATATAATTCGCCAGACCGCTCTCTTTTGTTTTCGGCAGGGCTTTAAAAAGGTCGGACTGCTCGCAACCGAGGGAACGGTGCGCTCCGGTGCTTACAGCGAGATATTCTCCAAGGCTCAGATAGAGTGTGTTATCCCCGACGATGCCGACAGAGATGCGGTGATGGATATTATCTACGGCAAGATAAAGAAGGGAATTACTCCCGATAAAAAGGACTTTTTGAGTATATCGGACAGGCTTTTTGCGAGCGGCTGCGAAAGAGTGATACTCGGCTGCACCGAGCTTTCGTTGCTTAAGCGTGAATTTGCGCTTGGAGATGAGTTTATCGATTCTCTTGAGGTGCTCGCCCTCTCTGCAATAAGGATGTGCGGCAAGGAGCCCGTGGGCTTTTGCTCCGAGCTTATGAATTTTAAACCGTGAGATTGAGATGAAAGAGGAACAAGTGATGAAATTAACTGAGTTGATGAAGGTTATTGACTACAATGAAATAGTGAACCGTTCGGGGCTTGATGCGGCGCAGATAGAGATAACCTCTCTCGGTCGCGATTCCCGTAAGGTCGCAGAGGGTTCTATGTTCGTCTGCATCTCGGGCTCTATGGCTGACGGCCACGATTACGTTCAGAGCGCATACAACGGCGGCTGCCGTGTATTTGTCGCAGAGCATAAGATTGAGCTCCCCGACGACTGCTTCGTTATCGTTACAAGCGATACGAGGATTGCGCTTGCCGAGCTTTCCGCGGCGTTCTTCGGATATCCCGCAAAGGAAATGACGGTCATAGGTATCACGGGAACCAAGGGCAAGACGACCTGCTCACTGCTCATATACAACATACTTAACGAAAGCGGTATTCCCGCAGGATATATCGGCTCGAACGGCGTACATTACAGAGATAATATTCTTGAGACCAAGAATACCACTCCCGAGAGCTACGATCTTCACGAGATAATGAGAGAGATGCTTGACAGCGGTGTCAAAACTCTTGTTATGGAAGTATCGTCTCAGGCGCTCAAGCTCTCGCGCGTTCACGGCATCAAGTTCCAGACCTGCGTGTTCACCAATCTTTCGCCCGACCATATCGGCGAGCACGAGCATTCGGATTTTGAGGATTATAAGATGTGTAAGCACTCGCTCTTCACCGATTACGGCGCAGAGTATATAGTTTACAATGCCGACGATGAGTACGCTCAAGAGATGGTCAGCGGAAACAGATGCGAGAAAAAGAGCTTTGCACTCAAGACCGACGCCGATTTTCGCGCAAGTCAGATAGAATATTTCAGAGACGAGGGCAATATAGGAGTCAGCTTCTGGTGCGAGAACGATGGCAAGAATTTCCCCGTAGCGCTTTCTTTCCCCGGTGAATTCAGCGTTTATAACGCGCTGACCGCCATTGCCGTATGCTCAAAGCTCGGGCTTTCCACCGAAAAGATAGTCAAGACGATGAGACACGTTCGTGTCAAGGGAAGATTTGAAACGCACGAGCTTCCCAACGGTGCGACGGTGGTTATAGATTACGCGCATAACGGAGTAAGCATGAAGGCGGCACTCACCGCTCTCCGCAATTACGATCCCACGAGACTTATATGCCTTTTCGGATCTGTCGGCGGCAGAACGAGAATGCGCCGAGCCGAGCTCGGACTCGTTGCGTCAAGAGATGCCGATTTCTGTATTCTTACCTCGGACAACCCGGATAACGAGTCGCCCAATGCGATAATCTCCGAGATAGCGTCCTATTTCACGGCGGGAACCTGCCCGTACAGAGCTATTCCCGATAGAAGAAAGGCGATCGAATACGCCCTCTCACATTCAAAACCGGGAGATATTATTCTCCTTGCGGGCAAGGGACACGAGACATACCAGGTCATCGGCGGCGTGCGCGAGCATTTCTCCGAGGCCGAGATAGTTGAGGAATATTGCAAGGCTCAGAGAGAGCTTCAGGTTTAATTAAAGATCAAAGCCGCCGAATTTGTTCGGCGGCTTTTGTCTTACTTGCACGGCAATAAAAAATATGTTATAATAATTTTGGAAAAATTTGTCCGATTTCAGATCAAACGTTGTCTTATATAGTGAAGGTACCTACAACGTGGAAAGGAGATGATACGATGGATGACCGAAGGATAATAGAGCTCTATAATCAAAGACACGAAAAAGCCATTTCCGAGACCTCTTTAAAATACGGCAAGTATTGCTTTTCTATTGCGAATAATATTCTCGGCGACCCCCGGGATTCCGAGGAATGCGTAAACGATACGTGGCTGAAGACCTGGAATTCCATTCCGCCGCATGAGCCCACGTCGCTCAAGCTCTTTCTCGGAAAAATAACGAGAAACCTTTCCTTTAACAAGTATAAGGAAAGCCACAGACAAAAGCGTGGCGGCGGCGAAATCGAGCTTGCGCTTGACGAGATAGACGAGATAGTAGCTGACGTTCGGGATATTGAGAGCGAGCTTGAGGAAAAGGCGTTCATCGGCACCGTCAACCGCTTTTTGCACTCCTTGCCCGAGAGGGACTGTAATATCTTTATAAGACGTTATTTCCACGCGTATTCGGTACAGCGTATAGCACAAAAATACGATATGTCCGAAAACAACGTCTCCAAGGTGCTTTCACGCACCAGAGAGAAGCTGAAAAAATATTTGAGATCGGAGGGATACATAAAATGAAAAAAGAACGCTTTTTTGAATTGATGAACGACACGGACGATGCTCTGATCGACCGCGCCGAAAAATATTCGCCGCCTTACGTAAATCTTCGCGCTCACAGGATAATCAGATGGACGGCGGTAGCCGCCACGCTTTGCGTAATAATTGCTGCGTGTATCGCGGTACCGCTTGCTATGCGATCAAATCATAAGCTGCCTGTTGAAGATCCTATCATCAGCAATACCGACGAAACGACAGACGAAACAAATAATGAAACCGACGAGGGCACGACTGAAAGTGTAGAAACGGACAATCCGAAGAAAGAGAACAATGATACGGACCCCGGTGGTGATTCGGAAGATGAGTGGGTGGATCTTCCGGCGACCGATGGACTTGTATATATTATTTCACCCGAAAAGGATGCATATTATGTGTCGGATTACATTGGTACGGCAACGGATATAGTTATTCCCGATACTTATAATGGATTGCCGGTAACAAAGATACTTGACAGGAAGTACAGCTTTTTGATTATTTCGGGAATAGATTCTCCAAGTGTTCCCCAAATTCCCGAGGACGCACCGGATTGGGTGAAAAATGATAAACAAGCAGTATTTTGTGAAAACGAAAATATTACAAGCTTGCAGATAGGACACAATGTAGAATCTATAGATTTATGCGCTTTTGAAAATTGTATAAGTCTTCAAACTGTTAAGATAGGCAAAGGTGTAACAAATATTTCTACGTCCGCATTTAAGGGATGTGAAAAATTAGAAAAAGTACAATTTTCAAACGGATTGACATTTATTGGCTTTGCAGCGTTTCAAAATTGTACGGAGTTGAAAGAAATAAAGCTTCCCGGTAGTGTAACAACGATTGGAAGCAACGCCTTTTTAAATTGCAAAAAGCTGGAATCGGTTAATTTTTCTAATGGGTTAAAAAGCATTGGAGCTCACGCCTTTGAAAACTGTATAGAGATAAAAGAGATTAACCTTCCCAATAGCATTGAAAGCATTCGTGATAAGGCGTTTAGCGGTTGCACGAATTTATCCGAAATAAGTGTTTCTGATAATGTTATAGAGATAGGGTATCATGCATTCGAAACGACCGCGTATTTTTATGACGAGTCAAATTGGGATAACGATATGCTGTATGTTGGTGATAATCTGATATGGGCAGATGATAAGCAGAGCGAGGTTATTATTCGTGAAGGTACTAAATCAATAGCATCGAGAACATTTTACGATCATATTAATATAAGAAGTGTAAAATGCCCTGAAAGTTTGATTTTAATAGGTGAACATGCATTTGCACGATGCTATTATATGGAATCGTTTGAAATATCCGAGGGCGTTCAAACTGTAGGCAAAGAAGCATTCTTGGGTTGTATGTCGTTGAAGGAGATATCACTTCCCGATTCTATAGTCGAATTAGGAGAGGGTGTATTCAGGTCGTGTGAAGGACTGAAAAGTATAAAATTGCCTAAGGGAATAACAACGCTCCAATCTACGTTTGGAGAATGTACTGCTTTGGAGAATATTGTTTTGCCGGATAATTTGACATTTTTAACCCGTGATATGTTTAAAGACACCGCATATTATAACGATTCATCAAATTGGGAAGACGGTATGCTTTATATTGGCAAGTATCTTTTAGAAATAGGTCAAGACGTCAAAGGTCATGTGGTTATAAAAGATGGCACGGAGTGTATAGCTGCATCGGTATCGACTAGAAATGACAATATATTAAGCATTACTTTGCCGTCAAGCCTGAAGACGATAGCGCGGATGGCGTTCTCCGGTTGTTATAGTTTGTTTGAAATATATAATCTTTCCTCGATGGATATCGAAAATATGGATAATGGGGAAAACGGAAATATAATGAACTATGCAAAGAATGTGTATAAATCGCTTGACGTGCCGACCAAATTTAAGCAGCAAGGCGAATATTTAGTTTACTGTGATGAGGAAAAAGGTGAGTATATTCTTGTTAAATATCTGGGTAATGGATCCGAGCTCGTTTTGCCGAGCAGTATAGACGGTCATAGCTATGATATACGGCCTTATGCGTTCTCGTCGAATTCGAGCATTACCAAGGTTACTGTCCCCGAAGGAGTAGACGTTATAGGCGATTATGCCTTTGAAATGTGCGAAAATCTTACCGAGGTCATTATCAATGGCTCGTCAACTATAAGTTACGGAGCTTTCTTTGAATGTTTAAATCTTTCCAAAGTGGTTATTTCGAATAGTGTAAAGGTTATAGGCGGAAGTGCATTTCATTATTGTAATAATTTACAGTCCGTAGTAATTGGAAATGGGGTTGAGCTTATAGACGAATTTGCATTTGGGCACGTGGAAACAGTATATTATTGTGGAACTTCGGAACAATGGAACAGGATAACGATAAGCAAACATTGGGACGGAAATTCAGACATTCTTGCTGCCACAATCTACTTCTACTCCGAAACCGAGCCAACGACCAGCGGCAACTATTGGCACTACGTGGACGGTGTTCCTACCGTATGGACGGTTGAATAATTCAAAAGCTTGCGGGCGACCTTGGTCGCCCGCTTTTGCGTGTGAATTTGCTGCCTCAAATATTTTCTTTTTGCAACTATTTAAAAAAAGTAAATCTTATATTCAAAGATAATTTACAAAGTATATTTTACTATGAAATCAAATTGTAGTATAATAACATATTAGTGTATTTTTGTATCGAGAGGAGTTTTTGTTTTAGATGATACGTACTTTGCTTGGGAGTGTAAGGGAATACAAAAAAAGCTCTGTCCTTGCTCCCATATTTATTTCTGTTGAGGTAATAGTCGAGTGTATGATCCCGTTCGTTACCGCGAAGCTCGTGAGTAATATTGAGAGTGGCTGCAGTCTGGACGTTATAGTCAAGTTTGGCTTGATCCTTATTGCCTTGGCGCTCGTTTCGCTGACCTGCGGCGCGTTGGCGGGACATTTTGCGGCTATCGCGTCCTGCGGATTCGCAAAGAATCTCAGACACGATATGTATTCGGCAATTCAGGGCTATTCCTTTGCAAATATCGATAAATTCTCTACGTCGGGACTTGTAACGCGTCTTACGACCGACGTGCAGAACGTTCAGATGTCCTATATGATGATAATCAGAACGGCTATCCGCTGTCCGCTTATGCTGACCTTTGCGCTCGTTATGGCAATAGTGATCAGCCCCAAGATGTCGGTGGCGTTTGCATTTATCATTCCTTTCCTTGCGATAGGTCTGTTTTTCATAATCACGCACGCGCATCCGATATTCAAAACGGTATTTAAAAAATACGACAAGCTCAACGAGTCGGTGCAGGAGAATCTTTCGGGTATCCGCGTTGTAAAATCCTTCGTAAGAGAGGATTTTGAAAACAAAAAATTCAAGGCGGCATCCGACGAGCTCTGCGCGGGCTTTACAAAGGCAGAGAAGATACTCGCGCTCAACTCTCCGCTTATGCAATTCTGCTTTAATATCCTTATGCTTTCGGTCAACCTTTTCGGCTCGATGCTTATCGTAAAGTCGAACAAGACCGAGCTTGACGTCGGCGAGCTTTCCTCGCTCCTTACCTACGGCGCGCAGATCCTTATGAGTCTTATGATGGTATCTATGATCATCGTTATGATATCTATGTCCGTAGCATCGGCAAACAGAATCGCCGAGGTGCTCCGTGAGCAGAGCGCGATAGTTTCTCCCGAGGGGGCTGTTACCGAGGTAAAGGACGGAAGCATTGAATTTAAGAACGTAAGCTTTTCCTATTCTAAGAATGCTCAGAAGCAGGCGCTTTCCGATATAGATTTTTCGATCGCGTCGGGTGAGACTGTGGGAATTATCGGCGGTACGGGAAGCGGAAAGACCTCGCTCGTTCAGCTTATTTCCCGTCTTTACGACACGACCGAGGGTAGCGTTACCGTCGGCGGCGTGGACGTTAAGGATTACGACCTTGAGGTACTTCGCGATCAGGTATCGATGGTGCTTCAGAAAAACGTGCTGTTCTCGGGCACGATAAAGGACAATCTCCGTTGGGGCGACGCAAACGCTACCGACGAGGATATGGTAAGGATCTGCAAGCTTGCGCAGGCGGACGAGTTTATCTCGACCTTCCCCGATGGCTACGACACCTATATCGAGCAGGGCGGAACCAACGTGTCCGGTGGCCAGAAGCAGAGACTTTGTATTGCGCGAGCGCTTCTTAAAAAGCCTAAGATACTTATACTCGACGACTCAACGAGCGCGGTCGATACCAAGACCGACGCGCTCATACGCCGCGCCTTTGCACAGGAGATACCCGACACGACCAAGATAATCATCGCGCAGAGAATATCCTCTATCGAGCACGCCGACAAGATAATCGTTATGGACGGCGGCAAGATCGAATCGATAGGAGATCATCGCGAGCTGCTTGAAAAGAGCCCCATTTACCGAGAGGTATACGAATCTCAGAACAAGGGGGATGAGCAGTAATGAAAAACAATCAGAAAAACGAAATGAAAAAGAAGAATATGCTTCCCAAGGGAGCAGGCGCGGGAGCTATCAAGCGCCTTTTGAAGATGCTGTTCTCGGAATACCGCAATAAGCTTATTCTTGTGGTAATATTCATCGTTATGACCTCTGCCGCTTCTACCGTGGCAAGTCTCTTTATGAGCTTCTTTATAGAGCAGATAGGCATTGGACTTCAGAACGGCTGGGATGCCGTCAGCCGCAGCATATTTATCGCTCTCGGCATAATGCTTTCCATATACGTTATGGGTTGGATATCCTCGTTCCTTTATACGCGAATGATGGCGGGGATCACGCACGGCTTTATGAACAAGCTCCGTCAGAAGATGTTCGCAAAGATGGAGAGCCTGCCGCTCAGCTATTTCGACACTCATCCTCACGGCGAGATAATGTCGCACTATACCAACGATATTGATACGGTCAGAGAGCTGATATCCTCAACTCTGCCGCACCTTATCAACTCGGGAATGATAATCGTATTCCTTGTGTTCAATATGCTCTATCTTAATATATGGCTTGCTCTTGTAGTTGCCGTAATGGCGACCGTGATGGTAGCCGTTACCCGAAAGATAGGCGGAAACAGCGCGAAATATTTCATCAAGATGCAGGGCTCTGTGGCAAAGACCGAGGGCTTTGTTGAGGAAATGATGAACGGTCAGAAGGTCGTTAAGGTGTTCTGCCACGAGGAAAAGAGCATTGAGGATTTTGATAAGGTCAACAACAGACTTTGCAAGGATGCTACGAGCGCAAACAGATTTGCGAATATCCTGATGCCTATTATGGGTAATATCGGTAATATTTTGTACGTTCTCGTTGCGTTTGTCGGCGGAATCCTTATAATCACGGGCGCACCCAATATTTCGATATCCCGTCTTGTGCTTGGAACGACGGCTGTCGGAATCTCGGTCGTAGTACCTTTCTTCAATCTCACAAGACAGTTTACGAATAACGTCAGCCAGGTATCTCAGCAGATAAACTCCATAGTTATGGCTATGGCGGGAATCCACCGCGTGTTCACGCTTCTTGACGAGGAGCCCGAGGTCGACAACGGCTACGTAACGCTCGTTAATGCCAAGATGGTTGACGATAAGATCGTTGAGTGCGAGGAGAGAACGGGTATCTGGGCGTGGAAGCATCCGCATGGCGACGGAACGGTAACCTACACGCGTCTTATGGGCGACGTTCGTATGGAGCATATGGACTTCGGATACGTTCCCGAAAAGATAGTGCTTCACGACGTAACTCTTTATGCCGAGCCCGGACAAAAGGTGGCGTTCGTCGGTGCGACGGGCGCGGGAAAAACGACTATCACCAATCTTATCAATCGATTCTATGATATAGACGACGGAAAGATAAGATACGACGGTATAAATATCAATAAGATCAAAAAGGCAGATCTTCGCCGCTCGCTCGGTATAGTTTTGCAGGATACGAATCTGTTTACCGGCACGGTTATGGACAATATCCGTTACGGAAAGCTTGACGCTACCGATGAGGAGTGCATCGCGGCGGCAAAGCTCGCGAATGCCGACAGCTTTATCAGACGCTTGCCCGACGGATATAACACGATGCTTACCTCTAACGGCGCAAATCTCTCGCAGGGACAGAGACAGCTCATTTCTATCGCGAGAGCCGCGGTTGCCGATCCGCCCGTTATGATCCTTGACGAAGCGACCTCGTCGATCGATACGCGAACCGAGGCGCTCGTTCAAAAGGGAATGGACGCGCTTATGAAGGGAAGAACGGTGTTCGTTATCGCGCACAGACTTTCTACCGTGCGCAACTCCGACGTTATTATGGTGCTTGAAAAGGGATGCATCATAGAGCGCGGAAGCCACGATATGCTTGTGGAGCAGAAGGGAAAGTACTATCAGCTTTACACTGG
>JAFXHA010000071.1 GCA_017536635.1 Clostridia bacterium
GTTGTACCCTTCCTCACCGCAACAACCATTTTCACCATCGAGTGATAGACTCAAAGCAAACAACAACGTCACACGAGCTTGGAAGTTCTTTTGCTTACCTTTTCTTTCAAGAAAAGTAAGTGGCGACCCGAAGGGGACTCGAACCCCTGACCTCTAGCGTGACAGGCTAGCGTTCTAACCAACTGAACTACCGGGCCGGATGGTGGGAACAATAGGGCTCGAACCTATGACCCTCTGCTTGTAAGGCAGATGCTCTCCCAGCTGAGCTATGCTCCCATTCGTCGTCTTGCGTCGACTTTGATATTATATCACGCTGAATCGGATTTGTCAATACCTTTTTTAAAAGTTTTTCAAAATTTTTTCAAGTTTTTGAAGCACTCAGGTATTTATCCGTCAGCGTTACCTATTCTAACATAATTTACTATTCTTGTCAAGCCATTTTTTAAAATTTTTTTATTTTGTCATCATTCTGTTGACATCTTCCTTGGTAAAATGCTCGACTCTTCCGCAAAAGCGGCAGCTTACCTCTATTCTCTCTCCGTGTCCCGCTTCTCTTTCCTCGTCTATCATTTTATCAAGCTCTTTTCTTCCGAGGGTAATAAGCGCCTTTTCAACTCGCTCTCTTGTGCAATTACAGAAATATTCCACCTCGAGCTCATCAAACACGTCATACTCTATTCCCTGCATAGCTATATCGGCGATAGCCTTATTATCATATCCCTTATCAAAAAGTCTCGAGACATTAGCCAGCAGCGGCACGTTCTTCTCTATTGCATCAACGGTTTTAGGATCTGCAAATGGCAAGAGCTGGACGAAAACTCCGCCTGCCGCACGGCAGGAAAGGTCTGTATCGACAAGCACGCCAAGTGCACAAACGGTAGGCACCTGCTCGCTGTTTGCGTAATAAGACGCAATATCCTCTGCGATCTCTCCGCTG
The DNA here is from genome assembly GCA_017536635.1 of Clostridia bacterium. Lineage (GTDB taxonomy): Bacteria > Bacillota > Clostridia > Oscillospirales > CAG-272 > HGM12713. The sequence goes on from JAFXHA010000071.1 coordinate 938, forward strand.
ACGAGCGGAATAGATCCGCTATAAGGCTCGCCCGTGCCAAGATCGCGTATAATTGTAAGCATACCCTTACCCACTGCTCCGCCTACGTCGAGCTTGCCGTTATGCTTCAGGGGTATATCGACGTCGGGATTTGCTATATATCCCTTTACGTTACCTATATAATCCGAGGTCGCAAGCACGCGACCTGCGGGGCCATCTCCACCCACGGTTACGGTTATAGTATCGTTTTTCTCGCCAAGCAGACTGCCCATTACCGATGTGGCGGTCAAAAGTCTGCCAAGCGTAGCCGTTGCCGTTGCCGATGTATGATGTATGGATATCGCCTTATTGACTATATCGGTAGAATTTATTACGTGTATTCTTGCGCTTCCATCTGCGGTCATCGCGCGAAGTATAGTACTGCTCATTTATTTTCAATCTCCTTATTTTTTTGCTTTTGCGACAAAGAACCAGCGGTGATCGTCTTCCTTGGTGCTTGCAAATGCATAATCCGAATATATTCCGCAAAGCTCGAAGCCCTGCGCCGCGAGTGCGCTTCTTATATCGCTCTCATTATAACATCTTTCACGCTGATGCTCGTCTGAGCGGGTGTACGATCCGTCATCGTTTTCCTCAAAGAGCGACAAGTAAAAATCGCATATATGCGAATCTCTGTCATAAAAATTCTGCCAGCCGCAATAAACGCCCTCGTCCTCAAGCACGTAAGCGTTGTCGGCATATACATTCTCAAACTTATACGGGGTATTAACGTCAAAGATGAAAAGCCCGTCGGGATCAAGATAATTGTGTACGGTAGCGAAGGTCTTTTCAAGGTCGCCGTCGTCTACAAGGTAATTAAGGCTGTCAAGGCAGCACACCACAGCTCCGACAGTACCGTAAAGCTCAAAGCTTCGCATATCCTGATTGAGATAAAGTATCCGCTCTCCCGATCCGTTGGCATATGCCTCGGAAAGCATATCCGCCGATGCGTCAACACCTATCATATCATATCCGCGACCGGCAAGCGCGCGCGTCATAGTTCCCGTGCCGCAAGCGAGATCGAGCACAAGCTCGGGCTTAGCGCTCAAAAAGCGCTCAAAGCATTTTTCAATAAAATCCGCCCACGCACAGTAATCTATCTCTTCCCTATTGAATTTATCGTATACACGCGCGATAGCGCTGTAATCATTATATTCGCTCATTTGCATTCCTTTTTATCAAAATCAATATAATCGAAGGCTTTATAAATGTCTCCCGCTCCCATAACGATACCTATATCTCCCTCGGACAGACACTCGCAAAGCTTATTTGCCGCATCGGCAAAGTCAGATGCGCTCGTTGCCTTATAGCCAATTTTTTCGGCTATCTGTGCAGAGCTTACACCCGACTCGTTTATCTCGCGCGCCGCGTATATCGGTGCAAAAATAACTCTGTCGCAATCCCCGAACGCCTCGGCAAATTCATCAAAGAGAGCGGCGGTTCTCGAATAGGTATGCGGCTGATAAACGCAGACGAGCTTACCGTCGGTCATCGCACGGGCGCCTGCAAGCGTTGCCTTTATCTCGGTGGGGTGATGTCCGTAATCGTCGTATATGTCGGCACCCTTATATTTGCCCTTGAAATCCATTCTGCGCGACACTCCCACAAAGGACGCGAGTCCTTCGGATATCTCTGCGGGCTCAAGCGAGCAAAGTGTACCTACGGCGGTCGCCGCAAGTGCATTATAAATATTGTGATATCCCGAAACAGACAGAGATATTCTTGTCAACAGACTTCCGTCAAGCACTGCGTCAAACGAATATCTTCCCTTTTCGCAGCGTATATTTTCGGCTCTGAGCGAGGCCTTTTCGTTCTCTATTCCAAAGCTCAGCACACGCCCGTCATAACCGTCAGCAGCTTTGAGAACGTCCTCGTCATCAGCATTTATAACGGCAACTCCGTCCTTTCCCGCGATAGCCATAAAGTGTCCGAAGGAATCCCTGATCTGCTCCATGCTCTTAAAATAGTCTACGTGATCCATTTCTATATTAAGTACAACTGCAATATTGGGATTGAAATCGAGGAAGGAATCCATATACTCGCACGCTTCGAAAACAAAATCATCCTTGCCGCCGATATAATATGCGGAATCCACGCTTTTAAGCTCAGCGCCCGAAAGGACAGTAGGCTCTTTCTTATTGTAAAGAAGCATCTCGGCGCACATCGACGTACACGTGCTTTTACCGTGCATTCCGGATATTCCTATACGCCTTGTATATCCCGTCATTATATATCCGAGATAATCGGCGCGAGATATGCGAGGGAGACCGAGCTCACCCGCTCTCACGTATTCGGGGTTATCGGCGGATATGGCAACGGTATAAACTATTGCGTCGTATCCCTCTACGTTTTCGGCAGCATGGTTATAATTGACCTTGACACCCGCCGCCGCGATCTTTTCTGTAAGCGCGCTTCGAACTCTGTCAGACCCGCCTGTACGATAACCGCTCATGCTCGTTATCAAGGCAAGAGACGACATATTTATTCCACCGACGCCGATAAAATATATGCTCTTTTTATCCTTGAGAAGATCGTTTATTTTTTTCGCTCCGTAGTGCGTATTCTCTATTGACATAGCAGTTTCCGCCTTTCGATAAGTTTCGTGTATTATCCGCGTTTTTCCTCAATATTTGTTCATTGATGTTCACACAAAAAACTTAAAACAATTGAATAACCGTCAAACAAATACTGTATAATATTATCAGTAAAGTTTAAATTATACATTTTTTATTTTATCAGGGGGTATGAAAATGCAAATCACAGACATCAAAATCAGAAAATTTTTCGAAGAAGGTCCTATGAAGGCCATTGTTTCGGTAACCTTTGACGGTCAGCTTGCCGTTCACGACATCAAGGTCATAAACGCAAGGGACAAGTTCTTTATAGTTATGCCCAGCCGCAAGAATCCCGATGGAACATATCGCGATATCGTACATCCCATCAACGCGCAGTTCAGAGGCGTGCTTGAGGAAAAGGTTATCGCCGCATATCACACCGAATACGAGGCTGCAAAGGCAGCAGGTGCTGAAAACATTGAGACTGTAGCCTTTGAAGAAAGCTTATAAGCATAACCGCAACATAAATCTCTTATCGAAAGATAAGAGATTTTTTGTTTTTTATTTAAGAGAACCGTGTGAAAAAAGTATATGTCGGTTTTTTATCTGTATAAGTCCGTAGCTTGAAGTGCCGCCCCGCCCTGCGCCGAGGCTTCCCGGATTAAAGAGATACATCGGTCTTTCATTATCGGAGTTTGCAGGAATATATTTTTCAAGAGGCGTGTGCGTATGCCCGAACAAAAGAACGTCCGCACCCTTTGCAGCCGCATACTCCATCGCACGCTCAAGCCCGGACTTCACTCCGTGAGAATGTCCGTGCATCATCAGTATATTATATCCATCAAAGCAAAGTGAAAGCTCGTCGGGAGAATAAATATTAGAACCGAGCGAAAAGGTGTCGCAGTTTCCTCTTACGCAGAACAGCCTACCGATATCCGCGCCACTCCTTGCCATATCCGAAATCCCGTCGCCAAGGAAAAGTATAGCATCAGCATCTGCGTGAAGCTTCAGCACGCGTATCACTCTATCCGATCTGCCGTGAGTATCAGAGAGTATTAGCAGCTTCATTTTCTTTTTTTTGCGCTTCTTCCCTAAGCTTTGGCACAAGTATCTTCAACGCCTTTTTCTTTACCGAAAGAGTGATCTTATCAAAGGTCTTTATCTCTCCGTCGATACAAACGTTAGTGGGAGAATCGAATTCGATCTCTATAGTCTCGGATTTTCCATTGCTTATAAGAGACTCATTCTCGGGACATATATGCGTTCCCGATTTATAGCTACCGACAAGAGACAGAAATTTCGTTCTTCTTATATTATTGATGTACATTGCGTCTATCTTGCCGTCGTTGAGCTCCGCGTAAGGATTTGAATTAAATCCACCGCCGCAGAATCTTCCGTTAGCAAATGTAGTCAGAAGATATTCGCAGTTTTCCTTCAATTCGGCTCCGTCAGCCTTGACACTCTTCATTTTGACAGTCGGTTTTTTAACGAGAGTAAGCACAAGCCCAAAAATATACGCCATTTTGGCAGGAACGAACGGGTGTCTCTTTATTTGAGCGGTCTTGACCACTACCTCGCAATCAAAGCCTATATTTATCATATTCGCGGCGCAGAATCCGTTACAATCGATAAGGTCGATCTCGGTCTCAACAGCATCAAGCTGCGCATCAACGTCAAGGAATCTGTCGCTCGGCGCAAAGCTTTTGACAAAATCGTTGCCCGTGCCGACGGGCATAACTCCAACTCTCACATTTTTATTATTTTCTGCGGAATATACGCCGTTTACGACCTCGCAAAAGGTGCCGTCTCCACCGCAGGCATAAAAGCTGATATCCTCTCCCGACGTGTTGGCGCTGCAAACGCTGTGTATGTATTCAACTGCGTCCAAGGGCTTTTTCGTAACGTATATCTCAAACTCCGCGTTTTTCTTTTCGCAGGCGCTCGAAATACTTTCGATCAGCGACTCCTTATTTTTTTCTTTACCTGAGGCCGGATTGATAATAAAAATGTGTTTCATTTAAATTCCCACCTTTGCTTATCCGTTATATTACAGATTTTTATTTCATAATATAAATTATAACATATTTTTTAGCTTTTGTCTATGAAATACGAATAAATTTATTTATGTAACATTTTATTGTATTTCACATATAATTCTAAAGAAAGCAATATATATTCTGGGAGGAACTACATATGCAAATCGATAGAAAAATGCTCGACAGTCTGCTCTCTTTAAACGACAGACAGCTTCAGGCCTTGTTTGTCCGACTTATAAGCGAAAGCGGCATTGATCCCGCGCAGTTCAATATCAATCCGCAGAGTGTTCAAAGCATACGAAGCGCTATCTCAAACGCCACCGACGAGGATCTGACCAAAATCGCCGAGCAATACGAGGCTAATAAAAAAGGAGGACGCAGATAAATGTCAGACCATCCCGAAAGCTCGGTGCCGTCGGTATCTGCCGAAAACAATCAACTCTCCGATGCTTTTCAGAAGATACTTGCCAATCCCGAAATAATAAGCACCGTTGCCTCGGTCATCGGAATGCCTGCTCCCAAGGTAAGCCCCGAAGGAGAGCCGGCAGCAGCCGAGCCAAGCGCCGATGCATTATCCGCCTTTGCGCCGATACTTAATTCACTCTCCAAAAAGGATCCATCACCGCGAATATCGTCAAATCAGGCTTCCCTGCTTCGTGCGCTCAAGCCATACGTCAATCCGAACAGATGCGAGGCGATAGATTATATCATAAAAATAAGTGAAATATCACAGCTTCTCAAAAAAATAAACTGACAAGGAGGAAAAAATGTATTTTAAAACACCAGACAGCCGTTCAAAAGCAGACATACGCGTGCCTCTCGGCTATAAGGGCAACGCATTTCCCTCTCCAAGTCAGCCCAAGCCAAGCACAAGTGATAAAGCTATGCCAATACCGAGCACCACTCCCAAAATGAGTGAGACGGCATTCGAGAAGCTAAAGGAAGCACCGTTACCTGCGCCGAGCGAGACCCCGCCGACGTGTGATGTATGTGAGATCTCCGACAAGTGCGAGGTGTGCGAGCTAAAAAAGAACACACCCCCAAAAAAGTCTCTCCTTGGCGGGATACTATCACCCGAGGGCAGTCTTGACGCTGAGGAGCTTCTGATCCTTGCGCTCGCACTCATAGTTTTTCAGGGCGGCAAGGAAAACGAGCTTGCGCTTCTGCTTCTCGCCCTACTGTTTATTAAGTAAATCAGATAAAAAACGGCGCACCGAGGTGCGCCGTTTGGGTTTTATTCAAATGTTTTTCCGTAAGCCACGCTATAAGAATGTCCAGCACAGGAAGCAAGGTGCTCAAGATATCCCTCGTCGTATCCGCGAATATCATCGTAAGTGACGGTTATATCTCCGTCAAGCATAGACAGATTCCAGCTTTTCCTTCCCTGGAAGAATATCGTATCATCCGTTAATCCATTCTCAAGGAGCATATTATAGATAATTTTTTGATTATAGCTCAACTCAGTCTTATCCGCAATATCAAAGGTTGAGAAGAGCGCATATTCTGCGTTTATTGTACTATATACTCTATCAAGTCTGTTGTATCCGTGATGAGCTACCTGAACTATATCGCACTTGAGCGTTTCTGCCGAGAAGGGTGTCAGAAGAAGATCCATGACCTCTTCTCTCTCACTATTATTTCCCACGTCTCCGAGGAAGAGTGTCTTTACGCCGTTGGCTTCCATCATAACGACCGCCGTATAGTTATTCAACTCGGCGAAGCTCGGCACGCCCGTAGTAGCGCTAACCGTATCTTCCTGAGTGTAAAGCGCGGTAAAGGTAGCCCCGCCAAGCTCTATTTTCTGTCCTCTGTGCAACTGTATCATCTTAACATCAGGATATTTGCTCTTGAGCGAACCTAGGAACTTTACGATAGTTCCCGACCATTTATCATCACCGACGGGTACGTTTTCATTCGGGAAATTACACATCACACGCTCTATCACAAGCTGATCTCCGTGTCGGGAAACCAGCTTCGGCGACATATTAACGTGGTCGCCGTGTGGGTGCGTATAATAAAGTGCCGCCACTCTTATTTTTTCACCCTCGGGAATTCCCGTAAGCTCACGAAGATAGTTATATACTCCGTCTGCCGCCGCGTTTGTCGCCTGATCGCCGTTACCGCCGTCGACAAGCACTACGCTGTTATCGGCGAGCTTGATGACATAAAACATACCGTTAGTGGGCCAGGTTCCGTCGTGAGTACTCATAATACCGTACTGCGTTACGTCGAAGGTTTCGCCCTCCTTTACTTCATAGATATATTCAAACTCGTCCTCCGATACGCTTGCGCAGTCATCTATAATACGCGCCTCGGTAAAGCAATGGGTATAGTATGCATAAATGAGGCTATATCCCTTTTCATACTGCGCGTAAACGTTATCGTCGATAACTGTTTTGGTTATGAGCTCATATCCGTTATTCTCAAGCTTTGCGAGATACGCGTTGAAATCGGTAGCGCTCGTCTCGCTGACGAGCATCATATTAGACTCATTGGCAATATTGCCATTATAACGTCCAGTGCCGTTGTTATATACGGGCGCAAGAGTTCCGCCCTCGTATGCAGGAGCGGCTATCTCCCAACCTTCTCTGTCGTATCCCGTCTTGGTCTCAGTTGCCGAAAGCTCCTTGTCAATGTAAACGAACTCCCCATCAACCTGCAAGTACTCCGAGGTGAACATATTTAGCGCATCCGCCAATATCGGCATTGTCGAGCCGTTAATGAATATCTTTTTTCCGTCAAGTGATATTCTCCAGCCCGAATCTCCCACACTCATTGTATCGGTATCGGAACGGTTAGTATCTCCGATAACTATTTCGAAATCGGACGCCACCGCGCTATCCTTGTTAAGAGAGAGGCTTATGCCGGTCTTTTCCGTTATCTCGCCAGCAAAGCGCTCTATTATTTTCTTGGCTCCGGAATCGGCATTCTCTGGGTAAACTATACCGTATTTTGTAGATCCGTTTATGGAAAGGAGCGTAGCATTATCAAGCCCATCGAGATCGATACGTCTGTAAAGGCTGGAATCATCGTCCAACAGGAAGGTAGCGTTATCGTTTGAAATACAGTTCTCAAGGAAATACTCGACGGCTTCCACAAGCACGCCGTCCTCGGTGGCGCAAATAGCTATTCTGCCGCCGTCAAACACCTTGATAACAAAGGAATATTCTTCGGTAAGAAGCTCCTTAGCTTTTGCGCTTTCGGGATATTTAGTATCTCCAAGCAATATAACGGGACCCGATTCGCCTATCAGGACCTCGGACATATATCCGACAGATACCTGCGTGTTGGTTCTGATGCCCGTACACAGCTTTTTAGCTACGTTGGTAACCGACGTAGATTTATTGGGTACTATTACGCTATAATCCGACAGATCAAGCTCAGCGATGCTCGGGAGCGGCTCGGTCGGCTTCTCTGTTTCTGACGTAGTATCCGCTGTCGTTTCACTTGAGGTATCCTGCGCTTTCGTCGTTGCCTCTGACGTGGTTTCGATCGCCTCGACAGAAGTATCCGAGCTTTCCGCATCCGTGTTGTTCTTTGCGCAAGCAACAAGCGCAAACAAAAGAACTATGAGTGTTAAAAGAATCAGTAACGACCGTTTCATAATAATCTCCTTTATTTTCGGTTATTCAAGCGTTTTTGCTTTCTTATGTCGGTTCCCGTGAAGACTATTGAATTATACTCGCCGAACAGTCGGCTGGTGATACGCTCGCTGTATCTTGCGTCTATCTCCTTTGCGGTGAGATTTGTGTTCACGAAGGTACAAAGACGCTTATTTATTCTCGTATTGATAACGTCGTAAAGGCAGGAAAGCGTAAACTGATTGCTGACCTCGGTGCCGAGGTCATCAATAATAAGCAGCTCTGCCTCGTAATATCTTGACGTTTTATTTCTCTGGCGCGTGCCCACGCTATTGCCGAAGCGCTCGGCCTCAAAGTCTCCCGTCATACCCACCGAGGTAACGTAAAGCACGTCAAAACCACGGTCTATAACTTCCTTTGCCACGGCGGACGACAGATGAGTTTTTCCGAGTCCCGTAGCACCGAGCATAAGGAAATTGCAATAGGTATCGCTATCAAAATCCTTGGCGAATCTCTTTAACATATCAACACAGCCCTTCATTCTCGCGTTATCCGCATCAGCGTAATAATCGAGCGAAAAATTCTCAAAATTCTGTGTTCTGATAAGCTCGGCAATACCCGAGGATTCATATCCGGCAAGTATAAGCTCGCGCTTCATACACTCGCACATCTTCGTGCCGTCAAAGCCTGTGTCAGAGCATTTTTCGCACTCGTATTTCACGTCGGTATAATCGGGTGCGTATCCGTTTTTAACAAGAAGCGCTCGGCGCTCCTCGATTATTTTCGCGTTTCGCTCCTTGAGCTCGGCGATCTTCTTTTCGGGATCCGCCTCGCCCGACGCGATTATTTTCATTATCTCCATGCCCGTACCTGAAAGCAATCCGTCAAGCTCGCGCAGCTCGGGGATGATTCCGTAAAGCTCGAAGCGACGCACCTCGGCACGCTTTTGAGCCTTTGCGTATTTATTTGAAAACTCTTCCTTTATACGAACGTAATCGTCTCTGTTATATGCCATATCCGATTCCTTTTAAATTAAGTATTTTTATCCGATTCCTCAAAGCCGCGCGCCAGGGACGCCTCAAAGAACGCGTCTATGTCGTAGCTTTTTTCCCTCTCGGGCTCTGACTTTTTACGCGCACGAGTGGTCTTTTGAGGCTGAGAGGAATACTCTGTCTTTCTCTGCTCCTCGTATTTATCAATATCCTCAGGCATCTTTATTCCTGCCTCATACCATTTGGTCAGCACGCCGTTTGTATATTTCGGCTCGGGCTCGTGAGCGTTGTCGATGGTTATGTCGTAGGCTCTGCGTATTATTTCTATATCGTAGCCATAATCGTTTATCCAATGCTCAAACAGCTTTTTCTCGGTGCTTGAAAGCGCACGCTCGCCAACGCCGAATAATTTTTTTATCTGTTCGATAACGATAGCATTTTTCTCTATTTTTCTTATTTTATCGTACACCGCATCGCTCGTGGTGATATCCTCGTCATAAAAGGATATTGCGAGCTTTTCGGCATATCGCATAGTTTTCTTACCCCTCTCGGAGCAGTAAGCGAGTATTGCCAGAACCGCCTCGGGCTCAAATCCGAGCCTCTCTATAAGACCTGCGGCGATATTGGAATCATACGCATTGAAGGTCTTACCGAAAATTCTCTGCGCTTCGTCTATAAACTCGCTCGTTACCTTTTTCTTTTCGAGCAAGCCCACAAGAGCCTCGGTATTATAATCGATCTCGGGGTTAGTCTCAAGAACTCCGTCGCGATGCGCGGATCTTGATATCTTTACATTATTTTCGGTTGCGTTTTTCGGCGCGACGGACGACAGAATGCCTGCCCCGCGCCAGAATTTTATTGCCGCGCCGACCGATTCCTCGGTCATATCAAGCATCGCGGAAAGCTCGGCAGGCGATACGGTAGCCTTGCTCTCATCATCTGCCGAGAGAAGCAGTACGGACAGCACCGCAAGATCGTTCTTATCCGCCTCAAGTATGCTATCCGCGCACAGCTCGGCAAGGCTTCCCTGCTTGCGTTTTACGTATATTTTGGTCGTTTTTCCCATATAATAACCTTTTATTTTTTGTCGTTCAGTGCTATCTCGTAGCAAAGCGTCATCAGCGAGTCGCCGATATGTACGTTCTCAACGGCGATCCCGTGCTCGCTCAGATCAAGATCTATACCCGTAAGGTTCCAGATACCGCTGATGTTGGTCTTGGCAAGCCTCTGTGCAGTCTCAAGCGTATATTCCTTATCAAGTGTAAGTATAACTATATCCACCGCAAACTCCTCAAGTCTCTCCTCAAGCTCATCTGCCGAATATATTTTTGCGTTAGCTACCTTTTTACCGATGAGCGAAGGTGCAACGTCGAACATTGCGACAACGTCAACTCCTCTTTTCTCAAACATCGGGCTCTTTACAAGCGCCGTGCCGAGATTACCCGCGCCGATAACTGCCGCGCGAAATCCGCAGCCGACACCGAGTATCTCGCATATCTTGGTATAAAGATAGTTTACGTTATATCCGTATCCCTGCTGACCGAAGCCGCCGAAGCAGTTAAGGTCCTGTCTTATCTGCGATGCGGTAACGTTCATCATTTTTGAAAGCTCGGCAGAGCTGACGCGCGTCTTTCCCATTCTGATTATCTCGCGCAGATATCTGAAATACCTGGGAAGTCTTTTGATTACCGCGGGCGACACCTCGTGGTGCATTTCGTTTTCTATTATAATATCCTTTTCGTCTTTCATATCTTCTCCTTAGATCTAAAAATTGTCCGCAGCTGATGCGTTAAGAGAGGTATCGGTAAACCTGCCGTCAAGAAATTCAAAATATCCTGCCGCGGCTACCATTGCCGCGTTGTCGGAGCAAAGCGACATTGAGGGGCGGTAGAAGCTTACCCTTTTCTTTTTACAAAGCTCCTCGAGTGCACCGCGGATATGCGAGTTTGCCGCAACACCGCCCGCAAGAACGAGCTGCTTTGTATTCGTTTGCTCGATCGCTGCCGAAGTCTTTTTAACTATTGCGTCGACGATGACCTTGGTATATGACGCCGCTATATCGGCGTGGTTCGGCTCACTTCCCTTTTGTCTTTCACTGTTGATGTAATTGAGCGCCGCAGTTTTGAGTCCGCTGAAGGAAAAATCAAGATTGTCGCCAACTATTGCGGGGGACGGCAGCTTTATCGCCTTGCTGTCTCCCTCGTACGCGAGCTTATCTATTGCCGCGCCGCCCGGATACGGCATACCGATGGTTCGTCCGATCTTATCGAACGCCTCGCCCGCCGCGTCGTCGCGCGTTGTGCCTATCTCGGAAAAATCGGTATAATTTCTGACCGCATATATCGAGGTATGACCGCCCGATACGACAAGCGCGGTAAACGGGGGCTCAAGCTCGGGCGCTTCAAGATACGCCGCCGCCACGTGCGCCTTTATATGATTTACCGCCACCAACGGTATCTTGTGAGCAAAGGCGAGCGACTTTGCAAAGTTCACTCCGACAAGCAACGCTCCGATAAGTCCGGGGTTTGCGGTTACCGCAATACATCCGATATCACTTATTTTAAGTCCCGCCTCATCAAGTGCCTCGTATGTAATCCTCGAAACCGCCTCGATATGCGCGCGGCTTGCTATCTCGGGAACCACTCCGCCGTACAGACGGTGAGTTTCTATCTGAGATGCCACTATGTTTGAAAGTATCCTTCTTTTTCCGTCTCCCATTTCGACGATAGCCGCTGAGGTCTCGTCGCAGGAGCTTTCAAGTCCTAATATATACATTTCTTTCCTTCCGAAATTCAAACGATTTTATAATTCATAAGCACGGCATCCTCGGTCGGACGGCGGTAAAAGCCCTTGCGCACGCCACATTCCTCAAATCCGCAGGCACGGTAAAGCTCGCGCGCCGCACGATTGGATTCCCGCACTTCCAGATAAAGCACCGAGATCCCTCTTTTTGCCGACTCATAAATCATTTGCTTGACGATCTCCATTCCAATGCCACGTCGGCGGTATGCGCCGCTTACGGCTATATCGGTTATCTGTCCCTCGTCGAGCGCTATAATCACGCCGCAGTATCCGACGACCTTACCGTCAAGAGATGCCGCGATCCCAAATCCACTGTCGGCAAGAAGCATTTCAAGACTTTTCTCCGACCACGGCTCAATAAAGCATTCCTTTTCAAGCAGGGCTACGTCTCTGAGATGCTCTGCCGAAAGGAGCTCAAGCTTTAAATCACTTGCCATTATCAGTATCCGAAAACGCCGCTGAGCGAGTCGTCGTCATCTATCCAATCGGATACGTTTATCACGCGGAATTCGTCCTTGGTATCTCTTACGACTACCTTTTCTATACCCGCATTGATTATCTGTCTCTTACACATCATACAGCTCGACGTACCCGAAACGAGCTCGCGCGTCTTTGCATCGATACAAACCATATAAACAGTAGAGCCGAGCATTCTTTCGCGCGATGCGGCGATGATCGCGTTTGCCTCGGCGTGAACCGAGCGGCAGAGCTCATATCTCTCTCCTCTGGGAATATTGAGCTTATCTCTCATACAAGACATAAGATCATTACAGTTTTTTCTGCCTCTGGGCGCGCCGTTATAGCCCGTGGAAACGATAACGTCGTCCTTTACGATTATTGCGCCGTACATCTTACGAAGGCAGGTACTTCTCTCTGCGACAGTCTGCGCGATATCAAGATAATAATTTTCCTTTGAAACTCTGCTCATTGTATGTATCTCCCTACTTACGTTATATTGCGGAATAAAAATCCGCACAATTATTCATTATTTATTATACACCTACTAAAAAAATAAATCAATAGGTTAAAATTATAATTTACAATTATTATTTTATACATTATAGACAAAAAATCTCCGACGGTCGATCCGTCGGAGTTCATAATACTATTTCTTATCCTTTGCGGTATTAATAGATGCAATCAAAATACGACGTATTGTTCCGCATTGATTATAAAGGTCAGCAGAGCATTCTCTGCTCAAGATCTCAGACTTCGCAAAAAGCTCCAACCAATATTCGGTTTCATAGCACTCCTTCAATGCGATCTGCAATTTTGCAATAAAATCAGGCTTGCCATGTGCATAGTTTGCTTCGTGAATATTGGCACCAATTGACGTAGCAGAGCGCTCCAACTGATTAACGAGTGAACCGTGTCCTTTGACATTTTCACAAAGTTTTATAATTTTAATAGCAAAATCCATAGATAGATCTACAAGCTTGTTCTCTTTCAAAAATATCACCTCTGAATATGTAAAATGAAATATTGCTGCGCAATATGAAATAATCCTTCGGATTATGAAATATTTTGCCTTACGGCAAAATGTGAAATAAAATAAATCCCTCATACGCCGCAGCGTATTTCATAGCGTAAGCTATTTCATATGCCGAAGGCATATTTCACAAATCCCGCGAGGGATTTATTTCATTGAAAAAAGCACTTGCGATGCAAGTGCTTTTTTCTGGAGCTGGTGATGTGACTCGAACACACGACCTGCTGATTACGAATCAGCTGCACTACCGACTGTGCTACACCAGCAAACATTAATATTATAAAGCATAGTTTTCGTTTTGTCAAGTGTTTTTTCTATTGATTTTTTAAATTTTGTGTGGTAAAATAGTATTTGTCAAGAAACGTTATTAAATTTTGGAGTATTTATATGAATCTTTGCGATATAAAAACAATAAAGCAGATAATGGCTATGTTTTCACTCAATTTCAGAAAGGAATTCGGACAGAATTTTCTTACCGACATATCGGTCGTTGAGGATATTTCCGACAACTGCTGCGACGACGCGTCAAGCTCGATACTTGAGATAGGTCCCGGAATCGGCTCTCTCACTGCGTGCCTTGCCGAAAGATACGACAGCGTGGTAGCGCTTGAGATAGACCGCGGTCTTATTCCCGTGCTTAAATATACTCTCGGCGACTACCGAAACGTTACCGTTATAAACGAGGACGTTATGAAAGCGGATATTGAAGGCATCCTTGCGCCCTATTTTGAAAAGGGCAAGGTCTCGGTATGCGCGAATCTTCCCTATTACATCACGACGCCTATTCTTATGCGCCTGCTTGAATGCGGACTTCCCTTTGAGTACATAACAATTATGATACAGTCTGAGGTTGCCGACCGCCTTTGCGCCGCACCCGGTGGCAAGAATTGCGGTGCTATCACGGCGGTGCTCAATTATTACGGAACGGCGGAAAAGCTCTTTGAGGTAAAGGCTGACAGATTTATCCCCGCGCCCAAGGTGGATTCCGCTGTGGTACGTATAAAGCTTCATAAGGACAAGCCCTACAAGCCGCTTGACGAGGCGACCTTCTTTAGAACCATCCGCGCGGCGTTTGAGCAGAGGCGCAAGACGCTTCCCAATGCGCTTTCCGCCGTATTCGGCGAGCTTTCAAAGGACGAGATAACGGATATTATCGTATCCTGCGGACATAGTGCCGATATTCGCGGCGAGCGTCTCTCCACCGCCGATTTTGCTACCCTCTCGGATGCGCTTTATCGGGCGATAAAGAAAATTTAATGTTCAAAAAATCCCCTCTGATGAGGGGATTTTTATTTCACACAAATATTTTCTGATACTGTTTTCCCTTTACTGCGCACTCAAGGGTGGGCAAAAGCAACGTAAAATCGGCAACGAGCGAATGCGGCTTATTGATGGGATCATCCTGCGCCATCGGAACGAAATAAACCTGTTTTTTGGTGAGCATCGTTCCGATATTTTTGAGATTTGCGGACAGCGCATCGTTTGAGGCAAGTGTGATGATAAGCGGTCGGTCGCTCCGCAGATGTGCCTTTGCCGCCATTGTTACCGCCGTATCGGTGATACCCGCGGCAAGCTTTGCCAGAGTATTTCCCGTGCAGGGGCATATCACAAGCGCGTCGAGCATTGCTTTAGGTCCTATCGGCTCTGCATCCACTATGGTACTGATTATCTCGCGGCCGCAAAGCTCACCGACCTTTTTTTGCAGGTCCTCTGCTCTGCCGAATCTGGTATCGGTCGAGTATACGTTCTCACTCATTATGGGCAGAATATCATATCCCTTTTCAATTAACAGTGTCATTTGCTCCAGAGCCTTTTTATGCGTGCAGAACGAGCCGCACATAGCAAAGCCTATCATAACTCAAGCTCCTCCTCCAAAATATTTCTTACGCAATCGGATATTATCTTCCCTGCGCTCTCGTGCGCGTATTTTCCGGGTAACGAGGTCGCCCAAAGAACGTTTGCGGACAACTCCTTTGCGGCGCACACGTCAACTCCGCCGGGAGCGGATGCGAGGTCGATTATAAAGGTCTTTTTATCAAGCGCCTCAAGAAAATCTCGATCAAAGAGCCAATTCGGCACGGTATTGAAGAGAACGTCGTAATCACGCGTTATCGTATCGTACCACTTGCCGCGCTCATTGGCGGCGCGTATTGCCAAGCTGTCGCATCCGATGCACTCGGCGTAAGCACGGTCGCTTTCCTTTCGCGCCGCGACGGTAACCGATGCGCCAAGCTTTCGCAAAAGAGCGGCAAGCTGTGAGGCTATCCTACCGTATCCCGTTATGACGAATCTCGAATCGGCAATGCTTTTTCCGAGGCTGTTCATCGCGATACTGAGTGCCGCCTCGGCGGTAATATAGGCGTTCTTTATCTGAAGCGTCTCACAGTTAAAGTAATCAAAGCATTTTATCTTTTTGCTTTGCGCGACGTTTATCAGAGCCTCGGGAAGCTTTCCGCCGACAAGAAGCATTCCCTCTCGCATAAGTCCAACTATTTTGGCGAGCTTTATGCGATTGCAGGACAGATCGCCAGGGCAATTTAGCGTTATTCCGTCGGTGCTTGACGGAAGCGGCAAAATCACGGCGTCAGCATCAGCTATCGCCTGCTCGGGCGCAGCGCAAACGGTTACCCCCTCGATCTCCTGCGTTCCCCACGCGCCCCAGACGCCTACCTCGTATATCTTCGCCAATTCCCGTGCGACAACGAGCTGACGAAGGTCGCCTCCCATAAGTGCAAGCTTTATTTTTCGTTTCATATATCAAATGTCCTTTCACACAGAAATTGCTATATACACTATCATAATATGTAAGCAAAAAAACATTTGACAAAGCAAAAGGCAACTGTTATCAGTTGCCTTTTATTTTTACTGTTTTCTCAAACGGATACTCGCCGACGACCTTGGTATTATCAACGGTCATTCCTCTGATTCGCAAAGCAAGCTCCGGAGAAGAAACTATTATATTCATATCCCCAGCATCAATGCTTTGTGCCGGCAGACCGCCGTGAGCGCCGAAGATCACGGCATCGCACGCCTTGGCGGTGGCGGCATATTTATCCGAATACGCGCACGCCTCGACGTAGGTAACCGTACTCTCGTCCGAGAGAGCAAAAACAATATTTTCACTACTTACGAGCAAGAATCTTTCTCCACCATCAAGCTCTACTATCTCACCCGTATCATACAAAACAACGCTCGTGCCGCAGCGCTCGGCTACTCTGCACAGCTCTATCGCGATCTCGGCATCGGCGCGGGACGGAATATAAAGAGTTTTCACGTACGCGCGCTGAAGCAGGTAGCTAACGGCAAATTCGTGTCGGCTATCGATATGCGTCAGCACGAGTGAATCCACGTACGTGCTTCCGACGCGGGATGCTTCATTTATAACCTCCTTATATGCGCCGTAAGAACCGTTTGAAACGTCGACAATAGTCATTGCCCCGTCATCCGTGCTGCAAAGCAGCTCGTTTTTTGAATCGGCATAAAAGAAGGTACTCTGTGAAAATCCTAAAAGGTTAAAGCAGACAACGCACGCGGCAAAGGCTACCAAGCAGACGGCAGGTGCTATAAGAGACAGCCATTTTCGCTTTAATCTTACGGCAAGTCCTATCGCAAGTGAAACGGTGAAAGCTATAAGTATCGGAGCGGCGAAATCATACCTGAGCGAGACGTTGGCGAGATCGATCTCGGAGAAAAATCTGACCGTCCACAAGACCACACGTCCGAAAAAGCCCACGCACGCAGAGACGACCTCTCCGACAAAGGGTATAGGAGCAAGCAGCAAGGCTATCGGTATACCGCAAAGGAATATAGGAATTACGGGATTGAGAACGAAGTTTACGGGAATGAAAATAATAGAAGTCTCTCCGAAAAAGAGCCACAGAAACGGAATTACAAGGGCGGTCGCGCAGATCGAGAGTATCGCACCGTCAATGACGTATCTGCCAAAGCTTTTGAGCTTGGCAAGTACAGTTTCACCCTTTACTCGCGGGATTTTTGATATAATGAAACTATAAGCTGTAAGTATTCCGAGCGTTGCCGCAAATGACATCCACAGACCGAGGTCATCTGACGCGGCAGGCCATATTATAAGTATTATCGCAACGGCGCAAAACAAAGAGGTAAGCGCATCGGGCTCCTCGGACATCAGATAGAACACGTAGGTCAGCAAAAGCATAAGCACCGAGCGAGCAGCGCACATTGAAAATCCGGTGATAACGAGCAAGCCGAACGAGAAAGCGGATACTGCGACGATCCTTACGTTTTTGGGTATACGCAGCTTTTTCAAAAGCAGCTCGACGGCGCCTAAAAGCACGGTGATATGCAGACCGCTGACCGAAAGCAGATGAAATCCGCCCGTACGCTTGAAATCTCTCATTGTCTCAAGGCTGATCTCGCTCGTGTCTCCGGTAAGTATTCCTTGCGCGATCGGAGCAACGTCCTCTGAAAAGGTATTGAAAACGAGACCTTTGACAAAGCTTCTTATCTTCACCGACACGGTAGTGAAGGCGTGGTCGTTTTTCAAAAGCTCGGACACGGTCAGCGCCCTGCCGCGCGAGTCGGTAACGGCATCCTTGGCGTCGTAAACTATTATTTCGAGCAGGCATTCCTCATCGGTGGGCATATCTCCGATAAAGGAATAATAAGAAGCTCCCGACTCATAAACAGAACAAAATGCGTAGACCTGATCTCCGAGATAAAGCTCTGTATCAAAGGCGCAGATAAGTCTTGCGCGGATAGAAAGCGGTGTATCGCGCACGCCGTCAAGTATGACCTCGTACGCCGAGTAGGAATCGCTGTCCTGCGATATCTCGCCATCCGAGACGACTGTCATATACGCATATCTGTCTCCCGTATACGTCTCTGCCTCGGCTTGCTTTTTATCTATGGCGGCGTAGGAAAGAAAAAGCGATATGCAAACTGTGATTGCCGAGATAGCAACAAAAAAGCTTTGGGGCTGTTTTTCCTTTTTTATTATTCCGACAATAAGTGCCGCGCCAAAGCCGACAACCGCCGCCATAGCGAGCACGATTTTAACTCCACCCGCCATAAAAAGAGCGAGGACGGCTGATATCATATATAAAAACGCGAAAAAGCACAGCGGCCTGCGATAAAATATGCCCATATCTTCCCTCCTCTTACAGTTTTACAGATTTATTATAACACAAAAGCGGCTGCTTGTAAACAGCCGCTTTTATATAGATTTTAATTAAAGGCTCTCGAGATAATTAACTACGTCGCCTACGGTAGTAAACTTACGGATGTCATCATCCTCAAATTCGATTCCGAACTTTTCCTCACAGATCATAACAAGGTCAGCAAGCTCAATAGAGTTGATTCCAAGGTCGCCCGAAAGCTCTGCATCCATAGTGATCTCGTCTCTGTCAATCTGAAGCTCATCAACGAGCAATTCTACAAATTTTTCGTACATTTTCTATCCTCCAAGAAAAATTTTTACTTAAAATTCTTAATTTTTTATTTTTACCATTGACATTATATAATACTTTACGATAAAAGTCAAGTAAAATATTCTAAAACTTGATAATTTTTTCTTATGCAACGAATTAAAAAGTTCAATATAGATACTTTGGGGTAAAAAATACCGAGGCTGTTGCCTCGGCCGTAGAAACGGGACATACTTGAACCTGCTACGCTGCGCTTCGCGACGAGTTTGTCTTACGCGGCAATACCGCGTATTTGCTTCGCAAACCGACAAACGTCGTCCGTCCGCCGCAAGCGGTTGACGTGTTCGGCGTTGTCCGTTTCTCGCACCAATAAAAAATACCGAGGCTGTTGCCTCGGCCGCAGAAACGGGACATACTTGAACCTGCTACGCTGCGCTTCGCGACGAGTTTGTCTTACGCGGTAATACCGCGCATTTGCTTTGCAAAACGACAAACGTCGTCCGTCCGCCGCAAGCGGCTGACGTGTTCGGCGTTGTCCGTTTCGCGTCAATAAAAAATACCGAGGCGATTGCCTCGGTATTTTTTATTGGTGCGAGAAACGGGACTTGAACCCGTACGGTGTAACCACACGCCCCTCAAACGTGCGCGTCTGCCAGTTCCGCCACTCTCGCGTTCGTCGACTCGCGTCAACATTTGATATTATACTACGATTCTTTTGAAAAGTCAATACCTTTTTTCAAATTTTTTTAATTTATTTTTATTTTATTATTTATGCCGAACTCTTTAAATAAATATTAAAAATTTTTCATATAAATTGTATAATACGATATCAATTACGGAGCCTATATGAAAGCCAAGCTTAAAATAAAAACAGGATTCTTCTCTCTTCTTCTCTCGCTGACGCTTATACTAACTAAGCCGAATTATTTTCCCGCGCTTTTTCTCTCGGTATTTATTCACGAGCTCGGACACCTTTTGGGCGCCAAGCTTTGCCGCGTTACCATAAAAGAACTAAAGCTTGGAATATTTGGCGCGGGGCTTTCTCCAAAGGATGCGCTGATATCGTATAAAAAAGAGATAGTTTTATGTCTGCTTGGACCTCTCGCTAATTTTCTGTCAATATTGGCTGCTCATATGATAATTCCCCGCTCTCTTTTAGACAATGAATTTTTCAGCAATTTTCTTATGTCCTCGCTGGCACTCGGCGTGCTGAATCTGCTCCCTGTTGAAAGCTTTGACGGCGGACGGATATTTCTTTCACTTTTATCTCTGCGGCTCTCTCCAAAGCTTTCGGGTGCAATTATGAGTACTATATCATTTATTATAATTTTCACTCTCTGGTGTTTGTCTGTGTACTTGCTTCTCAGAATTTCGTCCTCGCTCTCGTTATTCGTTTTCAGCTCCTATCTTTTTGCGAAAATATTCATAAAGGATACGCTTTAAGCAAAGGCGAGCTTTCGGCAGGATATCAAAGGATACGCAAGAAATCGGGAGAAAAGGCAAGATTTTCGGCGCTTAATCGCATTTTTTGCCTATATTTGCCGTTTGATTCAAAAATTCAAGGATATTTACGTATTTTTTTGAAAAATATATTGCAATTTCGACACTTTTCTGTTACAATAATCGCAAGTGGGGTTTAATATCCCATTTTGTGCTTATTTTTTAAAATTGCACGACACATATTTTCTCAAAAGGAGTTTTTATGCGGAATGAAAAAAAGGCTGATAGAGCTGAAAAATATCTCGAAAGCATTTGACGGTGAGGCTGTCCTTTCGAATATTGATCTTTATATTCACGACCACGAATTTATGACCTTGCTCGGTCCCTCGGGCTGCGGAAAAACAACAACTCTCCGAATCATCGGTGGCTTTGAGACACCCGATGAGGGAGACGTATATTTTGAAGGAGAGCGCATAAACGACCTGCCTGCATACAAGCGACACGTCAACACGGTATTCCAGAAATACGCGCTTTTCCCGCATCTCAACGTTTTTGATAACATTGCCTTTGGTCTGCGTATCAAAAAGGTAAAAGAGGACGTAATACGTGAAAAGGTAAGCGAGATGCTCTCGCTTGTAAACCTCGTGGGATTTGAGAAAAAGAACGTTTCTCTGCTCTCTGGCGGTCAGCAGCAGCGAGTTGCTATCGCACGCGCGCTCATCAACGAGCCTGAAGTACTTTTGCTTGACGAGCCGCTCGGCGCGCTTGACCTCAAGCTTCGCAAGGACATGCAGGTCGAGCTCAAGAACATACAGACCAAAACAGGTATTACCTTCGTATACGTAACGCACGATCAGGAAGAGGCACTCTCAATGTCCGACACGGTCGTAGTTATGGCAAACGGAAAAATACAGCAGATAGGCACGCCTATCGACATATACAACGAGCCCGTAAACGCATTCGTTGCCGACTTTATCGGCGAATCGAACATTCTTGATGGCGTTATGCTGAAAGATTTCTGCGTAAAGTTTGCTTCTCACACCTTTGACTGTCTTGACAAGGGCTTTGAGATAAACGAGCCTGTTGACGTTGTGGTTCGTCCCGAGGACGTTGACGTTGTTCCCGTTGAAAAGGGTATGCTTTCGGGTCTTGTTACCTCGGTTACCTTTAAGGGCGTTCACTACGAGATCATCGTTGACATCGACGGCTTCAAGTGGATGATACAGTCTACCGACTACGTTGCTCCAAACTCGGTTATTGGAGTTTACATCGAGCCCGATGCAATACACATAATGAAAAAGTCCGAATTTTCAAATATGTTCGGAGACTACTCTACCTTTTCTGACGAGATGGACCATCTTTCCGAGGTTCCCGAGGAGGACGAGGAATGACCGGGGCGCGCAAATACAACGGGCCGCGTCGCTCGGCATTGCAGCGCTTCGCCGCAGCTCCGCACATCGCGTGGGCGGTACTGTTCGTGATCGCTCCGCTGATCTTCGTAGCGTACTACGCTTTCACGAACTCGGCTGACGGATCCTTCACGATGGCTAATATCGCCGCCTTCTTTACCAAGGAATATCTGCTGATATTCTGGCGCTCGGTAAAGCTTGCGTTCTTTGCGACGCTTATCTGCCTTTTGCTCGGATATCCCACAGCGTATTTCATTTCGAGATGCAAGCCGGGCACGCAGAAGATACTTATAGTTTTGCTGATGCTTCCGATGTGGACAAACTTTCTCATCAGGACCTACTCTATAATGACTCTGCTTCAGGATACGGGAATACTCAATTCCCTGCTCGGAGCAATTGGGATCAAGCCCCTGTCCATTATAGGAACCGAGACGGCGGTCGTTATCGGAATGGTATACGACTATCTGCCTTATATGATATTACCCATCTACTCGGTAATGTCAAAGATGGATCACCGTCTTATAGAGGCAGCTTCGGATCTTGGCTGCAACGGATTTCAGGTGCTCAAAAAGGTTATTATTCCTTTGAGTATATCGGGCGTTATTTCGGGAATCACGATGGTTTTCGTCCCCTCGATAAGCACCTTCTATATTTCTCAGAAGCTCGGAGGTCCGAGCACTCTCCTTATCGGAGACGTAATTGAGCAGCAGTACACCGCTTCCAATTACAATATGGTAGCTTCCCTGTCATTCGTGCTTATGGTAATACTTATCGTAGGCCTTGCGATAGTCAACCATTACACCGACAGCGATGACGGAGGAGGTATGCTGATATGAAAAGATTTTCTAAAATTTATATTGCATTCATTCTCCTCATACTTTTTGCTCCGATCGCGGTCATGGCTTTCTTCTCCTTTAATGCGGGAGAAAGCACCGCGGTGTTCACCGGCTTCTCACTTCGGTGGTACAAGGAACTTTTCCGAAACAGCAATATTCTGAACGCGCTGAAAAATTCGCTTATCCTTGCTCTGACCTCGTCGGTGCTTGCTACTGTTATAGGCACTATGGCGGCGTTTGGAATACACCACACGAAAAACAAAAAGGTTAAAGGCGCGATAATGGGCATCACTAACGTCCCGCTTATGAATCCCGAGATAATCACGGGTATTTCAATGATGTTCCTTTTCGTGTTCGTGGGTGGGCTTATCGGTCTTTCGACAAAGCTGAATTTCGGAACGATGCTTATAGCACACGTTACCTTCAGCCTTCCTTATGTCATTCTAAACGTTCTGCCGAAATTCAGGCAGATGGACAAATCGCTTCCCGAAGCGGCGCTGGACCTCGGCTGCACACCATTGCAATCCTTCTTCAAGGTACAGCTTCCTGCGGTGCTTCCGGGCATCCTCACGGGACTTATAATGTCCTTTACTCTTTCTCTTGATGATTTCGTAATAAGCTACTTTACGTCGGGAACAGATTTCCAGACTCTGCCGATACTTATTTACGGTATGACAAAGAAATCGGTAAAGCCAACGCTTTACGCACTTTCGGCGCTGATGTTCCTTATAATTCTTGTGCTTCTGCTTATCTCCAACCGTGAAAAATCCACGGCGGAAAGAATGGAAGCAAAGAGGCTTAAGGCAGAAAAGCGTCGCAAGGAAGCAATTCTTCGCGCGCAGAAGAGCGGAAAAGCACCTCGCAAGGAAAAGGCTGACGAGACAAAAGCAACCGCGCCCTCTCACAACAGACCGATATATCTTAACAAGATAATCGCGCTCGTGTGCGTAGTCGCTATAATCATTACCGCTTGCGTAGCGGTAAGCATCACCTCAAGACAGACTATAACGCTCAACGTTTACAACTGGGGCGAATATATCTCTGACGGATACGACGGCTCGCTTGACGTAAACCGCGCGTTTGAGGAATACTGCAAAAACGAGCTCGGAATGAACGTCAAGGTAAATTATCTTACCTACGATTCAAACGAGGACCTTTACGCTAAGCTCTCTACCGAGGCGGTAAGCTACGACGTTATAATCCCGTCGGATTATATGATAGCGCGTCTCGCGAATGAGGGACTGCTTGAGGAGCTTGACTTCGATAATATTCCCAATTATGAGGAATGCATCGGAGAGGAGTTCAGAGGTCTTTACTACGATCCCGAAAACAAATATTCAGTTCCCTACACCTACGGTATGGTCGGAGTTATCTACGATGCGAATATCGTTGACGAAGCGGATACGGGCGATTGGGATCTGATGTGGAATTCCAAATATTCCGGCAAGATACTTCAGTTCAACAACTCCCGCGACGCATTTGGCACGGCGATATACAAGCTCGGACTTGACGTAAACACCACCGATGCTGCCGCCTGGGATGCGGCGCTCACCGAGCTCAAAGCACAAAAGCCGATGCTCAAAAAGCTGGTAATGGACGAGATATACAATATGATGGAGACGGGTGAGGCGGCAATAAGCTCCTACTACGCAGGCGACTATCTGACGATGGTCGATAACCAGGCGGAAAACGTTGACCTTCAGTTCTACTATCCCGAAAATACCAATCTCTTTATCGATGCTATGTGTATTCCCAAGGGTGCGCAGAACAAGTCTCTCGCCGAGGTATACATCAACTTTATGCTCAGCCGCGAGGCTGCGGTGGCAAACGCCGAATACATCTGCTATGCTTCTCCCAACTCGCTCGTTCGTAACGACGAGACGTATATCGAGGATATGGGCGAGGAAGCGATCGAGATACTCTACCCCGAGGATTTCGACTTTGCCAAGGAATATGACGCAAACTGCTACAAGGATCTTGATCCTACAACCAAGGAGTATATAAATAATCTTTGGAATGATTACAAATTATACCACAATACGATCCCAGCAGAAGGTGAAGAAGAATCAACCTCGCCGAACGTAACATGGCTAAGTATTACTATACTAATATTATTTATCATTTGTATTGTTACTATTGTATCCATTATAATTATTAAAAGGCGCAAAAAGCACAAGATTTAAAGCTAAACAATTACTACACCGTTTAATTAAAATATTCTGTATATTTTTTGTAGGGACCGGCGTCCTCGACGGTCCGCAACCTCTATTAAATCATAGCAGAACAAAAGCAACTAAAATATTTTATAATTAACGTTTTATAAAGTTACACTTGTGTTACTACCGGACCGTCGGGGACGCCGGTCCCTACGATTACATATGTTACAATATAAAAAAATCAAGGGAATCGCTTTGCGATTCCCTTTTATTTTACTGATTTATCGGCAGAGCGATAACGACGTCGTCGCTCACCTGCGTTTTGTTCATAAGTGTTTTATACTGACTTTCGTTTTCGGTTATGAGCTCCAAGCCGATATGCGTATTTATTCCGCTTTTTGCGGGTATCACCTCTACCTTTGAGACCAAGCCTTTGATCTCATCATAAAATGTCTTGATATTGCTTATGTCAGATATCTCAACGTAGCACATATACGTATTTTTTATACGTGTGCTTTTATCGAGAAACACGAGTATCGAAAAGGTTATTATAACTATGGCAAAGGCTATCAGCGCGGCAAGGTAAAATCCCATTCCGATCGAAAGCCCGATACATGCGGTAGTCCAAAGCCCTGCCGCTGTGGTCAGTCCCGTTACTCGAGAATGGTCCTTTATCATTATGGTTCCTACGCCGAGGAATCCTATTCCAGATACGACCTGTGCACCCACACGCAAGGGGTCGCTGTTGAACCCAAGAATTTGTGTAGAATACAGACCGACAAGCGCCGCCATCGTCGCGCCAAGGCACACGAGTATATGCGTTCTGAGTCCTGCCGCACGCCCGTGATGCCCCCGTTCAAAGCCGACAAGTCCGCCAAGTATCAAGGACATAACAAGACGAAACAGCACAGACCACGCGTTGAGGCCTTTTAATATTTCAATAATATTGTTGATGTTATTCACGGCAATCATTCCATCCCAACAGTAATATTATCCTTCTTTTCCTTCAAGCCTTTAGTCGCGTTAGTTCCCCACACGATAAGCCATACGAGAATGATCCAGCCCGCAACGCCCGTAAATATATAGTTACTTACGCTGGTAACGTTCAAAATACCAAAGCATACTACCGTATATATGATATATATCAGCGTAGAGCCTGCCAAAACCTTAAAATTGTTGGTAGCAAGCATTGAAACACTCAAAAGCACTATGACCACGGACGAAAGCTCTCCTACGACCTCTCCGAAGTACAAATGATCTCCCCAAAAGATAGAAAGCAGGAATAATATCATTCCGAAGACAAACATAATTATGCCGATGAGCCATTTAGTCGAAACGTGTCCCGATGACTCTATGACCAACATATCCTCTTTTTGCTCCTTTGGCGTATCAAAAACGAGCTCGTCAATTGTAACTCCGAAAAGCTCTCTCATTTTTATGAGCTTATCAAGCTCGGGCACCGACGTGCCGTTTTCCCATTTTGATATCGACTGACGCGAAACGTCCAGAGCCTCGGCGAGCTCTGTCTGCGACCAATTTTTCGCGCTCCGATAGCGGTATATATTTTCTGCCAGGTTCATTTTATTTCCCCCATCCTTGTTCTGTGATGATATTATACCATATTTCGAATGTAAAGTCTATCAATCAGGCTTTAATTTTTAGCAACTTGCGGTTGCAATCTTCGGTTCTTGAGATAAAAGAGCGATACTCCCTTGCATTTATGCGTGGTTTATGTTATAATAGATCAAACAAGGATCTTTGAGGTGTGCAAATGAAAAACATCAGATTACCCGATGATATAAAGAGACTGATCGCGCGTCAGACAGGAATAAAAGCACTGATTTTCATAGCATTTCTCGTCGGAGAAGCGATACTTTTCTACGTTGCGGGCGATTATTTGCTAAACGGCTGGGGCACGGTAAACACGGTGGCGATCTTTATGGCGATCACAGCGTTCGCGTTCTGGGTCAGCAAGCTTCACACTTTGATACTCGACCGAGCCTGGCAGGGCAAGGTTACTCATATATACGTGGAGACCTTCGAGAGACACATCGATTATAAATCAACAACTAATCGCAGGTATCAAACCGTTAATCAAACTAATGCGATCATAAAATGCGAAAACGGAAAAAGCAAGACTATACCGATCCCAAAGGGTATTCCCTGTCAGGTCGGCGACACGGTGATCCATATAAAAGGTCTGAAATACGTTTTAATATTACACGAGGGCAATAACAAATACGGAATATGCGTCGTTTGCGGAGCGAAAAATCAAGCGGGCACGCGTTGTGGGCTTTGCGGGCATACGATAATAAAAAAATGAGCGGTTGAAGATCAACCGCTCATTTTTATTTTGATTATTCTTCCTCGACTGTATACGTCCAAGAATCTAATTTCTTGACCTTTTCGACATCGGTATCGTAATACTCGACCGTTATCTTATCTCCGCTCTCGATGAGCAGTAAGGTTTCGTCGCTTGCGAGATTCTGCTTATAAAGGCTTCCGTCGCTACCGTTGATATAAACCACAGATTCTCCGCTGACGGTTGCAAGTCTGATCTCCTTGACGGTGATCTCTGCACTCTTCTTTTCGTCTCCAACAGCCTCATTCGTTTCTTCCTCGTCGATTATTCCCTCTTTTCCGAGGAGCTCAAGATAAGCGAGCTTTGCCTTTTCCTGCGTGGTATCTGTTGCAACGATGCTGGGATTCTCAACGTTTACAAGCGCATAAAGCTTTACGTATCCTGCATTGTCCTTGAGCACCATTATATAAGTTGCCTCGCCCGACACGTTGATAAGCGACGGGAAGGACGCAGTATAGCCCGTTTCCTGAACCTCGCCCTCTGCGGCAGACATAGCGGAATATTCCTCAGCGCCTATTACCGAATAGAACTTATATTCACCGGTTCTTGCGTTACTGATAATAAATCCGATGTTACTCTCGTCGCTGCTGACCGAGGTTACACCCGTGAAGAACCATACGTCGTCGCCGAGAATGATATATCCGAAGTCATCGGTGGTTACCTTACAGTCCTTCTTACCGATAACGCTGTTCCAGAAGCCGTTGGCAAGTGTTCCGTGCCAATCGTATTTCTGTGCGGCGAGAGTTCCCGTAAAGACGTTATCTACCCAAGCGGGAGTTTCATCCACGTCGTAGATATCCGAGCTACCGTCGCAGGGATCAAATATTATGACCTCACTTAC
The DNA here is from genome assembly GCA_017536635.1 of Clostridia bacterium. Classification (GTDB taxonomy): domain Bacteria; phylum Bacillota; class Clostridia; order Oscillospirales; family CAG-272; genus HGM12713. The sequence goes on from JAFXHA010000071.1 coordinate 28,857, forward strand.
GTCCATAGCACCGAAAAGTCCTACCTTGGGAGACATACAGGAAACGATATAGTAAGGATTACCGTTGTCGTCAAGCTCAAAGGCATACGATCCGAATATCTTTGTGGGGTATGAGAAGCGAAGCGCACGATGCAGATCCTTGTCAAAATACGCGCTGTCGACGTATTTCATAGGCTTTTCAAACTCGATATAATCCGCCGAGCTATTTACGGGGTCGACCATAACGAAGCCGGGGATTCCCTTATCTCTGTTATTGAACCATCTGAAGAAGTCGACGTATTCAAGGTTTGCGACCTTCTGCGGCGTTCCCTTGTAGTTGATCTGAGAATATGCGCTGCCGATCTGATACTGCGAAACGACGCTGGAAAGCGCGCCGAGCTTTCTGTTACCAAGTATCGCTGCCGATTCGGAATCCATAAGCGCGATATTGCTTACGACCTCTGCCTCGGGCATATCATCCTCAAATACCGCTTCGTTGACCTCAATTATCTGCGAATATTTTTCAGCGTTAAAGAACGTAGAGGATATAATTGATCCGACGATCAGGACAGCCACGGGAATGATAATAAATATCACTCCTATCTTGGCGGGAGTAGGAAGCTTAAACAAGCTCTTGATGCTCTTATGAGAGGTCTTTGTCTCATAAGAGCGATTTTTGAATCCGGTGAGCCAATACACAAGACAAAATATGCCTGCGAGCATAGCGAGCAGCACCCAGAATTCCTCGTTGTAAACGTTTATGGCAGGCACGATAACGTAAAAGCCAAGCGCCGCAACCAACGCGGTTGCAAGTAATGCCAATAACACTCTTGTAGATGTTTTCATTGTTTTTCTCCTTATTTTTACCGTGCGTCGTTGAAATCGAACACGCATTTTCCGTCTTCGATCTTCAAGTACGCATCAAATTTGGTTCCCTTTTGAGACGTAAATCCCTTTATCTTTGAGCTTCTGCCCGTCTCCAGCAGCAGTCTTGCGTTGCTTACCGACACCGCGCGCTGACAGATATAAGCTCCGATACCAAACCTACAGCCATCCTTGTATCCCATACAGCCGTAGGAATACTTTCCGCGCTTGACGTCTTTTTGGCATATCGGACATTTTCCAATGACCTCGCCGAAAAATCCCGTATCGGTATCCTCCTCTATCGGCTTTTCAACTCGCTCAAAGCATCTTTTTATCTCCTCGATGGCAAGCCTTGTGCTATCCTCTACGCTTATCTCGTTTCGGTATACCTTTTTGAGTGCCTTGCCCATCTCGGACGTTTTGAACTTATCCATACTGATATCGAGTCTTGAAATTGCCTCGATAAAGTATATTCCGTCGGGCAAAATGGTATAAACGTCCTTTTTAAGCTGTATGTATCCGCTCTTGCGGGCGTTATCTATTATTCCCGTTCTGGTCGCCTCCGTGCCAAGCTCAATACCCTCAAACATAGCGCGATATTCCTCTGCGTCATCAGCGCCGACCGAGTCGTCTATCGCCGCCTTTTCCTCGCGGAATGGATTTTTAAGATAATTGTTGAGAGTCTCTATCGTATAATGCTTTGGCGGTGTGGTCTCCTTTTCGACGGGGGCGAAATTGATATTTACCGTATCTCCCTTTTTCAGATCGGGAAGCAGCTTGTCCTTTTGCGTGGAGTCGTCGTATTTCATCCAACCCTTTTGCAATATGGTAATTCCCTTGAGCGTAAACTGCTCGAGCTTGCCCACGTCTATTATTATTTCAACCTTTTCCGCAAGACATTCCTCAGCACAGAACACCGCGATAAATCTGCGGAACACGATAGAATACACCTGCATCTCACGCTCGGAAAGCCGTGATTTGTCGGGAATCTTATAGGTCGGGGTTATTGCCGAGTGAGATTCGATCTTGGAGTCGTCGAAGATGCTCTTTTTGTCCTTGAACTCCACGGGATATCCAAGCTTTTTGCAGGACTCGAGAATACTTCTGACCTTTCCCTTTTCGGCGGTAGCGAGATACTCCGAGTTGGTTCTCGGGTAGGTAAGATACCCCTGCTCGTAAAGCTTTTGAACTATCTCAAGGCTTTCCGCCATAGACATTTTATATTTTTTACCGAGCACGTTCTGAAGCTTTGAGAGTGAATACAGCTTGCCCGGCTGCAAGGTATCCTTTTTGCGCTTGACACCGCTGACCACGGCGGTCTCGGCATTATATCTCGCGCACGCCGCCTGCGCCTTGTCGTATTCCTTGCCTGAAAACTTCAGCTTGCTCAAAAGCTCGACGGTCTCGCCGCCCGTTTTTTCCTTGCTGGCTATCGAATAATACTTTTCGGGGACAAAGTTCTTTATCGCCATATCCCTATCGTATATCGCCTTGACTATCGGCACGATAACGCGTCCGACGCGAAGCAGAGTTCCTGTACGGAGCGTTGCATAGCGCGTAAGATTTACACCGTAGAGCCAATCCATATAGGTGCGCGCGTAGCCCTCGTTTGCGAGGCTGTCGTATTCACCGTCGTCCTTCATCTCGTCAAAGGCTTTTTTGACCGTCTGCGGAGTCTGGTCAGGCAACCAAAGCCGCTTTTGCGGCTTTGGGGATCTCAGCGCCTTTTCGATACAGGTCCGGACTATTATCTCTCCCTCTCGGTCAGCGTCTCCCGCGTTTACTATAAGGTCGACGTCGGGGCGATTGCAGAGTGTCTCTATTATTTTGAACTGCTTTTCCACTCCGTAATCAACCTTATTATCCTTTCCCGCCTTCAATCGATACTCGAATTTCTGCGGGAAGCACGGAATATTTTTCATCGTCCAACCACGCTCACCCTCAGGCAACGGATTGTAATTTTCTATATCGGCAAGAGAAAACAAATGTCCAAAAGCCCAAGTAATGATACAATTCTCACTCTCAAGATATCCATCGCGTTTTTCAAACTCACCGATACCCGCCGCAATATTTCTGCCGAGCGTCGGCTTTTCCGCAATTATCAGGATCATTTTCTCTCACCTCTCTTTCTTCTGTAATAATAAAGCCTTCGGTAAAATACCGAAGGCTTTGGCTTAAATTGTTATCAAAGGTATTTCTTTACCGTCTCAGACGCTTCTTCAACAGGAATGGAAGAAGTAATTACGATATTTACGCCAAGCTTTTCAGCGATAGCGTTGGTCTCGTCTATGAACTTATCAAATGCCTCAAGGTCATTCTGGCAAACCTTAAGCGCAGAGTCGATGTAGAGATCGGTTACGTCGTGGTTGCTTGCAAAAACGCCTGCTACGAAGCCATAAAGCGTGGTTGCGTCTGCTACGTGATATTCCTCTGTATTTATAAGTCTTACCTTGGATTTTACGTCATAGCGAAGCTTTACGCCCTTCTCTATGCATACTACGTCTCCGTGTGATTCCTCGGCAGAAGTGTTTACCATATTTATAAGTGTCTTTGTTTTTCCTGTTCCTTTTACGCCGATTATAAGTTTTAACATTATGAACCTCCAAATTTTTATTGAAGCTCTTGCCTCTTGTTTATATTATACATCATACAAGCTGTTTTTGCAAGAGTTTTTTTATATTTTTCCAACTATTTTTTACTTAATTTAATCTTGCCTCGAGAGCCTTCTTCTGCTCCTCATATCCGGGCTTGCCAAGAAGCGCGAACATATTCTTTTTGTACTCCTCTACACCGGGCTGGTTGAAGGGATTTACACCGAGAATATATCCCGAAACGCCGCAGGCAAATTCGAAGAAGTAGATAAGTGCACCGAGCGAATAAGCGCTCTTGTCAGCGACTTCGATAAGTATATTAGGCGTGCCGCCGTCGATGTGAGCGAGTATCGTTCCCTTCATTGCGGTCTTGTTTACGTCGTTCATATCAACGCCCGCGAGGAAGTTGAGTCCGTCAACGTTTGCCTCATCATAAGGAATAGCGAGCTTTGCGTCGGCCTCTGCTACCGATACTACGGTCTCAAACATAGTTCTGCTTCCGTCCTGAACGAACTGTCCGAGAGAGTGCAGGTCGGTCGAGAAAACTACGGATGCGGGGAAAAGTCCCTTCTTATCCTTACCCTCGCTCTCACCGAAGAGCTGCTTCCACCACTCGTTAAAGAGGGTTGCGTAAGGCTCGTAGTTTACGAGAAGCTCCATGCTCTTTCCACTTCTGTACATTACGTTACGGAGTGCTACGTACTTCATACAGTCATTCTTTTCAATATCGGACGTTGCGGTATATTCAGCCGCCGCGTCGGACGCGCCCTTCATAAGAGCCGCGATATCGATTCCCGCAACTGCGATAGGAAGAAGTCCTACTGCGGTGAGCACCGAGAAGCGTCCGCCTACGTTATCCGGAACGACGAAGGTCTCATATCCTGCCTCGTCGGAGAATTTCTTGAGAGTTCCCTTTGCCTTATCCGTGGTTACGAATATTCTTTCTCTTGCGCCCTCCTTGCCGTATTTCTCCTCAAGGAGATTACGGAACATACGGAAAGCTATTGCGGGCTCGGTGGTGGTGCCCGACTTTGAAATAACGTTTATGCAAACGTCCTTATCCTTACAAATGGAAAGTATCTCTCCAAGCGACTGAGCGCTGATGCTACAGCCCGCAAAGTAGATATCGGGCGTATCCTTTTTGAGATTATTGTAAAGCGGAGACCTGAGATACTCTATTACAGCTCTTGCGCCAAGATAGGAGCCTCCGATTCCGATAACCACGAACACGTCGCAGCTCTTCTTTATCTTCTCTGCTGCCTTTTCGATTCTTGCGAATTCATCTTTATCATAATCATCGGGAAGCGTTACCCAACCGAGAAAATCATTACCCTCGCCGCTTCCGTCCAAAAGCATCTTATGTGCCGCGTCTATCTCGCTCTGCATTGCCTTGACGTCGTCAGGCTTTACAGCTTGCATCATATACTTATCGTTTAATTTTACTGTCATTTTTCAGTCCCCCGATTTGCGTTAGAAATTATATATTACATTATAGCATATTTTAATCGGAATGTGTTACTTTTTTTATAATTTTTCGAAAAAATTTGGATTTTCTGCAAGTTTATTTTAAAAAATTGCACATTTAGCGAGCAATTTCCCAAAAACGCCCCAAAAGCCTATTCTTTCCACACCTTCATCGAGCACTATATCGCTCTTTCCCAGCAATGTCTCTCCCGAATAATAGGAGCGCTCGCCTACCTTCTCCCCCTTATCCACGGGAGCAGCGACACTTTCCGTCAGGCTGTCGGTAAAGGTTATCTTCCCCGCCTCGCTTTTTTTGACAAGCAAGGATATCTCGCCGCAGGTAGCATCAACCGCATCCTTTTCGCCGCCGACCACCCTGATATCGCCAATCTGCTCGGCATCGGCGTGATAAAATGCGTAATTTGCAAAGCCGTAATTAAGAAGCGTTGTTGCGGCGCTGTTACGCAGATCTCTTGTGGACGAGCCCATTATAACGGCAATGAGGTGCATTCCGTCTCTCTTAGCCGTTGCTGAAATACAAAAGCCCGCTTTTGCGGTCGAGCCTGTTTTAAGTCCCGTTGCGCCCTCGTAAAATCGCACAAGGCGGTTGGTGTTGGTAAGCCCGAATTCACCGCCACGTATCGTGGTCATCCAGATCTTTGAATACTCGGTTATCTTTTCGTGCTTCAGAAGCTCCCGCGACATAATTGCGATATCGCGTGCCGAGCAGGTATGATTTGTAACTGTATCGTCAAGTCCGTTAGTATTCTCAAAATGAGAATTTTTCATTCCGAGCTCCTCAGCTCGCTTATTCATAAGTGCAACGAAAGCCTCCTCACTGCCCGCTATCTGCTCGGCAAGCGCGACCGCGGCATCGTTTGCTGAGGCAATTACCACGCTTTTGAGCAGATCGTCAACGCTCATCTGCTCGCCTTCCTTGAGATATATCTGGCTGCCGCCCATAGAGCAGGCGTGGGCGCTTGCACTTACCATATCGTCATAGCCTATCTTGCCTGCGTCGATCGCTTCCATAACGAGAAGCAAGGTCATAATCTTTGTTACAGATGCAGGCGGGAGTGGGATATCGGCATCCTTTTCGTAAAGGATCTCCCCCGTCCCCGCCTCCATAAGTATAGCCGACTTACAGTCGATATCAAATGACGGGGTATCTGCCTGCACGTCAGCGCCAACGCATATCGGTGTTACTCCCACAAAGATCAAAATTGACATTATCAGCGATATCAATCTTTTTTTCGTATTTTTCATAAAATTTCCTCCGTTTTAAAAGCATATTCAAGAAAATATATGCTTTGGGGAGAAAAATAATTCTCGCTTTTACATCACTTTAAAAATTACTGTCCAAATATAAGTTGACAACAACAAAAAAATATGTTACAATAACCTTGCCAAACAAATTTAATCGTTAGAATCAAAGGTATCTTTTTCTTTATGGGATAGTTATACCTTTTTTTAGCCATAATCATTTTAGAATTTGGTAAAAACGCAAATTCCACTTAAATAATGATTATGGTATAGATACCCTGATTCTATTTAAATTTGTTTGGCGACAATCGGGGTTTGCGTTTTTCGTGCGTCGGCTTCGGTTGGCGCACTTTTTATTTTATCAAATTCTTCACAAGGAAATAATTTTATGAAATCACTCAAACACAGCATATCTATATCAATAAAAATAAAAGAACACAGAGAAAAATCGGGATTAACGCAAGCTGAATTTGGCAAATTATTAGGGGTTTCGGCACAAGCAGTTTATAAATGGGAGCAAGACTTATGCTATCCCGATATTACTATACTTCCCTTGCTTGCAAATATCCTTGGGTGCTCGATAGACGAATTCTTTCAAAATGAATATAATAAATTTTAAGCCACGCTACTCGCGTGGCTTTTTGTATCGAAAAGCTCCCATCGGAGAACCGATGGGAGCTCGAAAACAAATTATTTCGTTCCGAAAAGTCTATCGCCTGCGTCGCCGAGACCGGGAAGAATATATCCGTTCTCGTTAAGGCATCTGTCAAGCGTGGAAACGTAAATATCTACGTCGGGGTGCGACTCTGCAACCTTAGAAACACCCTCGGGAGCACCGATTATTGCCATAAACTTTATCTGCTTACAGCCACGCGCCTTGAGAAGCTTTATAGCATCACAAGCGCTTCCGCCCGTTGCGAGCATCGGGTCTACCAGAAGCACGAGCTTGTTTTCAATGCCCTCAGGCAGCTTGCAGTAATAAGACTGCGGCTCGAGAGTCTCCTCGTCTCTGTACATTCCAATATGTCCTACTCTTGCCGAGGGAAAGAGAACGTGGATTCCGTTTACCATTCCGAGTCCTGCACGGAGTATGGGAACGATAACTACCGAATTGTCGGAAACCACCTGCTGCTTGCAGGTCTCAAGAGGAGTCTTTACCTCTATCTCGGTAGTTGCAACGCCTTCTTTAAGGCTTTCGTAAGTCATAAGCGTAGTGATCTCCTCAACGAGCTCACGGAACTCCTTCATGCTGGTTTTTTCATCACGAAGAATAGCGATCTTATGTCTTATAAGGGGATGGTCGAAAATGACCACGTTATCGTAATTTTTCATTATTGGATACCTCTTTATTATTCTGCTTTATCCTTGTTTCTGTTAAGAAGAATATTGGCAATGATACCGAGAATAAGCGCGCAAGCGATGGTAGTGATAGTAACCTTACCAAAGGTAACGCTGAGTCCACCGATACCGGGAATAAGTATAGCCGATACAACGAACAGATTTCTGCTATCGCCAAGGTCTACCTTCTGGATCATCTTAAGTCCCGAAACGGCAATAAATCCGTAAAGCGCTACGCAAACACCGCCCATTACGCAGTTAGGAATGGAAGAAAGGAAGGTAACGAAGGGACCGAAGAAGGAGATCACCATACACATAATAGCAGTAGTTGTGATAGTAACAACAGATGCGTTGCGGGTGATAGCTACGCAACCAACAGACTCACCGTAGGTGGTGTTGGGGCATCCGCCGAAGAATGCGCCTGCCATAGAGCCGACACCGTCTCCGAGAAGAGTGCGATGGAGACCGGGCTCCTCAAGGAGATCCTTTTCGATAATAGAGGAAAGATTCTTATGGTCAGCGATGTGCTCTGCGAACACAACGAAAGCAACGGGAACGTAAGCTACGGCAATTGTAGCAATGTAAGCGGGAGTAATTTCCTTA
>JAFXHA010000072.1 GCA_017536635.1 Clostridia bacterium
AGAAGCAGCGATAGAACGACTTACTGCGGCTACTACTTCGCAGAAGCAGATGATACCGGAGTGGATGCAGAACCCATCGCAACCACTTATGATGAGGACAATGGCGGCACTAAGCTGACAGATTGGCTGGCTAAGTCTGTGAGCGAAGGCGGCGGTGCGCTTCCTCTACGTGAGTGTGTCGATGCAAACAAGGATCACGACTGTGATTGGTGCGGAGAGGTTCTCTCAAGCTGTGTTGACATCAACAAGAATCACGAGTGTGATTGGTGTAAGAAGACTATGGGCGTTCACGCAGCAGCAGTGGGCTCTCACGTCTGCGATTACTGTGGAGCTAAGGTAACTGTTTGCGAAGATATCGACGCTGACGGAATTTGCGACGTATGTGGCGAAAACATGAGCGAGCAGCTGATCGGTAACATTACCGCAGGCATCAATGCTGCAATTACCGATACGATCAATAAGGCAGTAGAAAATGTAACTGCTCGTGCAGAGCAGGCAGCTGCTGAGATGGTTGACGAGGTTATCGAGCGCGTAGAGAAGACACTTGCTGATGTTTGGGCAGATACTGAGGATGAGCGCGAGGAGCTCGTTGAAAGCATTGGTAATGGAATTGCTGAATTGGCAGGCGATCTCGCTGATATGGCAGAGGACGCTGTAGAAAACGTTATGAATGTGGCTAAGGATGTTACGGAAACGCTCGCTGGAAAGATCAAAGAAGTCTTCAACGGATTTTCAGGTTTTCTTGCGGATCTTGGGTAAGGTCTTAAATTAAATATTAAGCGGGAGCTTCGGCTCCCGCTTTTGCTTTTTTACTTCGAATGATTATCAAACATAGGATTATTCAAAGGAAAATGAATAATTATAAAAAATTTTATACAATTTATTGACTTTCTTATAAAAAAGATATATAATAATAAAGTAATAAAATGGATTATTATGCTTACAAACATAAATATTAAGTGTTTTACAAATCGGAGGATCAAAAAATGAGCACTTTAAGCAGACGAGAGGCAAGAAAAGAGATAGTAGGATTGCTTTTCGAGACCGAATTCAAAAAAGAAGAGGGAGCACAGGATATATTGGCTCTTGCGGTCGAGGACAGAGAGCTTCCCGACGACGAATACATCAAAAAGGCGTATCTTGGAATATGCGAAAAGCTGTCGGAGATAGATATGCTTATCAATAAGCATTCGCGCGGATGGAAAACGCAGAGAATGACGAGAGTATCTCTTTCGGTGCTTCGCCTTTGCGTTTATGAGATGCTTTATGAGGAGATACCTTACGCGGTATCCATCAACGAGGCAGTCGAGCTTGCAAAGCTTTTTGACGATGACAAGGCAAAGAGCTTTATAAACGGAATACTCAACTCTGTCAAAAACGAGCTTGAGGACGGCAAGGAAGCAAAATGAAAAAATGCTTCGTAGGCTTTGATACGAGCAATTACACCACCTCAATTGCCGTTTGCGGCGAGGACGGTGGAGTGATCGCGAATCTCAAAAGACCGCTTCCCGTTGCCGAGGGGCAAAGAGGGCTGAGACAGTCGGACGCCGTGTTTGCTCATATCAAAAATATTCCCGAGCTCACGCGTGAGCTTGCAGAGGTTATAGCCGATCTTGAGCCGATCGCGGTAGGCGTCTCGGTACGACCGAGAGACGTAGAGGGATCTTATATGCCCTGCTTTCTTGCGGGCGTCGCGGCGGCAAATTCCTTTGCGGCGGCAAGAGGGATCCCGATATATGAGTTTTCGCATCAAAGCGGACATATCGCCGCGGCGCTTTGCTCGGCGGGCAGACTTGATATGCTTGGCAGGGATCGCTTTTTGGCGTTTCACGTATCGGGCGGCACGACCGAAGCATTGCTCGTGAGCGCCGATGACGGAAGCTTTTCCGAGGAGCTCGTGGCGTATACGGCGGACATCAACGCAGGACAGGCAATAGACCGCGTTGGAGTTGAGATGGGCTTGAAATTCCCCTGCGGTGCGGAGCTTGAAAGGCTTGCGGCAGAGTATCAGGGCAAAATAAAAAAACATAAAATATGCGTAAATAACGGTATCTGTAACCTCTCGGGAGCGGAAAATATCGCGGTAAAGCTGTACCGTGAGACTTCGGACAAGAGCGCCGTAGCGGCATTTCTGTTCGATTTTATCGGCAGAACGCTTGTGGCAATGCGAGACAGCGTGATAGAGAGATTCGGCGAGATGCCGATAATATATGCGGGTGGAGTTATGTCCAACAGCCTTATGCGAGACAGACTTGCGGATGGCTGCGAGGCGTATTTCTCCGAGCCGCAGCTTTCCGCGGATAACGCGGTGGGCATAGCGTCTCTTTGCAGACTTGAATTTTTGAAAAACAGGTAAAGAGCAGATGATAGGAAATAATGCCATATCCGTAAAAGACTTAACGGATATATAAAGGCTGTTATGGACCGAGACGATTTTTTATCGTCGGTTGCGGTGCGGGGCGAGATATCAAACTGCAAGCTTCATAGCACAGGTCATATTTATTTTACGCTCAAGGACGAGGAATCCGAGATCAGCGCCGTGATGTTTCGAAGCGCGGCATCGAGGCTCTCGTTTGCGATGCGCAACGGAATGAAGGTAACCGTTTACGGAAGTGTCAGCGTTTACGAGAAAAGCGGAAAATATCAGATATACGCAACTGCCGTTACGAACGACGGCGTCGGCGCGCTTTATGCCGAATATGAAAGGCTTCGACTGAAGCTTGCGGCAGAGGGACTTTTTGATGAGGCTCGCAAGCGTCCGATACCGAAATTCCCCAAAAAGATAGGAATAATCACCTCTCCTACGGGTGCGGCTATCAGAGATATGATAAACGTTACGGGAAGACGGTACAGGGCGGCAGAGCTGCTTATTTATTCCTCTCTCGTTCAAGGTGCGGGCGCTCCCGAGTCCTTGCGTCAGGGAGTTGAATATCTGAATGCCGATGGCACCTGCGACCTTATCATTATCGGTCGCGGCGGTGGATCTATCGAGGATCTTTGGGCGTTTAACGACGAGGCACTCGTGCGCGCGGTCGCGGCTTCCGGGATACCGATAATATCTGCGGTAGGACACGAGACCGACTTTACTCTCTGCGACTTTGCCGCGGATAAGCGCGCTCCCACACCCTCTGCGGCGGCAGAGCTTGCGGTGCCCGACACTCGCGCGCTTCTGCAACTGCTTGCGGGATATTCGGATTCGCTCGATATGACGGTAGATTCAAGAATAAAGCGTCTCGTCTCACAGATAGACGCGAGCCTGAAGATGATAGAAAGGAGCTCGCCCGAGGCAAAGCTTATGGCAAAGCGCGACAGACTGTCGGCACTTTACGATTCCATCGTGATGCAGACGGAGACAAGACTTGACGGTGCAAAAATGTCGCTATCGGGTAGCGCGGCACAGCTTGCGGCGCTCAATCCGCTTGCGGTGCTTGCAAGAGGCTATGGCGCGATAGCGACGGAGGACGGCTCGCTCTTGCGCTCAATAGAGGAGTTTGAAAAGGATAAAAGGATCAAGATATATATGACCGACGGAAGCGCAGATGCGCTTATAACCTCAACCGAGATGGGAAATAGCCTTCTTGGAAGCAATTCAAAATAACGAAAGGCAAAAAAATGGACGAAAAAATTATCGGAGCCTTGGGCGAGCAAAGCCTTGAGACTCTTATGAAAAGAATAGACGATATAGCAAAGCAGCTCGGCGGAGAGGAGATAAGCCTCGAGCAGTCGCTTGCTCTTTACGAAGAGGGAATAGCGCTTATCAGAATATGCAACGACAAGCTCGGTGCGGCTGAAAGAAAGATAAAAATGCTCAAGATATCCGATGGCGGCGAGATAGAGGAGACAGAGGTCTCATCTCTTGGAGAATAAGATGAGCGAGCAGAGATACGAAAAACTTCTGGCGGCGCTTGCGGATAACTCTGAGAAGGTAGAGCGAGCGCTTGAGGGCTTTTGCTCCGAGACCGACGAGGATTTCGGCATAGTTATGGATGCCGAGAGATATTCCTTGCTTGGTGGCGGTAAAAGGATAAGGCCCTTCCTGGTGAATGAATTTTGCCGCGCGCTCGGCGGTGATATCGAGGCGTCGATGCCACTTGCCTGTGCACTTGAGATGATACACACATATTCGCTCATACACGATGACCTACCCTGTATGGACGACGACGATATGAGACGCGGCAAGCCGTCGAATCACAAGAGGTTCGGATATGCCAACGCATTGCTTGCGGGCGATGCGCTGCTCACACGCGCCTTTGAGGTGGCGGCGTCGGCAGAAAAGCTTAAGCCTGATGCACGTGTTGAGGCGGTAAGCTTGCTCGCGCGTGCCGCGGGAGACAGAGGAATGATAGGCGGTCAGGTCATCGACCTTGACAGCGAAAATAAGAGCATCTCGCTTGAAAAGCTTTTAAAGCTTCATTCTCTTAAAACCGGCGCATTGATAGTCTGTGCGGCAAAGCTTGGCTGTCTTGCGGCGGGATTCGGAACTGATAGCGCGGAGTCCCGTGCGGCAGAAAAGTACGCTGCCGGTATAGGACTTGCGTTTCAGGCGGTCGACGATATGCTCGACGTTATATCGAGCGCCGAGACGCTTGGAAAAAATATAGGCTCTGATAAGGACAAGGGCAAAACGACCTTTCTTACCTTTTTTGACATTGAGCAGACCGCAGCATACGCAGGCAGAGTAACAGAGTCGGCGAAGACCGCGCTTGCGGATATAAAGGATAGCGCGCTGCTTGGAGAGCTTGCTGATTATCTGCTCCAAAGACGATCTTAAAGGAGACAAAATGGAACTTGTAAAACAGTTTTTCGGGAATTATATTCTTATGTGCGCAATATGCGGTTGGTTTACGGCGCAGATATTAAAGTTTATAGTTAGCCTTATAAGACGGGAAAAATTAAATTATTTGACACTTCTGTTTTCGTCGGGCGGAATGCCGAGCTCGCATAGTGCAACCGTTGTCGGACTTTGCGTGGGAAGCGGAATCCTTTACGGACTTGGCTCGGCGGCGTTTGCTATAACCGCGGTGCTTTCGATGGTGGTTATGATAGACGCTAGTGGCGTACGTTATGAGACAGGTGAGCAGGCAAAGATCCTCAACAAGATAACCGAGGAGCTTTTCAGCGGTAATCCGGAAATGGTCAACACCGGACTTAAGGAGCTTGTGGGACACACGCCGTTTCAGGTTATCATGGGTGCTTTTACGGGTGCTACCGTTGCGGTCGTGCTTGGATTTTTGATGAACGTTATCTGATGAGAGTAGACGTTTATCTTGCTGCGGCGGGATACGTTCCAAGCCGTAAGAAAGCACAGGATCTTATAAAAGAGGAAGCCGTAAGGATCGACGGTAAGACTGTCAGAAAGGCTTCGGAGACCGTAAACGAAAGCGTGG
>JAFXHA010000073.1 GCA_017536635.1 Clostridia bacterium
CCTTCAAGGCTGTTGATAAACGATTTTTTTCAACTTTTAGCTGTTGAAAAAGCTTTTGGAAATATTCAATTACTGCGCCATTTACTATGACATTTTGACACGGTATGACACTTTTTCAAGCACCGACTTTTCCACACTTGAGTAAATTTTCACTTTTTTAAAAAAATTTATTTCCTATTGATTTTTTGTCTTTTTTCTCCTTTTAATGCCTGTTTTTGCTACCATTTTTAAAAAATCTTTATAATACTGAAAAAAACTATTGAAAAATGTAAATATGTGTGATATAATATTACGGTAAAGAAAATATCTTATCAAGAGTGGCGGAGAGACAGGCTCTGTGAAACCACGGCAACCTGCATTACGTAAGGTGCTAATTCCGGTAGATGAGAAATTATGCGCTCTCCGGAATTGTCGGAGGGCTTGTTTTTTGCTCACGTTAAAGAAAGGACATAAAAATGAGAAAAATGCTTTTTACATCTGAATCGGTAACCGAGGGACATCCCGACAAGGTCTGCGATAAAATATCCGATGCGGTGCTTGATGCATTGCTTGCACAGGATCCTATGTCCCGTGTCGCTTGCGAGACATTTTGCACGACGGGAATCGTTACCATTATGGGTGAAATAACTACTAAGGCGTCGGTCGATTATCAGACCATCGCGCGTAATACCGTAAGAGAGATAGGATACAGCGACGGCAGCCTCGGCTTTGATTGTGATAGCTGCGCTGTGCTCACAAGTATTCACGAGCAGTCGCCCGACATCGCGCTCGGCGTTGATAAGTCGCTTGAGGCAAAAGAGGGAGATACTTCCGAGCTCGATACGGGTGCGGGCGACCAGGGACTTATGTTCGGTTATGCCTGCAATGAGACCGAGGAGCTTATGCCCCTGCCGATATCGCTTGCCCACAAGCTTGCTCTCAAGCTCACAAACGTAAGAAAGAGCGGTGAGCTTACATATCTTCGTCCCGACGGAAAAACTCAGGTAACAGTAGAATATGAGAATGACAAGCCTGTTCGCGTAGATACCATAGTCGTATCCACTCAGCACACCGCTGACGTCGAGCTCGACACAATTCGCGCTGATATCATCAAGCACGTTATCAAGCCTATCGTTCCGTCTGCTCTTATGGACGAGAACACCAAAATATATGTCAATCCCACAGGTAGATTTGTAGTAGGCGGACCTGCGGGTGATACGGGTCTTACGGGCAGAAAGATAATCGTCGATACCTACGGCGGATATTCGCGCCACGGCGGCGGAGCCTTCTCGGGCAAGGATCCGACCAAGGTCGACCGTTCCGCATCCTATGCGGCAAGATACGTCGCAAAGAATATTGTTGCCGCAGGACTTGCAGACAGATGTGAGGTTCAGCTCGCTTACGCTATCGGTGTTGCAAAGCCTGTTTCGGTAATGATCGATACCTTTGGTACAGGCAAGATTGACGAAGAGAAGATCTCCGAGGCGGTAAGCAAGCTCTTTGATTTCCGTCCCGCCGCAATAATCAACAGATTTGATCTTCGCCGTCCTATATACTCTCCCGTTGCTGCATACGGACATATGGGCAGAGAGGACGTAAATATGCCTTGGGAGCAGACCGATATGGCGGCGGCTCTTGCGGCAGAGCTGGCATAAATAAAAACAAAATAAGAACGCTACGCATATACTGTACCGAGGAGGTGCGACGTTATGTACCTTAAAGAGGCACTGGAAATAATCGTAGCGTTCTTTTCTGTAATAGGAATATACGCGCTTTGGAGAATGATATCGCAACGCATTTTTGGCGATAAGAATATAGTTATAGCGATAGAAATACTGTGCAGGCGCGATGCGGAGGATGCTGAGGCGCTCATTAAGGAAGCTCTTGGAATGTTTCTTTCGTTGCGCTCGCAGAGAATAGTGATTATCACAACTCCTGAGCTAAAGGATAACGGCGCGCTTACCGACGCCGTCAAGAAATACGGCGTAGGGCTGTATGTTTCGGAGAATTGAAATTTTGAGGAAGGGGAAAGGCTATGTCAGAAGATATGGGATTCGATATGTCCGAGCGTACCGAGGGCTTGCAAAAGCTTGAAGGAACGGTTGAAAGAGTTATATATACCAATGCGGATAACGGTTACACCATTTGTGACGTGGCAGTTGTTGATGACGAGATAGTTACTATCGTAGGAACCATGCCCCTGATCGGAGCCGGAGATCGACTTACGGTTTACGGCAAATGGATACATAATCCCAAATACGGCAGACAGTTTTCAGTTTCACAGTATGAAAAAACTATGCCCGCCGATGTTACCTCGATTCTCAGATATCTTTCCTCGCGAGCTATAAAAGGAATAGGCCCCAAGACCGCACAAAGAATAGTCGATGAATTCGGCGAGGATTCCTTTGACGTTATCGAAAATCATCCCGAGTGGCTGGCGAATATCAAGGGAATATCTATGCGTGTAGCGCTTGCCGCTTCCGAAAGCTTTAAGGAACAGGCGGGAATACGTTCTGCAATGCTCTTTTTCAGAGATTATTTCGGTGCGGCAACGACTATCAGAATTTATAAAAAATGGGGAAGCGCCGCCGTTGATATAGCCAAAAAGAATCCGTATAGATTTTGTAATGAAATAGACGGTATCGGCTTTGAGAGAGCCGATACCGTGGCTCAGAGCCTCGGCTTTGATAGCAACAACGATGCGCGTGTGCAGAGCGGTGCTGTGTACGTATTAAATCAGAACGCCGCGCAAAACGGACATACCTGTCTTTCTAAGGACAAGCTCTGTGCGCAGATGTCAAGCGTGCTTGGGGTTGACGAATGTGCTGCGGCTACGGCTATCGACGAGCTTTGCGAGCGCGGAATGCTCGTGAGCGTAAAGCGCGATGGAGCGGAGTTTATCTATAATTATGAGTCCTACGATTCGGAGCAGTACATCGCGAAAAAGCTTATCAAGCTAAATCGTCTTTGTGCTTCTATGGAGCTTGAGGATATCGACAGATTTATTGAAAAAGAGGAGCGTGAGACCGGCATAGAGTATGCCGCGTTGCAGAAAAAAGCAATTGCTGACGCACTTCGCTACGGCGTTATGGTGCTGACGGGCGGTCCCGGTACGGGAAAGACCACCGTCGTGCGCGCTCTTATACGAATATTCGATTTTATGGGCTTTGACGTTGCACTTGCCGCGCCCACGGGAAGAGCGGCTAAAAGATTGTCCGAGTCCACGAGCAGCGAGGCAAAGACCATACACAGACTCCTTGAAATGACTTACGATGCAAGCGGCACTTACGTGTTTCTTCGAAACGAACAGAATCTGCTTGACGAGCAGGTGATCATCGTTGATGAGGCATCTATGATAGATAGCTCTCTTATGGCATCATTGCTGCGAGCTATAAAGCCGGGCGCAAGATTGATCATTATTGGTGATTCCGATCAGCTGCCCTCGGTGGGTGCCGGGAACGTGCTCGGTGATATACTCGATAGTGAGTGCTTTGAATCGGTTCGCCTTTGTGAGATATTCCGTCAGGCGCAGGAAAGCCTGATAGTAACCAATTCTCACGCGGTAAATCAAGGTGAAATGCCCGAAATACATGTCAAAGACAAGGATTTCTTTTATCTGCCGAGAGCGAATGACAGAGATATTGCGGCAACTATTGCCGATCTTTGCAAAAACAGGTTGCCCAAAGCTTATCCGCAGGATGCGCAGGGCGGAATACAGGTCATAACGCCGTCGCGCAGAGGAGAGGCAGGTACAGAGAATCTCAATGTTCTGCTTCAGCTCAATCTTAATCCCGCGTCGCGTTATAAGAGGGAATATAGATTCAGAGACAAGGTCTTCCGCGAGGGCGATCGCGTTATGCAGATGAGAAACAATTACGATATGTATTGGATCTGCGACGAGGACGGCAGAGACGGAAACGGAATATTCAACGGAGATATAGGTGTTATTGAAGAAATAAACACGACCGATTCTGAGATGGTCATTCTTTTTGACGACAGACGCGTGCACTATGAATTTTCGTTCCTTGAGGATCTTGAGCACGCATATGCGATAACCGTGCATAAGAGTCAGGGAAGCGAATATCCAATAGTTATAATCCCTATGTGCTCGGCTCCGCATATCCTGCTTACGCGCAACCTGCTTTATACCGCGATCACGCGAGCAGAAAAGCGTGTGATATTGGTGGGCAGAGAAGAGATAATAGCAGAAATGGTCTCTAATTGCAGACAGACCGAAAGATATACGGGACTTTCAAGCGCACTGCGCTCTATCAATCAGGGTTAAAGCTTATGACATTCAAGGAATTTATTCACAGATACGTTTTAGTCCACAAATGCGCGGGATGCTCGGAAATACTTGAGTATGAGCGCTCGGGTGAGGCATTTTGCCGAATATGTAAGCTCGCCTGGAATACCGCAAAGACCGAAAACTGCGGCGATTGCTTCAAGGAAATATCGGAATGCGCCTGTATGCCCAAGAAGCTTTCAAATGCGGGCGCGCTCACGCTCAGACGCTTGTGCTATTATTCTCCGGAACGCGCGGGCGATCCACAGAATCGATTGATATATAAGCTCAAAAATGCAAAAAACAAAAGATATGCAAGCTTTGTTGCCTCACAGATAAAACCTGCTCTGATGGACGAGATAAAAAATCTCGTTGATATAGATACCGTAGATGTTTCACAAAGATTTTTGATAACCTACGTTCCAAGAAGCAAAAAGGCTGTAACCAATACCGGAGTTGATCAATCCGAGCTTATTTGCCGTGAGCTCTCCGCACAGACGGGAATACCTTGCGTAAGAGCAATAGAAAGAATAAGATCGGGCAAGGAGCAAAAGAAATTGACCAGCGCCGAGCGATTCAGAAACACCGAATCGCTTTTTGCAATGTCAGAGAATATCTCGGTTTCGGGAAGATTCGTTATTCTTTTAGATGACGTAGTAACCACGGGCGCAAGTATGACGGCCTGTACAAAGCTTTTGCGTCGGGCGTCTGCCAAGGGAATACTTTGCTTTTGCATTGCGACCGATAAGTTCAGACGCGCGAAGTAAAATGATAAAATCCCCCTTGATTTTTTTGTAGAATAGTTGTATAATAAAAACAGGCGAAAGCCGAGTCCTCAGATAAGGAGGAAGGATGTTTAATTTTAAGGCAAAACAGCTTTTGACCAGAGACGTTGGCATAGATCTTGGTACTACGTCGGTCATAGTTTGCGTTGACTCAAAGGGAATAGTTATTCGCGAGCCATCTGTCGTCGCCGTAAATCGCGATACCGACATGATAGAAAAAATAGGCAAGGAAGCGCAAGCTATGCTTGGCAGAAGCCCTGCAAATATTGAAGTCGTAAGACCGCTTGCGGGCGGTGGCATCAGCAAGTACGAGATAACCAAAAGAATGATAGAGTATTTTATTCGTCGAGCTTGCGGAAATTCGGTTATGAAGCCGAGGATCCTTATATGCCTTCCCGCCGGAACAACTGAGGTAGAGGAGATGGCTATCATCGACGCGGGAACTCGCGTAGGTAAGGTGTTTATTATGTCCGAATCGGTCGCCGCGGCAATAGGCGCAGGTATAGATGTACGCAGTCCGGTAGGACATATGATAGTCGATATCGGTGGCGGAACGACCGACGTTGCGGTGGTCTCTCTTGGCGGTGTCGTCGTATCCGAGTCCAAGAAGGTCGCGGGCGATAAGTTTGACGAGGCAATAATGCGGTACGTCAGACGTAAATATAATACCCAGATAGGCGACAGAACAGCTGAGTATGTTAAGCGCAAAATAGGTGCGGTGTACGAGCACGGCGATGCTGTAGAGATACAGGTAAAGGGAAGATGCCTGCTTAAAGGTCTTCCAAAGGAGATAACGCTTTCCTCAACGGAAATGCTTGAGGCAATGATGGAGCCGATATCCGAGATACTCGATACGATATGCTCGGTCATTGAAAAAACTCCCCCCGAGCTTGTCGGAGATATACTTAAAAACGGCATAGTTTTGGCAGGTGGTGGAAGTATGCTTTACGGTATCGATAAGCTTATCGAGGACGTTACGGGAATAAAAACAAGAGTAGCTAAATCTCCTATGCTTTGCGTAGCCAACGGAATGACCGAGGTCCTTGGGCTTATGGATGAGTTTTCAGAGCAGAGAGTTGACCTCTCAAAAATAAAACAAAAAATATAAAAATAAAATGCCGCGGTACATATAAAATTTAATATGCACCGCGCTTTTTTGAGGTGAATTATGTTAGTAAAAGATTTCAAATATCCGCTTTTAATGAAATATTTTGAGGAAATATCCGCTATACCGCGTAAATCCTACCACGAGGAAAAAATAGCAGATTATATCGTTGCCTTTGCAAATGAGAGAGGGATTGAGGTGTATCGCGACGAGTCTCATAACGTGCTTATAAACATACCCGCTACAAAGGGTATGGAAAACTGCGCCCCTGTGCTTTTGCAGGGACATACTGATATGGTGTGCGAGAAGAACATCGGTACAGAGCATGATTTCCTTCGCGACGGTCTTGATCTTTACGTTGAGGACGGAAAGATCAGAGCTCGCGGCACAACTCTCGGAGCGGATAACGGCGTTGCCGTTGCGGTAATGCTCGCGCTTCTTGACGGTGCTACCGATAAGCATCCGGCGCTGCAGTGCCTCTTTACCTCTGCCGAGGAAGTCGGTATGGGTGGAGTAGAGAATTTCGATTTCTCCAAGATATACGCTAAAAATATGCTAAATATGGACAGTGCTGACGATTCCGAAATAATCGCGGGATGCGCCGGCGGCGTGCGTTCCGATATAAAGCTTCCTATCGGACGAAAGACGGTAGGAAATAAGGCAATATTTGAAATAAAGCTCGGCGGACTTGCTGGCGGACATTCGGGTGAGGATATCAACCGAGGACGACTCAATGCCAATAAGCTGCTTGCGGCAGTGCTTCAGAGCCTTATGACCAATGGATCTGTTGGACTTGATCTTATATCATTTATAGGCGGCACGGCAAGTAACGCCATTCCTCGCGAGGCAATAGCTACGGTTTGTATCGACCCCTCGTGCGAGGGAGCGCTTCGAGACGGAGTAGCCGAAATGAGTAAAACTCTTTGTGCAACGATTGGTGCCGATGATGCCAATTTCTTTGTAGACGTAAAAAGGCTTGACGGAGATACCGCCAATATTATAAATCGCGATGACGCTAAAAAGCTCGTATTCCTTGTACTCGCAGTTCCTTACGGACCTCTTGCGTATAACAGAGATATGCCCGGAGTGGTTGAATATTCGAGAAATATCGGTATCGTTAATTGTACGGAGACCGAGGCTTCCGTATCCTTTTTCGCACGTTCCGCCTTTAGCGAGAGGCTTGACCTCTCCTGCCTTGAGCTTGACGCTTATGCTGATATAATAGGAGCGAAGCATCTGTGCGACAGCAGATATCCCGGTTGGGTATACGTTCCTGTATCAAAGCTTCGCGATCAGTATGCGGATATTATTGAGCAGGTGCTTGGCAAGAAGCCTGAGATAACCGTAATTCACGCAGGCCTTGAATGCGGAATCATAAGCGACGCTATCCCCGATATCGACATTATTTCGATTGGCGCGATAGTCAGAAACCTTCATTCGCCCGACGAATATCTCGATGTTGCGTCATTTGAGAGATTTTTTACTATGGTCTGTAAGTTCCTTGCAAATTGGAACTGATATAAAAATCCCGACGGCAGAGCCGTCGGGATTTTTTTATTTAAGATTAAGAAGCTTTTTAGCGTTAAGAGAGAATATCTTTTCCTTTTCCTCATCGGTGATCAGGTCGTCGAGAAGCACGCCGCCGATATACATAGCGGGATTGCAGGTTGAGTAGTCAGAGCCGAAAAGGAGCTTATCCACACCAAGCTCGTCTATCGCATGGCGAAGCATACCGTGGCGGAAGATTCCGTATCCCGAAATATCGAGATAGTAATTTTCACTGAATTTGGCACGGTTAAGATGTCTCACCAAAGCTCTGTATTCTCCGGGATGAGCCGCAACGAATTTCACACCGGGATGCGCCTTTACCATAGCGTCCATCTCGTCCTCACCCATCGAGTGAAAGCTTACGATCATATCGCGTCTCTCAGCCTCGTCAAGCAGGACGGAGAAGCCCTCGCAGGAATAATCATTCCAATCAGAGAGATAAGGACAAAGCTCTCCGATAAGCTTTATGCCAAGCTTATCCATACGCTCCATTTCAGCAAGCGATTCTTCCACGTAATCGGGATGGATATGAAATCCCGGAACGTAAAAATCGCCGTAGATCGCTTTGAGCTCTATCGCTGTATCGTTGCAGGCTTTCAGCCTTGCCCAAGCGTTAGGAAATTCACTTTTTGAGTCGAGCACCGATCCGCATATGGTTGATACGCCAAGCTTGTCAAAAAGCTTTTTGGTGCCTTCAACACTCATATTGCAGTATTCCTTGTTTGAGCAAATATTCTGGTTGGGAGTAATAAACGGATGCGTGTGAAAATCAATAATTTCAAAATCTTTATATGTCATAAGTATCTCCTTAAAGCTCTATCTTTGCGGTTCTGCTACGTATTTCGGGCATTATACAAACGTGAGGGAAGGTGATTGGGGGAAGTACTCCGTACATCCAATCGGTCTTGCTTCCTTCAATAGTGATATTTCCTTCATCATCCATAGTAAGAATTGCGGAAAGAGGCTCGTCGACTGCCCAGTTGTTTTTGCCCTGATAAAGATCGTTAAGCTTCATCTGCGATACGCCGATCTCCTTGCCGTCCTTATCATAGTCGTGGAACTCAAAGGTGTGAGCATCGTCGTAATGGAAGTCCTCCATTCGTCTCCAGAATGCGTTTCTCGTTGCATTTACGTCAAAATACGCAATGTTATCAACAACACTGAAATGATCGGTGTGAAGATGTCCGCTTACGCAGAGAATAACTGTCTTGGGGTATTTTGCAAACATCTCGCTGACCTTTTGTGCATCGCCGCATTTCCAGCAATCACCGCCAAAAGCCATATGAGAGAGCACGATCACCTTCATGCCTTTGGAATGAGCATCAGCAATAAGTGCCTCAAACCAAGCAAACTGATCGGGACCGAGCGTACAACCGTACAAGCTGCCCTTAGGGGGACCAACTCTTGCGGGTTGAACGTGATGCCAAGCCTGGTCCTCTTCCCAATAATAGTAGTTTGTATCAACTCCTATAAGACGAAGCTTGTCATTGATATCCTTATACCAATGAGCCGCGCCGTCAAAAGCAAAGTTTACCTCGCGGTTGCAAAGGCAGGGAGTAACGTTTGCCATAGTGTTGCCGTCTGTTTCAAGCTCGTGGTTGCCGTAAACACCGTATACAGGCAGGCCGTAAGGATTGTTAAGATAAAGATCTATAAGCTCGGGCGAGCCTGCATAGTCATTGCAGAAATCTCCGCCGTGAACTATAAAGTCAACCTGGTTTTCGGCTGCTCTGTCAAGTATTTTTTTGAAGTCCGAAACCTTAACGGGATACATGCGTTTTTTGTAATGAAAGTCAGAAAAAATAGCTATTTTCAGCATAACATAGCCCTCCTTTTTTGGTTACATCCATTATATCACTCATTTTTCAAAAAATCAATGCAAAAAAATAATTTAACGTATAATTTTATAAAAAATAAGAGCACTTATGTATAAGTGCTCTTATGGTATATCAATTATCGTATTGCTTCAAATACTCTCTGACCGAGCGCGACATCTCCCGTGAGAACTCCGAATTGTATTTTCTGTCGCAAAAAGCTTTTATCCATTCCTCATAGCTTCTCACACCCGATTTCCACTCAAGTGCATCCTTAAGCTCATCGCCGGAGAGAGCGCGGTAGGAGTTTTCGTGTACTGTGTATTTGTAATCAATACGAGGGAGAAGCTCGCGCTTCATAGCATTAGGTGCGGGATGACCGAAAACGAGCATAGCAGCAGGAAAGACGTATTCTGGCAGAGAGAGCAGGGAACGAAGCTTTTCGCAGTTCTCCATAACGTCTCCGATGTAGCAGGATCCGATACCAAGTGATTCTGCGGCTATGACCGCGTTTTCAGCGGCAATATTCGTGTCGCTTACCGCAAGCATAAGATCGCCCACGTCGGGTGTTCTGGGCTCGCAACCCGCGCCCTTGAAGGCATTATACCATTTAAGGCAGTCGGCGAGAAATATCAGAACAAGAGGTGCCGATGCGATAAAGGGCTGATCGTCGCATATGGGAACGAGAGCTTCCTTTACCGACTGATCGGTAACGTCGATAATAGTATAAAGCTGCTGATTTCCCGCAGTAGGCGCGCGAAACGCCGCCTCAAGTATGAGCTTTTTATCCTCTGCGGATATCGGCTCGTCGGTAAAAGCTCGGATAGATCGGCGGTTCATTATAGTATTTATTGTGTCGTTCATAATAACCTCTCTTTTCAAAAAATAAATCGGTAAAATATTACTTATATTATATACCTTTGAAGCCAATAGGTCAATGCCTTTTTTCTGGTTTGAGAAATTTTCAAGGCTTTATTATGATATTTTTATGCTATTTTAATAAATATTAAAATTATTTGATTTTTTTAAAAAATATGCTTGACAAACTCTTTTTAATATGGTATAATCTATAACGTTCCGATGAAAATCGAATTCGCTGGTGTGGCTCAATGGCAGAGCAGCTGATTTGTAATCAGCAGGTTGATGGTTCGACTCCGTTCACCAGCTCCAATAAGGTTTCGTCGAACGAAACCTTTTATATGGGGGATTTCCCGAGCGGCCAAAGGGGGCAGACTGTAAATCTGTTGTCACTGACTTCGGTGGTCCGAATCCACCATCCCCCACCAACAAAAAACGCACTTTTGTCTACCGACAAAGGTGCGTTTTTTGAGTGATGTTTGCCTACGGCAAATGATGTTGGCTTCGCCAATGATGACGGCTACGCCTAATGATGTGTGCCTGACGGCACATTGGGCAAACATCGCATCATTGCGACCAACGGGAGCAACATCATTTTGAGCGAAGCGAAAAACATCATATCGCCGCAGGCGATGCATCATTTGACATATAAGCAAATTTATGGTATAATAAGACAAAGAAAGGCGGTGATATAATGAGAAATTTTGTCATTAACAATCGATGTGTCTTTTTTCTTCTCATTTTTTCTATATTAATCGCTTTTGGAGTATGGACTATAGATGAAGTAGTTTCCATCCCTATAATCGTTCTTGGCTGCTTCTTGTTTCTTGGGTACGCGATCGCTTTTCCTATTTGCTGTGTAATAAATACGCAAGGAGTTACTGTATATTATCTATTTGGTTTTATAAGAAAAAGAGTCGCTTGGAACAAACTAAAGTATGTAGAAGATCATCACTCAAAAAGCGGAGTGCTACCTTGGTGGAGAGACTACCAAATTGCTTATTTCAAAACAAGATTTCCTTTATGGGAAAAAGCGTGTATTCCAAAAAACAAGAAAGTAGTCAAACTGTTTGAAACGTATTACGGAGGGACTATCGAGAAATACGGTTAAGTGCGGACACCTTTGGTTCGTTTTTACCCCTGTTTAGACACCTTTTATCACGTTTAAAGCAGAAAAAAGCACTTGCAAAAGCAAGTGCTTTTTTCTTTCATTTTGAACCGAATTAGTAATATTTCAAAAATAGTGAAAAATCTATTGACATATACACATTTTATGGTGTATGATAATCTTAATAAATCTCATCAAATTTGGAGGTATATATGGATCATCTGCTTGGAAAGGCTATGGATAAAAGCTTTTGGGAAGACGTAAGAACTAAGGATTGCTTCAGTAAATACAGACAGGAGCTCTTATCTCAGTGGGAATCGAAGGTGGAAGGTAAAAATATGCCTACGCTGAAATACAGCGATTTTAAGCTCTTTTGGACTACGGGAAACAGAAAAATATACGAGTCCGGTTATTTTGAAAGACGTCAGGCTCTTTCCGCAGCGGCTCTTCTTGCGCTCATTTATCCCGAGGAAGAGAAGTATATAGATCGCACAATGGATCTGCTCTATACGCTTTGTGAGGAATATACCTGGTGTCTTCCTGCGCACCATAAGGTTTTAGACGGCCTTGATCCTATCAGAATAGATCTTTTCGCTGCGGAAACGGGATTTGCTCTTGCCGAAATATATACTATGCTTGAGGATAGGCTGGATCCGTTGATAAAGCGTATGGTAATAGATGAGATAGATAGAAGGATCATATACTCCTTCATCAACACCGATACACATTTTTATAGCTGGGAAAGCGGAAAAACCAATTGGACTGCCGTGTGTATGGGAAGCGTTGGTTGTACGTTTATGTTGATGCGTCCCGAGCTTGTGGCAGCTATGAAGCCTCGATTCGACTATGCTATGGAATGTTATCTGTCGGGATTCAACGATGACGGCATATGCCTTGAAGGCTGCGGATATTGGCATTACGGCTTTGGATTTTTTACCGTTTACGCCGATATGATAAGAAAATATACAAACGGCGCAACCGATTATTTCAAATATGAAAAGGTAAAAAATATAGCTTGCTTTATACAGAACGTATTCCTTTCCGAAAGCTCTTGCGTAAGCTTTTCGGACGGTGGGCGCACCTGCGCTTATCATCTCGGCCTTTGCCATTATTTAAAGGACGAGTATCCGAGTGATGTAGTCGTATTTTCTCCTAAGTATTCGTATAATTACGATCACTGTGCAAGATTTTGCCTGCATCTGCGCTCGGCTATATGGCTCAATGAGAATTATCTGTCTGACGAGTCTCCTGATCAGATCGGAGAAAGTTTCTCTCCCGTTTCCGAATGGTTTGTAAAAAGAACTTCCAATTATGGCTTTGCAGCCAAGGGCGGACACAACGGTGAGCCCCATAATCACAATGACGTGGGTAGCTTTATCTTTGCAAAGAACGGGGAGCAGATGATAATGGATCTCGGCCCCGGCGTTTATACGAGGCAGTATTTCAGCAATGAAAGATATAAGTTTCTGGAAGCAGATTCAAGAGGGCATAGCTTGCCGATAATCAACGGTACTTATCAATCCACCGGAGTTGATTTTAAGGCACGCGATTGCAGGTTTGAGAATGGTGTTTTGAGTATGGATCTTGCGGGAGCTTATGAGATCGACGGACTGAAATCTATAAGACGTTCCTTTTCGTTTACAGACGATTCTGTAACCTTGACGGATGATTTTTCGTATTCGGGCGAGGGAGATATCATAGAGCGGATCGTTTCTTTCCATCCCATTACCTTAATGTCCGAGGGAAAGGTCGCTATAAAGGATGCTATCGTTACTTATGATCCGAGTAAATATGAGGTGAAAACAGAAAGCGAGAAATGCTTGTTCCGAGATGCTGTTGCGAATTATTTGGATTTTAAGCTCAAAGATGGCGTTTTCAACTTTAATATAACCATAAAATAATCTAAAAGCTCTTGACACTGTTTCAAAAAAAGTGTATTATAGTATTAAATACTAAATTGTATACTTTTAGGAGAATATATGACGAGAGAAGAGCTTTATCTTGTGGCAAAGGATGCCGCCAATGAGTCGGAGCTGAAAAGCAGCGAGATCCCGACAATAGATCTTTACGTGGATCAGATCTTAAATCTTGTTCAAGCTAAGCTTGAGGAAGGTTCTGAGCGCTACAGGGAAAACCGACTTACAAAAACCATGATAAATAACTATTCCAAGGACGGTATCATAACGCCCGTAAAGGGGAAGAAGTATAATAAAGAGCAGATATTACAGATCCTTACTGTGTACTCTTTGAAGAACAATATTTCTATCGGCGAGATCAAGAGATTGCTGGACGGTGCCTATTCTATCGAGGGCTTTGACGGCTCTGATCTTGAGGCTCTTTATGACCGACATCTTTCTATAAAGCAGAATAACAGAGATTACGGTAAGGTGTTGCTTGATGCTATAATCGATAAAAACGGACTTAACGTTGAGGACGATACCGATTATATCGTTACCGTTTGCGCGCTCGTTTCTCTTAGTGCACAGCTTAAAAACATCGCAAAGGCTATGATAGATGTAAAATACCCCGAGCCCATAGAGGATGAAGATGCCGAAAAGGAAAAAGAAGAAAAAGAGAAGGAAAAGAAGGATAAAAAAGAGGAAAAGAAAGAGAAAAAAGAAGAGAAGAAGGAAGAAAAAAAGGAAAAGAAGGATAAAAAGAAAAAAGAGGGATCGGAAAACGAATCAGAGTATTTATAAATAAAAATTCATTGACAAATCTCTCTATATATGGTATAATAAATTACATATGAATCCCGACAACACGATTGCCGAGAAAAATAAAAAATCAACGCACAGAGTTGTCGCAAGAGATACTCTGTGCGTTTTTGCAATTTTAATAAAAAGGAAAATGAGGGAAATTATGATTATACGACATAACAGCAGCCACAAATACACCACTCACCGCACAATTCCCCTTATCTTTCTTTTATAATCTTGCTTGGGATTTATTCTGCTAGTATACATATGTATGTGTTATGGATGCATATAACGGATGGTATGGATTGCCATTGTATAATAAAATAAAGAATGGAAGACGAGATCCCTTCTGTGAATCTTGTGAACAAGCATTAATCTATTATACTAGTGATATATCTTTAACTTTTCAACAATAGGGGGAATAATTAATCATGAAAAAAATATTGACTGTATTTTTAATTTTAGTAATGTTAATTGGCGTTTTTGTTTCGTGCGGGAAGAGATACCTCGAAACACAAGATGAGAATAGCGATTCTTTGAAAGAAACTATAATCGGTGATCTTTCGAAAGCAACAACAAGCGAGACGGATAGCGAGGACATGGCAAACCAGAGCGCTATGGCTGAAGGTGAAGCAAACAATGCCTCGGAAACGGAAGCGACTAAATATCCGGATGATTATTATTATACTATAAAAGAGGTCGACGGCAAATGGTATATGGATTTTGACTCGTATGTTACGCCCACCGTGTCGGTCGAAGGATCTATCATGCAGATGGATTTTTCGTTTGACTCTTTTGAGCATATGTTTAATACGATAATTGTAAACAAAGACCTCGTTAAAAAGGAAAAAATCTATCTTATAGATTATGCTACTAAAACCGAAAACGGTATCGAGATAATCAATTTTGACGATCTGTACGTTCCGGTGTTGCCGTCTTCTATGGAAATATTAAGCATAAGTTGGTTTGCAGATACTTACGGAACCGTTGTCAAGGATAAAGCCTCCGGAAAGGGAATAGGTCGCGTAACCTATTGCCGTTCATCTGAAGTTTTTGATGAAATGTATAGCAGCCTTGTGCCAGATGAGAATAATTATATTCTCAACGAAGGCGATAAGACTATAATCGTTGAAATAGTGCAAGCCAAAGAATCTTTTTTCGTAGACCTGTATATCAAGCAGGGAGATCGGTATTGTACTATAATACTGTTCGATTTAACGGAATTGCCAACCGACGAATTTTTCATTCAGTTTGGCTTGGAAAAATGGGAAAAGCCTGAATAAATAAATTTAGCTACCGCGGAATTTACGCGGTAGCTTTTGATATTTAAAACGCGCCCTCTATCGCCTCAAGAATTTTAAAGCGCACGTTGTATTTGACGTCCTCGGTCTCGGTTATGATCTGATACTGATCGGGATTCAAGCCAACCGATATAAACGCGTCCTCGCACTCACTCCCGGATGCCGCAGAAAGACACATTGGCGGAAAGAGAACACACCACCAATTCTTGCCATCGGCATCTCCTATCATTACTCGCAGGGAAAGATAATTGCCCGACGGAAAGCAAAGCGATTCATAAGTTCGCGTGGGGTATTCCTCGATCCCAAGCTCGACGGATACGGGATAATCGTATCCCTCGGCTTCGACTCGTGCTTGAGCGGCTTTGCGGATCGTTTCCTTGTTAGCGTGAAGCACCGCCTCGGCGCTCTCAAGGCTCGTGCATCCCCGAGTCAGCTCTGCGGCTTTTTCAAGTACGGTATCGCGCACCTTGAGCTTTAGTGCCTGATCCTCGTCCGAGTCGGAATTTGCAAGCACGTGCAGGCGCAAAACACTTGAATATATCTCGGACTCTCCGTGCACAGGCATAAAGCTGAGTATCATAAAAGTGATACAAATGCAAATTGAAACGGTAAGTAAAGCTTTCATAAAAAAACTCCTTTTTGTTTGATAGTATGATAATAGATCATTTGACAAAAAGGAGATTTTTATTCAATTTTTAAGATTTTTGCGCGTTTTGGAGCTCATACAATATTTGCCGATAGCTTAAATTTGAATTAAGCTTTACTTCTCCCGAAAATGCTTCGACTGCTTCCCGCTTTCCCTTTGATATTACGTATAGCTTAAAAATATTCGGATTCTTTACTATTCCGAGATCCCTCATCATTTCCGATAACTCGTCAAGCGAGCAGGGCTCGGATAAATACAGGGTGGACTCCGAATCCTTTTTTACGAATGCGTAAATATCATTTGCAAGAGACACGATCAATGCCGAAAGCAAGAGGGCGAGCAGAGTAAGGGGAATTAGCGCACCAAAAGCGCGCGCGAAAGAGTTCTTTTTTGTGTTCAAAGCATAACGTCCTTAGAAATATTCATAACCACGATATAACGAGTGCGATTATGTATACCAGGATGCAGGCTACGGTTGAGGGAAGCTTTAAAACCTCAAGATAAGAATTTTTAATATCTTTGTTTTCTGTCAGCGCGGGCTGTCTGTATTTTGCGCTGTATCCGCGATAGAGATATTTTTTGTAAAGCCTTGATGCTTCAGCGCAGAATATTATTCCTGATACAAGGAATACAAGGGTTACCATAAATATGAAGAACTTTGTGCTTCCTGTCATATTATAGAGCGAGCTCATATATCGCTGACCGAAAAGACCGAATACGTTGTATATCATATGCGCCAGGATCGAGCCGAAAAGTGATCGGGTAGCGTAAAGCGTAAGCGCAAGCACCACGCCCGAGAAAATATATACGGGAAGATTCTGAAGATTGAAGTGCAGCAGTCCGAAGAACACGGAGCTGAGTACAACGGCGCGCATAACGCCGCCCTTTTCGTATTCGTGGCAGAGTATTCCACGGTAAACGAATTCCTCGCATATCGCGGGAAGTATCGCGTAAGCTACGACGAGATATATTTTTGCGGGAACTGTTCCGTCGTCCCTTGACACAAAGGTGTTGTAAAGTGAAAAGTTGTCCGAGAGGCTTTCAAGCCCGCCGAAAAGAACGCTTATAAGCAGTCCGCCCGATATCATAAAGAACGCGGCGGCGACAGTAATAACTATCGAACCGGGGCGTATCATTTTGAGCCTCAGATTTTTCGTGTATTTCTCGCCGCTAAAACGGCACCAGATAGCACCCGGGAGAAGAAATATCATCATTTGCAGTATGACAACGCTGAAATATTGATTCTCTCGATTTATAAGTGTGAGGTCGATGATTTTTGAAAGGAGAAGAAGAATATAGGTCGTGAGAACGAGTACGGTGGGATTTAAAACTACCGTTTTGTTTTTAAGACCTTTGATCTTATCGCCGAGCTTAGCTTTATCCTTTTTTGATTTTTTTATTTGCTCTGACACGGTCTCAGTATTCTCCTTTCTGTTATTATTATATCTACGGTAAGATCATATTCATCGCGAGGCAAAGAGTCGCAGATCATTTCATCGTATGCCACGCCTATTGACGTTCCAATATACGAGGACAAGAATCTGTCGTAATATCCGCCACCGTATCCGATACGGTATCCGTCGGTATCAAAAGCGAGTGCCGGCGTTATGCACACAGAGCTTTTAAAATCGCTCACGGCGACCGATTGATCGGTGGGCTCGGGAATATTGTGTGCAATGCCTTTCATTTCTGATAGGTCGTTTATCTCTCTGAATAGGAGCTTCCCACCCTCAAGCGAGCAGGGAAAAGCAACTGCTTTGCCAAGTGATTTTGCAGCTTCGAATATCGGAAGAACGTCTATTTCGTTGCCAACGGGATAAAAAGTCAGTACGGTATCCGCTGCTAAGAATTCGTCAAGCTCTAAGATCTTATGAGCTATCGTTTCGCCCGCAGTAGTACGGTATCCGTCCGACGCGAGCGCGGCTCTTTTTGCCTTAAGCTCCGTGCGGAGCTCGGATTTTGCTTGAGCTGTTGACATACTCAGTCAGCTATTACGGCTTTTCTCAAGCTGTTCGAATATTCTTTGCCGCGGAATATCTCAACTATGCATAATCCCATATCAAGTGCCGCGCCCATTCCCGCCGCGGTAAGCACCTTGCCGTCAAGAACGACCTTTTTGTCGGATATTGCCGCACCCGTCAGTCTGTCCTCAAATCCGGGATAACAAATGGCTTCCTTGCCGCGAAGGATCCCCATATCTCCAAGGATCGACGGAGCGGCACAGATCGCCGCAATATAGATATTTTCCTTTACCGCACGCTCAACTGCCTCGATAACCGTCTTGCTTGCCGCAAGATTAAGTGTTCCGGGCATACCGCCGGGCAGGAAGATCATATCGACGTCTTTAAATTCAAATTCTGTGTCCGTAATATCCGCACTGACGGTAATTCCGTGCGCACCGGTTATCTGCGAGGAGCCAACGCCTACCGTGGTTACGTCAATATTCGCGCGGCGCATAAGATCAAGGGGGCAAAGAGCCTCTATTTCCTCAAAGCCCTCTGCTAAAAACATATATACCATTTTACGTATCTCCGTTATTTAATCTCAGAGAAGTATTCACAAAGCTTGTCCGAGGAGATCTCGGTCTCCTCACGTGTCTCAAGATCCTTTATCTTGACTATACCCGCATCAAGCTCGCTCGCTCCCATAATAACTATGTGCGAATAATGTCCTTTTATCGCGTAATCTATCTGCTTTCCGAATTTCTTTGAACCGATGTAGAGTGCGGTAGTAAGACCGAGAGCCTGAAGCTTGTCAGTAAGCTTCATATATTCGGTGTAGGGAACGTCGTCAAAACGGGTAACGAGTACCTTTGTCTCGGATTTGTAAAGATCGGGAATAAGGTTATGCGTTACAAGGAAGTTCTCGAGCGTTACGTCGCCCATTCCGTAGCCGACACCCGATATCTTAGCATTCTTTACGAAAAGACCTACAAGATTGTCGTATCTTCCGCCGCCGAACATAGCGCGGTTGTTTTCGGGAGCATTGTCGAACACCTCAAAAACAGTACCCGTATAGTAGTCAAGACCGCGGATTATTCCGAAATCAAAGATGCAATATTTGCTCAGCTCCAGCTCGTCCAAAGCCTCGAAAAGCTTGCGAAGCTCCTGCGCGCCGATGCTGTCGGGGCAGATGTCGGTAGCCTCGGTAACGTTCATGCTGTAAAGAGCATCAATACGTCCGATCTGCTCGTCCGAAAGACCGAGAGACTTCAGATCTCTTTCATAAACGTCGCGCGGCACCTTATTCTTACGGTCGATGACCTTGGAAACAAGACGGCTTCCTTCGGTGTCGGTATTTGCGATTGCCGCAATAACGTCGTTGAAAAAGCGGCGGTTGTTTATTCTGACCGTGAACATGGACTCGTCGGCGCCGAACGCCTTCATAATGCGAATCGCACTGACTATTACCTCAAGATCCGCCTCATAGGTGTCGCAGCCGAAAACATCTACGTTGAGCTGCCAGAATTCGCGCAGACGACCGCGCTGAGTAGCCTCGTAGCGATACATATTCGGAATAGAGAACCAACGAAGCGGGAAGGAGAGCTCGTTCATCTTGCCCGCGACCATACGGGCAACGGTAGGCGTCATCTCGGGACGGATCGCAAGAGAGCGCTCGGCTCTGTCAAGAAAATTATAGGTCTGTTTTGTTGCGATCTCCTCACCGCTTTTTGCGGCGTAGAGTTCAAGAGATTCAAGCATAGGGCCGTTGTATTCCTCAAATGCCGCCAGCTCAAGAGCTTCGCGGATCTTTCCAAAGAACCAATTGCGAAGTCTCATATCGTCGGGATAAAAGTCTCTTGTTCCTTTATAGGGTTGTGTAGATAAAAGTTGAGCGCACATATATATTGTCCTTTCAAAAAGTATAATTACTCTTAATAATAAAGTATAACATATTTGAAATGGTTTGTCAATTAAGGATAAGTATAATTATTATAATATTATCATTAAAAAATAAAATAAAATCCAAATATCATAGAACGGTAAAAAAAAATTCAAAATGAGTACATAGTTTGATAGTATATTATAATAGTGAACTCTATTTTGACGGGGGAAAAAGCATTGATAGAAATAAAAAATTTAAAAATAAAGTCGACGGCAATAGAGGATCTTTCACTTGCCATCGATGACGGACAGACCTGCGTCGTTTTTTTAGGCAAGGGATGCGGAAAAACAGCCCTCGCTTCTGCGATTTCGGGTGCGCTTGATGCAGATGACGGGGAGATACTTATAGACGGTCAGCCTATGAATACAGAAAGCGAGGAGCTTCGATGCGAGATCGGATTTTTCTCAGCTGATGTAAAGCTTTTTGGATTTATGAGCGTTGCGGAAACACTTGAGCTTTTCGGATCTGCTCGCGGAGCTGACGCCGAGAGGATATCTATGCAGGTGGAAGAAGCGCTTGAGCTTGTCGGGCTTACGGAGCTTGAGGAATGCTCGGTGTCTGCACTGAGCGCGTATCAGCAAGCGAAGCTCGGTATCGCGATCACTCTTATGGGAAAGACCTCGTTACTTGTTTTCGACGATATTTTCAAAGGCCTTGACGATGCCGAGACCGAGGATGTAGCGGAGCTTCTCAAAATGA
Organism: Clostridia bacterium; assembly: GCA_017536635.1. Taxonomy (GTDB): domain Bacteria; phylum Bacillota; class Clostridia; order Oscillospirales; family CAG-272; genus HGM12713. The sequence goes on from JAFXHA010000073.1 coordinate 20,713, forward strand.
TATCCTCAAAAAAGAGGACATTGCTTATTTGCAGCAGTCCCGCAGCGGCCGCTAAATGCTGCACGCACGCTATTTTCGTTGAAAACAACAAAGTAGTGCTTTCGGGTAGCATTGAGGATATAGTTAACGAGATAAACAAGACGCGAGAAATGAAGATTCGCGTCAATGGCGATAAGGATGAGATAATTAAAAAGATCTCAGAAATGCCCGAAATAGTTGATGTCTCCTTCTCTGAAGAAAAGTTCAGGATAGAGTATCACAACGATCCTCAGATAAAGGATAAGCTTTTTGCAGCTATGGCAGAGATCAGCTCTCCCATACTTTCTTACGAGGAGACTGAGCTTACTGTATCCGACGTTTATCACTCCTTGATAAAGGACAGATCTTTTGAAGAATCCGAAGGGGGAAGTGAATCAAAATGAAAAACAACGTAAAAGCTCTTTTTAAGATAGAGCTGCTCTCGAGCTTCCGACGTATATACGGATTCGTATTTTTAGCTCTTTATTGGGGCGCCTTGACATATCTTTTCGTTCGTTATAACTTGTCGTATACAAGCGTGGATATATCCGCTGTGCTTTCGTCAATGGCTGTTGCGGCTGGTCTGTTTATTCCGATACTCACACTTTTCGGCGGCGCTGATGGGGAATCCAAAAAAGGATATTCAACGGTTTCGGCAATGGATTGTCTGCCGTTTGGCGCTTTTGATAAGATTTCGGCAAAATTTATTTCGTCGCTTACCGTTCTTGGAATAGCAAACATTCCTCTGCTCATAGTGCCTGTGATTAACGGTCAGCTCAGCGTAGCCGATTA
>JAFXHA010000074.1 GCA_017536635.1 Clostridia bacterium
ACCGTTGTCGATCGACTTGATGATATCCTCGTTCTTGTCGGGACCGTTTGCGATGTAGGTGTTAGTCATACGCGAAGTGGGCTCGTAGGAGTAATCCTGACGGCGGCCGCTTGCTGTGGAGGGCATACCCATTCTGCGAGAGCCGAGGCGGTCGATCATATAGGAGGTGAGGATACCGTCCTTGATGAGGGTGCGCTTGATCATCGGCATACCCTCGTCGTCGATATTGCAGGAGCCCCAGCCGTTCGGGATGGTGCCGTCATCGATCGCGGTGACCTTGGGGTTAGCGATCTGCTGACCCATCTTGCCCGCCATCTGCGACATTCCGATACCAACGCTTGTTGCCTCGAGAGAGTGACCGCAAGCCTCGTGGAAGATAACGCCGCCGAAGCCGTTGCCGATCGCAACAGTCATCTTACCCGAGGGGCAAGGAACTGCCTTGAGATTTACCATAGCCTGACGCGCTGCCTCTTTGCCGACTTCCTCGGGATTTACAACGCTGTCAAAGAGTTCCCAACCCATGCTTCTGCCGGGGTTCGAGCCTCCGGTCTGGTTCTCCGAGCCGTCGGATGCAACCGCAGAAACGCTGATTCTGGTTCTGACCTGTCTGTCGCCGGTATAAAGCCCCTCGCTGTTTGCAACGATGAAGCTCTTCTCGTTCGAGGAGATACCGCCCGATATCTGAACGATCTCGGGAGCGTACTCATAAGCCTTGGTGCAAGCCGCGCGAAGGAGCTCGGCTCTTACAGCCGCGGGAACGTCGGAGGGCATGGTCTTGATGGGATGGATATTGGTGGGGATTCTTTCTGTCAGATAGAAATCCGGAATTCTCTGCACGGGGCTGCCGACAGCCTGCGCAACTCTTTCCGCGCACTCGCGCAGACCAGAGGGGGTGAGATCGGAGGTACATCCGAAGTATGTCTTTGTTCCAACGAAAGCGCGAATTCCGACGCCGCCGTGAACGCTGTCTGCGACCGTCTCGATCTTCTTGTTGGAATAACTTACACTGTTTGCCTTGGAGTATTCCGAGTAGACCTCAACAAAGTCTGCGCCGCCGTGAAGCACGATGGCGATCAGCTCGGACATTGTTTTCTTATCAAGCATTTTTCTTTTGTTCCTTTCTTGATATTATATTTTTATTGAATTAATTATATCATAATATTTTATTAATGTAAATAAGTATTTAGAGATTTTAGAAAAAATTTTGAAAAAACAAATTAAAAATGCAGTTTTATTTTTGTTTGAGATATTGACTTATTCTTAAATATAGAGTATAATAATAGTGCAGAGTAAAATACTCTGCTGACAAGCGCCCTGCCGCTTTAAGAGCAGATCATTTATGAAAAGCGCCCTGCCGCTTTGAGCGCAGATTATTTATGTAAGGTGCACCACGGCCTTAACGGTGGTCTTTAATGACTGAAAGGGGCGAAAGTTTCGTCCCTTTCTTTTTTTGGAGCAAGATATGGATAAACTTAATTTCTATACGGTTGATCTCAACTATGTTGATCAATTAAAATCTGCTGAACTTACGCACAGAGGCTTTAGCCGCGTCCCCGATATGGATTACGGGGAACTACACAAGCCAAAGTTCTTATGCGGTATAGTGTTGCAGATTGAAAACATAGACTATTATGTTCCCGTCAGTTCATACAAACAGCAAAAACCGGATAATTTTCTGATTTACAGCGATAACGGACAAGTTGTCGGATCATTGCGTTTCAATTATATGTTTCCTGTACCACGCAAGCTACTCAAAGAAAGACGAATTACAGATGAACCTGACAGAGCATATCGTTCATTATTAGCGCAAGAGCTTCTGTATTGCAGAAAAAAGCAATCGGACATTATGCGTTTGGCAGAACGTACATACAAGCGAGTCTTGCTCGGGAAGAATCCCGGTCTGGTTGCAAACAGCTGTGACTTCATTTTGCTCGAAAAAATTTGCCTGTCATATACCGAATAATATATTATATAGACGAATTTGAAAATTTCCTTAAAATTCTTAAAGAAACGCTTGCAAAATCTATCAATTAATGGTATAATATTTCTGTGTGAAAACACAACCCAGAATTTGAAAAACAAAAATTTTTATAAAAAGAAAGGTACTATCAATCATGGCAAAACACATCGTCGATTGGACCACAATTACAAACTTTGTAGTTGACTCTTTCGTAGGCTACGGCATTCCCCGCGAGGACGCGGAGATCTGCGCAGACGTTCTTCTCGAATCCGACAAGCGCGGTATCGAGTCCCACGGCTGCAACCGTTTCAAGCCGATCTACCTTGACAGAATCGAGGCAGGTATTCAGAACCCCGTAACCAATTTTGAGATCATCAAGGAAACCGAGACCACCGCTGTTGTTGACGGACACGACGGTATGGGTCAGGTTATCGGTTACAAGGCTATGCAGATGGCTATCGATAAGGCTAAGAAGTACGGTATGGGTATGGTTGCTGTTCGTAACTCCTGCCACTACGGTATCGCAGGCTACTACACCTCCATGGCTGCTTCTCAGGGCTGTATCGGTCTTACCGGTACCAACGCTCGTCCCACCGTTGCTCCTACCTTCGGCGTAGAGGGTATGTTCGGTACTAACCCCCTCACTCTCGGCGTTCCCACCGATGAGCCCTTCGACTTCAACTTTGACGGCGCTACCTCCACTTACCAGAACGGTAAG
>JAFXHA010000009.1 GCA_017536635.1 Clostridia bacterium
GGCTACGCTGACAAGATGACTCACATCTCCACCGGCGGCGGCGCATCTCTTGAGTTCCTCGAGGGACTTGAACTTCCCGGCATCGCTTGCTTGCTCGACAAATAATTAAAAATAAAATAAACGGCAGGCGTCGCTCACAGGCGGCGCCGCCCAATATAAAGGAAGGTAAAAATTATGAATCCCGCAAAGAGAAGAACAGTTATCGCAGGAAACTGGAAGATGAATTTCACACCTGCTGAAGCAACTGCATTTATCAACGAGATAAAGCCTATGGTAGCAGGCAAGGACAAGTGCGACATCGTATTCTGCGCACCCTACGTAACCATCGCTGCCGCTATGGAAGCTGCAAAGGGCTCCAACATAAAGATCGGTGCTGAGAACGTACACTTCGAGGAGAAGGGCGCTTTCACCGGTGAGGTTTCCGCAAAGATGCTCAAGGCTATCGGCGTTGAGTACGTGATCGTAGGCCACAGCGAGAGAAGACAGTACTTCGGCGAGACCGACGAGACCGTAAATCTTCGCACCAAGGCTGCTCTTGCTAACGGAATGAAGGTTATCCTTTGTCTCGGTGAGGTTAAGGAGCAGAGACTTTCCGGCATCACGAACGAGATCGTTTCCATGCAGACCAAGCTCGACCTCGCAGGTGTTGACGCAGAGGCGCTCAAGAACGTTATCATCGCTTACGAGCCCGTATGGGCAATCGGCACAGGCCTTACCGCAACTCCCGAGCAGGCTGAAGAGACCTGCGGCGAGATCAGAAAGGTTCTTGCTGATATGTACGGCGCAGAGGTAGCAGAGACCGTTACCATTCAGTACGGCGGATCTATGAATGACGCAAACGCAGCAGAGCTTCTCGCAAAGCCCAACGTTGACGGTGGACTTATCGGCGGAGCATCGCTCGTTCCCGCAAAGTTCACAGCTATCGTTGACGCTGCTAACTGATTAAATTAAAAAACGCGGAGATTTAACATCTCCGCGTTTTTTTGTTTGTAATATCGCATCAGAACGCCATTCTGCCCCAACCCTCCTCACTGATTGGTGGGAGACCGAGTAGCTTTCTTCCATATTCGACGTAGAAGCGATAGTTTTCTATTGAAACTCCGTTGGGGATCCTGTGATCAAGTGAAAATATTGTGCCGCCGCCGAGCATAACGTCTGACATTTTGTATTCCAATTCCGCGCGTATAGCATCTTTGTCGCGGCGTAATACGTGCTTGTCTATGCCACCCTTCAGGCACATTTTATTGCCGTATTTTTTGCGGATCTCCACAATGTCCATTCCTGCCGCGGGCTCTAAGGGGAAGAAGCAGTTTACGCCGCAGTCCAGAAATGCGTCGATAATGGGATTCATATTTCCGTCGCTATCCTGCGAGAAGATTTTTGCGCCGTATGAGCGAGCGCAATCCCAGACCTTTTGATAGTAGGGAGCTATAAACTCGGATATGAGATTCGGTCCTATCAGGGGCCCTGATTTTCCTGCCATATCCTCATGCACGCAGAGGTTATCTATCGGTACTATCTCTCCCACACGCTCAAGTACCTTGAGTGCCGTGTCGGTAAAGGTAGTCATCATATCCTCTATAAGCTCGGGATCGTCGTAATAAGCAATACAAAGATCTTCCTCACCCATCAGCTGTCGCGGCTCGTCAAATCCGCCGGGAATAGAGATGAGTGTGAGATATCCCTTGTCGTGCAGCTCCTTTTGATGCTTTAATTTTTCGACGTCGATTCTGTTTTCACTGAACTCATACCAATGCTTGACCTTTAGCCAATCGTCCATGCATTTTACGGGATATTCCATAGGGAGCGGAATGGTAGCGCTTTTTTTGATGAGCTTTTGCTTGCGTCCCATACGGTCGATCGAGATCGTGTACTCGGGAGTATCCTCAAGAATTACGGTTGATTTTCCGGTTATTGGGTGTGTGGTGCCCGAAAGTCCGGTTCGCATAACGTAATCCCAATCAAATGCCGTCATAGCTATTTCCTTTTCGGTTGCGCCTTGGCGACGCCACTCCGCTTCAAGAGTGTGAAGAGGGCCAAACAGCTCGCAGAAAAATTCTCTGCCGGTAAATTCAAAATTGCAGTGAGCGATATATTGCTCTCTATTCCAAATCATATTATACCTCCGTTTTTCCATAGTGCTATGGTTTTATTTTAAAACAAAAAAGCTTGAAATACAATGCAATAACGGTTGACAAATGGATAAAATTCCGCTATAATGATGATACAAAAAATAAAAAGTTTGGTGATGAGCTATGGAATGTAAGATAAATTATATGGTTCGGCGCGAGACCTTTGAGGGATGGAAGATATCTCCTCGTTATATTAGAGATTACGAGCTCGTTTTCGTTATTGAAGGGCTTGGAAATATAACGGTGGGAGAAAGAATCATTCCCGTTTGTGCGGGAGATCTTGTGTGCTTTCGCCCGAATGTAAAGCACAGTCTTTTTCTGGACAAAAAGCCGTATATGACATTTTACGCTATGCATTTTCAAATAAGTGATGAAGAGCTTCTGAGTGGCATTCCCGATCACATTCACTTTACTGATTCTCATTGGCTCGAAGTACTGATGAAAAGACTTTATGAGGAATATCGTAATAAAGGATATCTGTGTGAGTGGAAGTGTGAAATAGCGCTTCAGCGTCTGCTTTGTGAAATTTTGAGCCAACTGCACGTCGAGCAGACTCCAATAGACAGTAAGCGAATCGGACAGGTGCTGGAGTATATACACGAAGACCCGTTCAGAGAATACAGTCTGGATATGTTGATGAGACGGTCTAACATCAAAAAAACTCTTTTTCTGCAAAGCTTTCGTAAAATAACCGGAACGACGCCCACGCAATATATTATTGCCTTGCGTCTTGAAATTGCCGGCGAGCTGCTTATAGAAACCGACCTTTCGATATCCGACATCGCGCAGAGATGCGGCTTTTCGGATCCGTTTTATTTCAGTCGATGCTTTAAAAAGAGATATTCGGTCCCGCCCAAGCTGTATCGCAATAATAAAAGGCTCTGACGAGGCTTTAACGATCATATTGTCATAAATGGATAATATTACGAAGAACACGTCAAATATATTAAGGAGAGTTTATGATCGAAAAAATAACCGAAATATAGTGTTTACAATTTCTGTATTTTATGTTATAATGTATTTGCGGATACCTAAAATACTTGAAAAAAGGTGAAAAATATGGGAAAAACTAAGATAGGAATTTTATACGACTTTGATAAAACGCTTTGCACCACCGATATGCAGGAGTACGATTTTATCAAGAATCTCAATATGACGTCCTCGGAATTCTGGGGCGAGGCAGCGGCTATTACCGATGCGCACGAGGTAGAGAAGATACTCGCGTATATGTTCATTATGATAAAAAAATGTAAGGAAAAGGGAATACCTCTGACCGAAAAATATCTCAATCAGTGCGGCGAGAACGTTGTTCTTTACGACGGTGTTCTGACTTGGTTTGACCGCATCAACGCTTTTGGCGAGCAGATGGGCGTTGAGATCGAGCACTATATTATTTCGTCGGGCACCTGCGAGATCATCGAGGGAACGCCGATCGCGAAATATTTCAAGAGGATATACGCGTGCAAATATATGTATGACGAGAACGGCGAGGCTCTCTGGCCCGCGCTCGCTATAAACTATACGCTCAAAACGCAGTATATTTACCGAATCTCCAAGGGTATACTCGACGTTACCGACGACTATAATCTCAATCGCCTTCAGGACGAGAGCCTGCGCCATATAGCATATCATAATCTAATATATATCGGCGACGGACTGACCGACATTCCCTGTATGAAGATGGTAAAATCCAAGGGCGGAAAGTCGATAGCGCTTTATCCTGTCGGACAAAGCGAAAAGGTAAAGCCGCTTGTTGACGATGACCGTATCAATTACGTATGTGAAGCCGATTATTCCGAGAACTCTCCGCTTGATAAGATAGTCAAGCTGATGATCGAAAATATGGCGATACTCGAGCGTCTCAAAAATCAGGAAGAGGAGCAGCTCACACAGTATAAGCTGTCGAATGTATAAAAACAACGCCGCAAGGTTTCCTTGCGGCGTTTAATATTATAAATTTTCGCATTTTTTAATAGTTTTACCTATTGCTTTTTGGGGTTTTTTGTGATATTATATAAATAATCGCACGGTGTTGCAAAAGCAACGTGTAAATTATGAACATAAGGAGAGAATCTGATGTTTAAAAAGATCTTAGCGCTCGTGCTCGCGCTGATCATGGTAATGGCAGTGTTCGTAGGCTGTGGCACGAAGAAAACCAATCTTGGCGGAAATTCTGACGGTACAAAGGAAACTACTGTCGGCACTACCGCGGATGCAGAACAAGACGATTCCGATCCCGATGAGGACGATGAATCGGATGACGCAAACACCGAAAATACTGATGACGAGGGAACCGAAACCAAGAATCTTGATTTTGGTACCGACGCTAACGTTACAGTGGATGATACGTCGATATATGACGAGCTTACCATTGATCAGCTTTTGACACCGGAGCTCTTTCAGGGTTCGGATATTCCCGAGGACAGAGATTATGAGGGATACGATTTTAAGGTCTTGGCAGATACTACTAACGTAAATTATGAGTTTATATCCGAGTCCGACGGAGAGCTTATCAAGGACGCGGTCATAAATCGTCAGAATTGGATCGAGGAGTATATAGCAATAAATTTTGTTCTTACCGAAATGTACGGTGGATACAACGATATGGAAGGCTTTGCGGCTGAGATCGAATCGGCATCGGGCGCAGGAACTCCTTACGATATGGCTCTCGCGTATAACCTGATACCGCCCGTTGTTGCGGCAAAGGGACTCTCACGCGATCTCGCGGAATCCGAAAACCTTAATCTTTACACCACTACCAAGGAATATTGGGGTAAAGAGATAAAGAAGGAGATAATGGTCGGCGGACGTATTTTCTGGATGTCGGATAACTCATCTTGGAATAACATTCGAAATATGCTTTGTATATTTGTTAATACCGATTTCTTGACAAGAGTCAATCCTACGATAGATAAGACAAATCTGTATAAAATGGTATATGACGGCGTATGGACGTTTGACAATATGTTAACGCTTATTCAAAACTCTTATGAGAATACAAACGTCGGTGATGAAAAGACCGACGGCGTAGATGAGGGCGATATGTTTGGTTTGCAGGCTGCGGAAACGGGTCCTTGGCTTGATACGTGGTTATATGCCGCAGGCTTCAGATATACCAAGCTTAACAACAAAGGCACTTACGACTGGACTCTTGGAGATCAGCCGGTGATAGATTTTATTGATTGGTGGCAGGAAAAGCTCAACGACGACGATATTGAAAAGTCTGATTCGGAGCAATATAGAATGTTCAGCGAAGGAAGATCCATGTTCTCATTGACGGGAATTAAAATACTTGATGAAAACAAGTATGAAATAACCTGTGATTTCACAGTTCTTCCGATGCCGTTGTATAATTCCAATGTCAAGAGCGGATATTCCACTCCGTTCTCGAACACATATTCGTCCTGGCTCATTCCCAAGGCTGCGAAGGCTGATGCGTTCGAACGCTCCGCAACTGTTCTCGAGCTTCTCGCGGCAGAGGGTAACAGACGTCTTGCTCCCGTTTACTTTGAGATATACCTCAAGAGGCAGACGGCTGCTGCTGACGAGGATATGAGAAGTATGTTCAATATCATAAGAAATTGCATAGTTTTTGATATGGGATATCTTTACGGTTCGGTGTTGAAATACGATCAGAACGGAGATAATCCCGGTGAGGTGTTCTTGGCTGTTCGACGCATTTGGGCAGGAAACGGAACCGGATTCCACTCAAACATTTCTACCGTTTGGGCAAGTATAGGCAAAAGTGTAACCACCAAGCTTAACAACCTTATGGTTGATATTCTTGATTATTAAGCTTATTTAAATAAAATAACGCCGCAAGGCTTAGAGTTGTACCCTAAAGGACGGCTTTTAAAAGCACGGCATATCTCGAAAGAGGTATGCCGTGTTTTTGTATTTGTAGATACAATGCCGCAAATCATAGATGAACATAAAAAGGCTCCCTTGTGCAAAGGGAGCTGTCGCAGAGCGACTGAGGGATTGTTTTGTGGAGATTATCGCTTTTACAACCCCTCCGTCAGCCTTCGGCTGACACCTCCCCTTACACAGTGGAGGCTTTTATATCTAATTTTATAAAATTAACTAAAAATATTTACAAGTCCGGAAATTTGTGATATAATAGTTATGCCAAACGAACTTAATAATATCGCCGATAGGTATATTTTTCTTTATGGGATAACTATACCATTTTTTGTGCATCATAAACGATATCCATTTGGTAAAAATGCGACTCCCGTTTATGGTGTGCAAATGCCTATCAGCGTATAAGTTCGTTTGGCGACAACTTGGAGTTTGCGTTTTTCGGTGCGTGGCTTCGGTTGCGCACCTTTTTTATATGCTGATGGGGGATATATGAACAAGAATATTCAAGAAAAGATCATAGACATTACCGGCATCGAGCTTACGCCGGGAAACCCTACCGTTTGCCTTGGTAACGGTGAGCAAGGTCTTGAGTGTTGTTGCGACGAGTGTGATTATTTTCTGCTTTGTTTTTCCAATTTTAATGCTCAAATCAAAGAAGAAAATATTGTTGAAGGTAAAGATAAAACTACAAAATAGTCAAAAAATGACAGAGAATGTAAAGTGTTCTCTGTCATTTTTGTCGGTGAATAAGATATTATTGTTAAGTTATCATTAATAGTACTCACGTTTCCTTGCGGCGTTTTATTTATTTCTTGACTCTCTCATCAAATTTCTCGTACAGCTTATCTGCGAGAGCTTTCATTTGCGACTGTGATACCTTGAGTATCTTGCGATCGTAGGTCAGCAGACCGTTGGTCTCGTCCTCGACGTCGCTTACCTGCGTTAGAACTGTCGCGCAAAGACCGTCCTCTATTGCGGGCATTACTTGATTTTCGTAAAGCGCGACGGTTGCCGCCTCAAAGCTTGCGACGCCGTCAAAAAGCTTATATCCGTAAGTGTTATCGGGGTTGAAGGAATGATCCTTGACCTTGTATACGTATCCGCCGAATTCCGATAGCACCGTTGGCTTGCCTTTGACAGCCTTTAGCTTTATCGGCTTGAAATATACGTGGTCGCTCTCCACGTCGCTTTCCTTTACCTTAAACCAGCCCGACGTGGTGTCATATACACGGGACGGATCGAGCGCTTTCAGCTTTTTATAAAAGTATTGCGCGTCAAATTGTCCCCAGCCCTCGTTGAATATAGTGTAATATATGACCGAGGGATGATCGTGGAGCGACTCGATAATACCTTGGCAGGTCGACTCAAACGCCTCACGGCGCGCCTTGCTCGCGCGGTGGGAAACGCCCTTTTTCAAGAACACCGTGGGCAGCGCGGTGTCCACAAAAAAGCTGTAATGACCGCTGTTTATCATATCCTGGAAAACAAGCATACCGTGCTTGTCGCAGAAATAATAGAAAAGATCGGGCTCAAGCTTTATATGCTTGCGAAGCATATTGAAGCCGCACGCCTTCATTTTCAGAATGTCCTCCTCAAAGCCGCGAGGAGAAGCGGGCAGAAATATTCCGTCGCTGAAATATCCTTGATCAAGCAGCCCGTGGCAGAAGATCGGCTCGCCGTTAAGGCAAATATACGCGCGATTGCCGCGCTCCTCTATCGATACGGTACGCAGACCGAAATAGGAGCTGATCCTATCCTCTCCCGAGGTCAGATCAAAGCTGTAAAGGTACGGATCGTCGGGCGTCCAGAGATGCGGCGAATCGATATCAATCCTGAAGCTCTCTCCCTCAAAGGTGTAGGTCTGTGCGCCGAGAGTGAGAGCCTTTTCTCGCTCGCCGCCGTCTACCTCAATAAGCACGCCGCGCGTATCTGTATGAAGCTTTATCGCGCGGATATAGTTCTCCGGTACGCGCTCTATCCATACCGTCTGCCAGATTCCACTCGTTTTCGTATACCACATTCCGCCTCTCTTTTCTCTCTGCTTGCCGTATGGCAGGTCAAGACAGAGCGGATCGCGGGCTTCAACTCTCAGTGTGTTCTCGCCAAGCGTTGACACATCGGTGATATCAAAGGTGAAGGAAAGATATCCACCGACGTTTGTACCTATCTCCTTGCCATTTACAAAGACCCTCGCGTATTGGTCGCACGCGCCGAAATGAAGCAGGGCTCTGCCGCTCGAAAAGCTGTCGTCAAGTACGAACGTGCGTTCATATATCATCACGTCGTCCTTGCCGATCTCGCGCATCACTCCCGAAAGTCTGCTTTCGGGCACAAAGGGAACGAGTATCTCTCCGTCGTAGCTCGTATTGCCGTTGCTTTCGATCTTAAAGCTCCATTTTCCGTTGAGACAGAGGTAGGAATCGCGCCTTAGCTGCGGTCTCGGATATTCGGAGAAGGGAAGATCGGAAAGATCCTTTTCGAAATCTGTGGGAAGCTGAACAAAATTACTTTTTTTCATTTTTTCATCCTTACAAATTATTTTATTATAATGATTATACCACAAAATCGGCAGAAGAACAAGCCTTCTGCCGATTATGATCACATATATTTATATTTTTTGCGTTTAAGTATCAGGAAGAACAGCGTTACGATAACCGCCATTACCTCTGCGGCAACGATCGACCACCAGATGCCGTCAATGCCCCAGGCGAGAGGGAATATTATTATTGCGGCGATCTGGAAGACCAGAGTTCTCAGAAAAGAGATGAGCGCCGAGGTTAGTCCGTCGCCAAGAGCGGTGAAGAAGGACGAGCCGAATATCGCAAAGCCTGAGAACAGAAATGATACCGAGAACACGGCAAACGCGCGCGAGGTGAGCTCGAGGAGCTCGGCGTCGTATCCTACGAAGATGATTGAAAAGGGCTTGCCTAACAGCTCTCCTGCTAAAAGCATCACGATGGACGATACGAATATAAGCACCGAGCTTTTCTTGAGCAGGCTGCGAAGCTCGCGGCTGTCATCAGCGCCGTAATGGTATCCCACGATCGGTGCGATACCAACGACGTATCCGATAAATACCGACTGAAAAACAAAGCTGACGTACATCAGCACTCCGTATGCGGCAACACCGTTTTCTCCCGCATATTTTATAAGCTGAAGATTATAAAGCATTCCCACCACTGACATTGAAATGTTGGTCATAAGCTCGGACGAGCCGTTCGTGCAGGTCTTAAGTAAAGCTCTGCCGTCAAAGCTAAAGCGCGTCAGACGAAGCAGGCTGGTGTTTTTGCAGGAAAAATAGATTATGGGCAGGATGCCGCCGACGAGCTGACTTATAGCGGTGGCGACCGCCGCGCCGACGATGCCCCAATCAAACACGGCGATGAACAGCGCATCAAGCACCATATTGGTAACGCCTGCCGCAACGGTTGCGACAAGACCGAGAGTCGGCTTTTCCGCCGTTACGAAAAAGCTCTGGAACTCCATCTGGAGCATAAACGCAGGGAGCGCCGCAAGAATTATCCGTCCGTATATTACGCACAGCTCAAGCATCTCTCCCTCGGCGCCGAGCGCCGACGCGATAGGGCGAATAAATACGCATCCAAGTATAGCAAGCACTATTCCCACGCCGATAGAAACGTAGGTTATCATTGAAAACAGTTTGTTCGCGCGCTTTGTATCTCCTTCGCCGAGAGTTTTTGAGACCAAAGCACTGCCGCCCGTTCCGAACACGAAGCCGAATGAGCCGAGTATCATAAGGAACGGCATTATGAAATTTACCGCGGCAAATGGAGTTTTGCCCGCGAAATTAGAGACGAAAAATCCGTCGACGATGCCGTAGATAGATGAAAATATCATCATTATGATGGTTGGCATCGTAAAGCGGATCAGCCGCCTGTACGTAAAATGATCTGATAGCTGTATCATATTTATAATTTAAAACCAACTTGTAATAAAAATTTCAAGACCTATGAAAATAAGTATCGCACCGCCGAATATTCCCGCCTTGCCCGCAAGCTTTGTACCCGCTCTTTTTCCGATCTCGATGCCCGCAAAGCATATAAAGAAGGTGAGTACGCCGATTATCAGGCAGGCAAGCAGAGCCTCAAGGAAATTATATTCGGATATCGTAAAGCCTACCGACAGAGCATCGATAGAGGTAGCTACGCCCTGCACAAGAATTGCAGACAGCCCGATGGAGTTGCACACGCATTCCTCGGAGTCCTTGTTTTTGATGCCCTCGTAAAGCATTTTGCCACCGATATAGCAGAGCAGCAGAAGCGCTATCCAGGGGATACATTTTTCAAACGCCTTGAAATACTGTGCTATCGTGGATACGCATATCCAGCCTATCATCGGCATAGCGAACTGAAAAAGTGCGAATATACCCGCAACGCCGCACTGCTTTGAGCGTCTGATGCAGGGCTCGTTAAGTCCGTTTGCAAGAGATACCGAAAATGCGTCCATAGCAAGTCCGATGCCAAGCATTATGCTTGTGAAAAAGAATGAAAAGTCGATGTTCATTTGATCTCCGTTTCCAAACAGTAGTAGCCGTGCCGCAAAAGCGGCACGGCTATAATTGTATCATATTGCGCGATATTTGTCAACAATGAGTTAAGCTTCTCCGCGCAGACCGCTCTCCAGCATTGCCGCGCCGATGATTCCCGCGTCGTTTCCGAGCGTAGCGATCTTAAGTCTTGTACGCGCTTTTTCTCCGCAGTACATATTTGCGTCAACTATTGGCATAAGCGAGTCGATAAGCGACTGGCCTTCGCCCGATATTCCGCCGCCGATAGCGATGACCTCGGGTTGGAAGATGTTGATGATGTTGTTGATACCGCAAGCGAGATAAGCGATATACTTGTCGTATACCTCTTTTGCAGCCTCGTCGCCCGCTCTCATATGGTCGCACGCGGTTCTGCCCGACACCCTGGGAGCATTCAGCATAGAGGTGTATCTGCCTGCCGCCTTGCATTCCTCGATCTTTTCGTTTGTCATTCTGACGAGTGCGGTCGCAGAGGAATAGGACTCCCAACAGCCGCGTCTGCCGCAGGTGCAGGGAATACCGCCGAATTCAATTACCATATGACCGAGCTCGCCCTCGGCGTAGTTCGAGCCCGAGAGGATCTTTCCGTGAATGATGATGCCGCTTCCGACACCCGTGCCGAGCGTTACGGTAGCGCTCGTGCTGCTGCCCTTTGCCGCGCCTGCGCAAGCCTCGCCCCAAGCGGCAGCGTTAGCGTCGTTCTCAGCGTATACGGGAACGTGCTTTGCTCCAAGCTTGTCAGCAAGTATTTCGGTTATGGGGAAGTAGAAGAAGCGAAGATTACTTGCGCGCTTGATTATTCCCGTCGTAGGATTTACGATTCCGGGTGAAGCAACGCCTACTCCGGCGAGATCCTTTACGTTGACCCCTACCTCGTCGCATATCTCTCGGCAAAGCCTTGCCATATCCTCAACTATCTCCATTCCGTCGCGCTCAGCGAGCGTAGGAGTGCTCTTCTTTTTTACTATTTCAAAGGTCTCGTCGTTTACAAGTCCTACGGCTATGTTGGTTCCTCCGAGATCGATTCCTATTCTGTACATGATTTTTCCTCCTTGGGTCAGCTATATTTATTTTTTGCTGTTTTTTGAATTGTATTCGCAAAGCTGCGATATCGGACATTCGCTGCATTTGGGCGAGCGCGCCGTGCAGACGTCTCTGCCGAACATAACTATTCTGTGGCAAAAGTCGGATTGCTTTTCGGGTTCAACGAGCTCGACGAGTATCTTTTCTACCTTGTGAGCGTCCTTTAGCGAGGTGGGATACATTCCGAATCTGCCGCATATACGTATACAATGTGTATCGGCAACTATCGCGGGCCTGCCGTAAAGGTCGCCGAGCAGCAGATTTGCTATCTTTCTGCCGACACCGGGAAATTTCAGAAGCTCGTCCATATCGTCGGGAACTATGCCGCCGTACTGCTCGCAGAGCAGCTCGCATTCCGCCTTTATATTCGCCGCCTTGGTGCGCCAGAGTCCGCAGGGCTTGATTATCTCGCCGATCTCCTCTGCCGAGGCGCTTGCGAGAGACTCTACCGTCGGATATTTTTCAAACAGGATCTCGCATACCTCGTTGACACGCTTGTCGGTGCACTGAGCCGAAAGTCTGCCCATTACCATCAGGCGCCAGCCGTCCGTACCGCCCCATTTCAGTGCGCAAAGCGCTTCGGGATAGAGTGATTCAAGCTCGCCGACGATCTCAGCCATTACTGCCTTTTTTTGCTTTTTAGTCATCATTTTCCTCGGCGCGCCTGAGCGACTTGTCCGCGGTGAAATATGTACCTACGTGTCCACCGTCGAGCAGAGTGTAAAGTATCTCGGGGTCTTGTCCGTTGAGAATAAACATCGGAATTCCGCAGTCAGTAGTCATCTTTGCCGCCTTGAGCTTGGCGATCATTCCGCCGGTGCCGCGCTCTGTACCCGAGCCGCCCGCCGACGCACAGAGAAGCTCGTCTATCTGATCAACGCGCTCAATAAGGTGCGCTTCGGGGTTCTTTCGCGGATCGCTGTCGTAAAGGCCGTCCACGTCAGAGAGATTAAGGAGCACGTCGGCGTTACAGAGCTGCGCAACGTAAGCCGAGAGAATGTCATTCCCGCCGAATTTGGTGAGCTCGTCGGTCGATATCGGGTCGTTTTCGTTGACTATCGGAACGCAGTTCATCTCAAGCAGGCGTCGGAAGGTGTTTTCTGCGGAAAGTCGGCGCTCGGGATTTGTCAGCACCTCTTTTGTAAGAAGCATCTGGGCTACCGTGTGTCCGTAATCCGAGAAGAGCTTGTCGTAAAGCTTCATAAGCTCGCTCTGACCGATCGCCGCCATAGCCTGCTTTTCCTCGGGCGACGAGGGGATCTTGCCGAAACCTACCTTTGCCACTCCCGCGCTTACCGCACCCGACGAAACGAGAACTATTCTGATGCCGGAATTCTTTATGTCTGAAAGCACCTTGACGAGCTTTTCTATACGGCGAAGATTAAGATGTCCCGTATTGTGTGTGAGAGTGGACGTGCCAACCTTTATAACTATTCTTTTACTATCTCTGAAATAACTCATTTTCAACCTCTTTTATGATGTCATACCGATTTTACGGTAAGTCCCGCAAGCTTTTCACAAAGCTCGTCGTATCCTATCCCCACCGCTGCGGCTTCCTTGGGAAGCAGGCTGGTCGGTGTCATTCCGGGGAGCGTGTTTGCCTCAAGGCACCAGAGCTTACCCGCCGTGTCGAGAATGTAATCGATCCTTGCGTAGCCGTCAAGACGAAGCGCGAAAAACACCTTTTCGGTCGCCTTGGCGACAAGCTGGTTTTCGTCATCTGTGAGCGGTGCGGGGCAGAGCTCGACCGTGGCGTCTGCCATATATTTGTTTTTATAATCGTAGAATCCTTGCTTTGGTATTATCTCAACGGGCGGCAGTGCTTTGCCGTCGAGAAATGCGCAGGTAAGCTCACGTCCCTCTATCATCTGCTCCGCCATTACGTAGCGCTCGTATATCTTTGCGCTTTCGATCGCCTCGGCAAGCTCACTCTCACTGTGCGCCTTGAATACGCCAACGCTTGAGCCGCAGGAGCAGGGCTTGATTATCATAGGGAGTCCGAGTTTTGCGATAAGAGCCGCCGTGTCTACCTTACCGTTTGTGTCGATTCTTTCCCAGGCAGGTGTGAGAACGTTGGCACTCTGCATTATTTTTTTAGCTATGTCCTTATCCATAGCAAGTGTGCTTCCTATGTATCCCGAGCCTGTATAGCTGATTCCATGAATATCGAGCCACGCCTGAAGCTGACCGTTCTCGCCCATAGCTCCGTGAAGCGCGAGAAACGTGCTGTCTGCCGCGCGGCAGATCTCAAGCACGCCCTCGCCGATCGGCTCTGTGCGACCGCCGTTCTCGCGAACGAGCGCATCAAGATCGGGAAGCGTATCGCCGACCGCCACACCTTTGTCTGCCTCAAGGGAAAAGAGAGTATCTATATCAATATTTTTTGTGTCAATGCCCTTATATACGTCAACGAGGACGGTTCTGTGTCCGCGGCGCTTGAGTGCCGCAGAGATAAGACTGCCCGACGAGAGCGAAACGTTTCGCTCGGGGGAAAGACCGCCTGCCAAAACAACTATCTTCACAGTAAATCTCCTTAAATTATGGATCTATATTATTCTATGCCTGCTTGTGCAGATACGCCACTCTGTCGTTGGCGTCGTAATCCTTGAATATCTCGCATTCCCAACC
>JAFXHA010000010.1 GCA_017536635.1 Clostridia bacterium
GGTTTGTTGGTTCGGATTGTGGCTTGACCACATCTTTGACCATCTACGGCTTCGGACTACGTGGAAACAGTGCTTACAAGAGCATCGGAAAGCACCGTTTTCGGACTAAAAAGCACCATAAAGTCAACAAAAGTAGTCAAAAAACGATGGCGTATTTGTTCGGGTCCAAGAGGTCGGGTGTTCGAATCACCTCACTCCGACCAGCTCGAGTGTTCACGGCAAAAGCCATGAACACTCGATAATACTGTATAGCAAAATTTAAAAACAAGGAGATTCATTATGAGTTTGTTTGGTGGGGTAATCCCGATCACCGGAATTACGTTTTTAATGTTCTGCGTCTTTGGAATCCTGTTCGTAGGCTACGCTCTCGGCAGAATAACGATCAAGGGCGTGTCGCTCGGCGACGCAGGCGTGTTCATCATCGCACTTTTGTTCGGTGCGCTTCTCTTCACTCCCCTCGAGGAGCAGCTCGTTATAAAGGGTGCTGTGCCGGTAGGGTTTGCAGACAAGGCGCTCGAGATCGTCGAAAAGCTCGGACTTGTCCTGTTCGTTACGTCGGTAGGCTTTATCGCGGGACCCAAGTTCTTCGGAAATATGAAAAAGAACTTTAAATCCTACGTTCTTATCGGACTCGTTATCATTCTGGCAGGTGGACTTTCGGCAGTAGGCTGCATCTTCCTCGGCAGAGCAATCGGACTCGGCGACTTGACCTCTGACGGCTTTACCGCTATGATCGTTGGACTTCTTTCGGGCTCGCTTACCTCAACTCCCGCATTTTCGGCAGCAAAAGCAACCGTTGCAGAAGACCTCCAGGGTCTCGTATCAGTCGGACACGGAATTGCATACATATTCGGTGTTATCGGAGTTGTTCTCTTCGTACAGCTCATTCCCAAGCTCACCAAGGCTAATATGGAAGAGGAACGCGCAAAGCTCGTCATCAAGGACGAAGCAGCAGAAAAGAAGACCTATACCGGAAAGCTCCTCAAGCTCGACGGCCACGGATTTGCGGTGTTCTCACTTGCGGCTGTACTCGGCATCTTCTTGGGCAATATAAAGATCCCCCTCTCGTCCGCAGGACTTAGCGGCACCTGCTTCTCGCTCACTATGACGGGCGGCTGTTTGCTCGTAGCTCTCATTCTGGGACATTTCGGCAGAATAGGCAAGCTCAGTCTTATGCCCGAGCAGTCCGTGCTCAAGCTCTTCAGAGAGCTTGGACTCGTTCTCTTCCTCGTTGGCGCGGGTATTCCCGGTGGCGCGGATTTCGTAGAATTCTTTGATCCGATGTACTTCGTTTACGGCATCATTATGACAATAGTTCCTATGATCATCGGATTCCTTTTTGCAAAGTACGTTCTCAAGCTCAGCCTTCTTAACAGCCTCGGCTCTATCACGGGCGGTATGACGAGCACCCCTGCTCTCGGAACGCTTATCGGAACCGCAGGCACAGAGGACGTTGCGGCAGCGTATGCGGCTACTTACCCGATAGCTCTTATCGCGGTAGTTCTCGTATCACAGTTTATAATTATACTGTTCTAAAAATAACGATCAAAACCCGTCGGAGAGTAGCGTCCGACTTACTTTTCTTGAAAGAAAAGTAAGCAAAAGAACTTCCCGACTATAAAACATAATAATAAAACCCGTCGGAGAGTAGCGTCCGACGGGTTTTTTCCTTAGAAATTTAATAAATTACCGATAACGATATTCATTATTTCGAGTGGTATGTCCACCAAATCCTTTTTGGTGGAAGTTTTCTTTTGGTTACTTTTCTTTTTCAAAAGAAAAGTAACTAAAACTCACGCTTCTTTCTTTTTAACCAGATTACACACGTCAGCTTCGAGCAGGAAGCGGCAGGCACGCGCGTCCTTGTGCTTTTCGAGGATCGACCACAGGAAGCTAAGCAACAGCCACGCGACTATCGCGCCGACAGCACCCGCGATCAGTCCTGCGATAACGTCGGTCGGGTAATGTACCATAAGGTAGTTGCGCGACGCGCCCATCAGCACGGCGAAGATCATCGACGGCGCCCAAAGCCATTTCTTTTTCATAATAAGGCAGAGCGCGAGCATTGCCGCCATAGCCGACGTCGTATGTCCCGACGGGAAGGAAAATTCACTCTGCGTAGGAGAGCCGACAAACGCCCAGAATTCCTTGAACTGCTCAACGGTAAAGGGCCTCTGGCGCGCAACCAGCTCCTTGAGCGTAAGATTCGTTATTATCGCGCCAACGGCGATAGCAAGCACGATCCCAACACCTGCCGCACGAGTCTTTTTGAAGAACAAGAGCACGAAGGCAAGCACGAAGAAGAAGATCGCGTCGTCGCCCATAAAATCGAGCGCGTAGGAAATAGGCGTGAGAATAAAGCCCGCCTTTTCGGCAAGCAGATGAAAAAATTCAAGTATAGCGCCATCGAAGCTCGCAAAAAAGGTGTCGAGCCAAACGGCAAAAGCAGACGGTTGCATAAGTGTCCTCTCCGTTTCTTTGATCTTTATTTTATTATAACCCAAACGCGATAGTTTGTCAACTATATATACGGTTGATATAAGGCACAAAAAAGCAATAAAACAGAAAGGATAGGCATTTGCCTATCCCTTGAGGTTTTGGTGCTCCTGACAGGACTTGAACCTGCACGCTCGTCGCAATGGATCCTAAATCCATCGTGTCTGCCAATTCCACCACAGGAGCGAATTTCGATACTATTATTTTACCATATTTTTTAAAAAAAGCAAGGCTTTTTGAAAAAAGCCTTGCTTTTATTTTTATCAGCCGAGCAGAGCTCGGTCGTTTGCAAATTCCTGACCCGATGCATCCGAGAATTTCTTTATCAGCTCGGGAACGGTAAGCTTCTTCTTTTCCTCTCCCGAAACGTCAAAGATTATTTTTCCCTCGTTCATCATTATCAGTCGGTTTCCGTGCGTGATGGCGTCGTTCATATTATGCGTTACCATCATTGCGGTCAGTCCGTTTTTCTCGATGAGCATATCCGAAAGCTCAAGCACCTTTGCCGCAGTCTTGGGGTCGAGTGCCGCGGTGTGCTCGTCAAGCAACAAAATTTTGGGTTGCATAAGCGTTGCCATAAGGAGCGTGAGCGCCTGTCTCTGTCCGCCCGAAAGCAAGCCCACCTTTGCGCTCATTCTATCCTCGAGTCCAAGCTCAAGCATTGCCAGAAGCTCACGGTATTTCTTCTTCTCCTCGCTCTTGATTCCCCACGCCAGCGTACGTCCCTTGCCGCGTCTTGCGGCAATAGCGAGATTTTCCTGTATCTCCATATTAGCGGCGGTACCCGTCATCGGATCCTGAAAAACGCGTCCGATATATTTTGCTCTTTTATGCTCGTGAAGCTTGGTAACGTCAACGCCGTCGACCGTGATCGTTCCGTCGTCAAGAGGCCAAACGCCCGCGATAGCGTTAAGCATCGTAGATTTTCCCGCGCCGTTTCCGCCGATTATGGTAACGAAATCGCCCTCGTTAAGCTTAAGATCCACACCGTTCAGCGCCACCTTTTCATTTATAGTTCCGCGGTTAAACGCCTTGCGAACGTTCTCAAGAGTCAGCATTGGATTCTGTGTATTACTCATTTTCCGCTACCTCCTTGTTTTTTGCCGTCACCTTTTTCTTTTTATGTCCTTTTTTGAACAGATGAGGAATGGTCAGTGCAATAATAACGACCACTGCAGTCATCAGCTTGAGGTCCGTCGAGGGCATACCCGAAAAGATAACAAGTGCCACGACAACACGGTATATGATAGAGCCTACAACGATTCCGATAAGCTTCATCATAAAGTTCTTAGCGCGTGCAAAGAGCGCCTCGCCGATAATTATCGATGCCAGGCCTATAACGATCGAGCCAACTCCCATATTTACGTCGGAATATCCCTGATACTGACATAGCATAGCGCCCGAAACAGCGATAAGGCCGTTGGAAAGTGCAAGTCCGACTATCTTTATCATATCGGTATCGATGCCCTGCGCGCGACACATCTTGCCGTTATTTCCCGTAGCGCGTATAGCCGAGCCGAGCTCTGTACCGAAGAACCAATAAAGCGCGCACACTATAAGCACACACAAAACGATACCGAGAATTATAGAAGCCGATGCTTTATTCAGTCCCAGAAGCTTTTGGAGCTTTGCGTAAACGGTGCCGTCGCGGAAGGTAAGCAATGACAGGTTTGCCGTGCACTCGGTCTTGGTGGCATAACTCATTATATGAATATTTATGGAGTAAAGCGAGATCATCGTAAGGATTCCCGCAAGGATCGGTGGGATCTTAAATTTGGTATGAAGCACGCCCGTAACCACGCCCGCAAGGCAGCCCGCGATAAATGCGACAACTATCGCAATAACCGGGTTTACGCTTTTCCATATCATAAGCGCGGCAACCGATGCTCCAAGTGTTATACAGCCCTCGCAGGTAAGGTCGGCAACGTCAAGTATCCTGTAAGAAACGTACACACCGAGCGCTAACAGCGCCCATATAAGTCCTTGAGTGGTACCGGACAACAAAATATCTATCATTTTCGAGAAAAGGTCTCCTTTCAGAAATAAACAGTGATAAAGCTTATAACGCCAAGGTCGGAGCCGACCTTAGCCGGCTCCTGCCTCAAATATTATTTTTTACTCGCCGATGTTTACAGAGTGAACGTTTGCGATTCCGTTCGCGAGAGTGTTATCGGTAGGAATGAAGATAGCGTCAACACCTGCGGATTCAAGAGCGATAAATGCGTTCTGAATGTCGTTGATATCGCCGATTCCCTTCTTTTCATATTCAAAGCCCTTTGCCTCACACTCTGCAACGCCGAGATCTACCTGATATACCGAGTTAGCCTCTGCCGAGGTGTAAAGGAATCCAATCTTGATATCATCCTTGCCAAGAAGATCTGCGATAAGGTCCACCTGAAGCGCAACGGGATTGATATCGGAAACACCGCTGACGTTTGCTCCGGGAGCGTCCATAGAATCAACAAGTCCTGCGCCTACGGGATCGGTTACAGCGTTAAAGAGAACGGGAATGCCCGATTCCTTGGTCGCCTCGGCAGCCGCCTGAGAGGAAGATGTTGCGATGGAGTAGATAAGGTCTACGTTCTTGCTTACGAAGGTCTCTGCGATAGTAACGTTGTTGGACTGCTCGTTACTTGCGTTTTCGTTAAGTATAGTTACGGTCTTGCCTGCCGCCTTCATACGAGCGGAAAGCTGATCCTGGAAGCCCTCGTTGGACTGATCAAGCGCAACGTGCTGTACGAGCTGAAGGATTCCGACAGTATAGTCCGCGCCCGATTCAACGATAGCTGCGGTCTCGCGTTCTACCTTCTGTGTATTGTCCTCTCCTGCCTTGGAAGCAACAGATTCGGGGATCTCAAAGCCGATGGCATCCGCAACCGCCTGGTTTACGGTAAGTGTGGGATTGGTATCGGTCTGAACTGCCATATCTGCAGGCTTTTTGCCATCGAGAAGAATATCTGCAGCCATATCGCCTGCCTTAACGCCAAGGTTATAATAGTTTACACCGTAGGTAGCAACGCCTGATACGTCGTTCATACCGGTCTCGCCACATACGATAGGAATATTATATCCCGACTCGTTGCTACACGAGGTAAATGCGAACGCAGTAACGATCATCATTACGGAAAGAATAAGACTTAAGATTTTTTTGGTTTTCATAGTAGTTTCTCCTTACTATTTTTGTTTTTATTTTTTGTGGGTATTGCCCATAAAATCAAGTCCAATAAAACAAAAAAGCTCTGTACCGTAAAATATACGGTACAGAGACAGACAAGCCGTGTTACCACTCTGTTTCACCTCTGTCTTACGACAGAAGCCTCACGGGCGTCAATAAACGTCCTCCGATGTTACGGTCGGTCCCGTCGCCCCATACAGTCCTGAGAGTTCAGAGGCGAAGCTCCGGGATGAATTCACCTGCTATCTGACCGCTGTCTCTCACCAAACGACAGCTCTCTGTGGGTTCGATAATTTGTAGGCTACTAGTTCCCTTCATCGCTTTTCAAGCTATTTGATTTTTACTTTTTGCTTTTATGTAAAGTATTTTAGCACCGTTTTTTTGATTTGTCAATACTTTTTTTGCAATTTATCGCTTTAAAGTGAAAAAATTTTTATCTTTTTTGCTTTTGCATAATTATGCGTTGTTTATGCACGTTTTTACAATTTCATAGACATTTATAACGGTTACTCCATGATTTTTTGCATAATTAACCGTATAAGCGCTGCCGCCCTTTTCCGACGAACAGAACGCCACGCAAAAATCAGCTCCGTCCACAAGGCGTCGGTTGCGCTCGTACATACAGCCCTTGCGATATTTTTCGCAAGTATATGAAATGCTGTCAGCTTGGCTGATCACGTACTCGTAAACCCGCTTATCGTCATCACTCCAGCCGTCGCTCTGATCCTTACAGGGCAGCTCAAGGTCCAGCTTTATTTCGGGATACGCCTCCTTTTTTTCGATAACGGCAAGCGCGGCAACGGTATCAAAGCCGATAGCGCCGCCCGCGCGGAAGGTAGAGACTCCCTGCCAGATAAGGCTTTCAAGCACTTTATCGAGTATCTCGGGCAGACGTATCATCTCGTCACGCAATATTTTTCTGTGTCCCGTAAAGCAGCATATCTTTGACATAGTATCTCCTTTCCCCGTCCCGCGACTGTATTTCACATTATTATTATAATACATTTCTCCAAAAAAATAAAGTGCTTTTTTGAGTTTTCCTCTGCAGTCAGGCATATTTTTTCGGCGCGCCAATAAAATTATTGTAGAACTAAATTTATTGACTCGGAGGATCAACGAAATGAAGACCAGAAAAAACGTTTTATTCTCTTTTTGCTTTTCGGTGCTGATCGTCGCCGCCTGCGTTACCGCAAGCATCGGCGTGCTTGCCGCCGATTTCAGCGAGCACGCGGTCTCGCCCGCGATATCTATGCTTGCTGAGGATAACTCTATGGCAATGGCAGGCATCAAGGGAAAAAATATCGAATTTGAGTGCGACGATTTCGCGAGAGCTATGAATCTCTCATCGGTGGATTCGATCACCATTACCGAGGTTCCCTCGGTCGCCTGCGGCGAGCTCCGCGTCGGCGACAGAGTAGTACAGAGCGGTCAGGTGCTCGAAAAATCCGACATCGAGCAGCTCGTCTACGAGCCGATGTCGGTGGCGTCCTCGGCGAGCTTCAGATTCAGAGTTGACGGATTTGCGCACGACGTGCCCTGCAATCTTTACCTGCTCACGAGCGCCAACAGCGCACCGACGCTGAACACCGCGCCCTCTGTCGCTCAAAGCGTCAGCACGCACAAAAACGTCATTCTCTACGGCACGCTTCCCTGCTATGACGCCGACGGCGACGCGACCTGCATCGAGATAGTTTCCTACCCCGAAAACGGCTCTCTGATACTTGTCGACAAATCTTACGGTGAATACACATATCTGCCCGACAGCGATTTTACGGGTAAGGATTCCTTTACATACGTTGCGCGCGATACGTACGGAAATTACAGCACCTCGCAGACGGTAAGTCTGTCGGTAGCAAAGCCGCAGGTATCGGTCATCTATAACGATATGCTCGACTCTCCCGAATACAACGCGGCGCTGACTATGACAGAGCTCGGGCTTATGAGCGGTATGCAGATAGGCTCTGACACCTATTTTTATCCCGATAAAACGGTCAGCCGCGGTGAATTTACGGTCCTTGCGATGCAGGCGATAGGCATTAAAGAGGTCAGCCCCTGCTCAAAGACGGTGTTTGCCGACGATGCGGATATCCCCTCGAATATGAAGGATTATATCCACGCGGCGTATCAGCTTGGCTACGTCAACGGACTCTTCAAGGACGGCGAGCTGTATTTTGAGTGCAACAGAGCCATCACGCGCTCCGAGGCGGCTGTGCTTCTCGGAAATATTCTCGATCTCGCAACTCCCACCGTTGCACCGAGCTTCTCGGATTCGGGTGAGATTCCCGCCTGGGCAGCTTCGTCGGTATATTCCCTGACGAGCGCGGGCATTATGAGCTCGGACGGCGGCAGAATATCGCCGCTCTCGTCCATCACGCGCGGCGACGCGGCGGTGATACTGACAAATATAGTAAATCTGAAGGATTGATAATAAATATATGGGAGGCGTTTCGCCTCCCTCTTTAATGCAAACAATAATAGCCTTCCCCTTTTGGGGACAGCCGCAAGCGGCGCCGAGTTTAGTTCCGCTTTGCTCCACAAAACATCGGGGTGTCAACGGCGAGACATTGTCGAAGCCGTTGACGGAAGAGGTAGAATACAGAAAGATTTAATAACCTCTTCCGTCGGCTACGCCGACACCTTCCCCACAGGGGAAGGCTAAATTAGATTTGCGCTCAACGCGGGAGCACCAAGGCGCTCCCCTACCGAGATATTATCGACATTATATTTATCTAACGTAGGGGCGAACTGCGTTCGACCGTTCAAAATGCGTGTGGTTTTTAAAAAACGGGCGAACACAGTTCGCCCCTACGATAAAAACACGATTATCCATAATACAATCAAAACCCGTCGGTACGTAGTGTCCGACGGGTTTTTACCTTATGATGCTGATAAATTATCGATAACGATGCACGTTATTTAGTGTGATATGTCCACCAAACCCTTTTTGGTGGAAGTTTCTTTGGTTACTTTCTTTTCAAAGAAAGTAACTCAAAAGAAAAGTAACGTCAAAAAAAGTAACATCAATCTTCCTTCTTTCCTCCGGAAAGCTCATATTTTGTAAGTGCAAAGGAAGCGACAAAGCCGATCGCAAGCAGGACGGCGCCGACGATAACTGTGGTTGTGGGGAATTTAGCTGCCGCGCCCCACGCGGTATACACCTCGTAAACGTCGGTGTTGATAAACATCGACGCTATCGAGCCAAGTGACAGACCCACGATCATAAAGAACGCGGTAAATTTATGCTTTTTGAGTATTGCCGAGAATATTCTCGAAATGAGCACGATCCCCGCGATAAATCCAACGCCGAGGGCGGCGTAAAGGCCGAGCACCTGGGGATTGGCAAGGATATAATCCGTGTGCAGACTGTTGAGTATAGGTCCGAACTGACCAAACGCCATCAGTATTGCCGTAGCACTCAGCCCGGGAACGATCTGCGTTATCGAAACGATAAATCCGAGCGGCAGATAAAGAATATATCTCCAAACGGGGAACGAGGTAAAGGTCTCGGAGCTCTCCGCATCGCCCGTCAGAACGATCGACACCACACCGATAGCTATCGGGATCATAACGCCTACGATCATCAGCACGATACGCAAGGGCGATGCCTTTGCCCCCTTGAGCTCGTTTGTGAGCGCTGGGACAGCGCCCGCCATAAGTCCTACAAACAGACAGATTATCTGGAAAAGATAGATCCCGAACACCTTCTGAATGACGATAAAGCCAGCAACAAAGCCTATCACAACTCCGATTCCGATAGGAAGCAGGAACATAAAGCAACGCTTGAAATCGTTGAAAATATTACCGAACGCATAGAGCATTCCTACGTAAAGCCCGAAAATGATAGCGATAGTCGAGCCGCTTACACCGGGAACGATAACCGCAAGTCCGATAAATACTCCGAGTATCAGCGCAAGTATCCACTGCTTGAGATCGTGCTTCTTTATGGGCGCATCGACAACCGCGCCGCTGTTTTCTTTGTTTTTCATATCAAATTCCTTTTTATTTTTTATTTTCCAAAGAAGCTCTTTGGAAAAAGTTTCTCCGGTCTCTTCAAAAACCTTGAAGAAAGGACAAATTGTTTAAAGTTGCTAACTTAAAGCCTTTTCCGGCAGAGAATGGTAAACTCCCCCAGTCAGCTTTGCTGACAGCCCCCTCATGAGTGGGCCTAATTTGCATTTGCGCTCAAACTTACTTTAAGCCTCCCTCTCGAGGGAGGTGTCATCGCGGAACATTGTAAACGCGATGACGGAAGGAGTCGAACGAACTCTGCGAGTTCGTTTGTACCGCATATTAACAACGAGCAGAATACACGTGCGAAACAAAGCCCCGCAAAAGCTCACTCTCCCGAGCGCATTATATCGCCCTCGTTGACCTCAAAGGGCACTCGGACGTAAAATATCATTGACGGGTGCGGCGCGGATTCTATCTGCGCGCCGTTTTCGTCGTAAAGCTCGGTTACGTCAAACTGAACCCCAAGCCTTCTCGGCGAAATGATCTGCGCCGTATCTCCACACTTCACCTTGTTTCGCTGAATGAATTTGAATAGCCGTCCGTGCTCGTTTTCGGTATCAAGCCCGAGTCGATCGGCATCGTTTTCAAGCGCCGTGGCAAAATATGCCTTTTCTCTGATATATCCCGTGCTCGACGCAAGCTGTGCCTCATCTGTGGGCTCGTCGAGATAATATCCCGTGCAATATTCTCGGTGCGACACGCTGTCAAGCTCGTCGAGAATACGTGTGTCAAAGGAATATCCTTCTTTGTCGGCAAGATATGCGTCGATCGCCATTCTGT
Organism: Clostridia bacterium; assembly: GCA_017536635.1. Lineage (GTDB taxonomy): Bacteria > Bacillota > Clostridia > Oscillospirales > CAG-272 > HGM12713. The sequence goes on from JAFXHA010000010.1 coordinate 10,463, forward strand.
ACGCGTTGGTAACCACCGCCGTATAATACGCGCTCTTCATTCTGCCCTCGATCTTGAACGAATTGATCCCTGCCTCGATAAGCTGATCGATCATCTGCACGGTGCACATATCCTTTGAGGACATAATAAAGGTTCCAAGCTCGCTCTCCTCGATGGGAAGCGGCATATCGGGGCGTTTTTCCTCGACTATTTTATAATTCCAGCGGCAAGGCTGGGTACAAGCTCCGCGATTGGCATCTCTGCCGGTCAGATGATGCGAAAGCATACATCTTCCGCTGTACGAAACACACATAGAGCCGTGAACGAACGCCTCAAGCTCGATATCGTCGGGCAGTGCCTCGCGGATCTCTCGGATCTGAGTGAGCGTAAGCTCTCTCGCGAGCACGAGTCGCTTTGCGCCGAGCGCGGCGTACGCCTTGGCGGTCTGGGCACTGACTATGCTCGTCTGCGTGGATATGTGTATCTCAGCATCGCCAATTATCTCCTTTACCGTAGTCAGCACGCCGAGGTCGGCAACGATAAAGGCGTCGAGCCCCGCGCCCTTGACGCTTTCAAGGAACTCCCGCAGAGCGACGTATTCGTTTGAATGCGGCATCGTATTGAGCGTCAGATAGAGCTTTTTCCCTCTCTCGTGAACGTATTTCGCCGCCTCATAGAGCTCGTCGAGCGTGAAATTGTCAGCCGCCGAGCGCATACCGAAGCGATTGAATGCAAGATAGACAGCATCCGCTCCGTAAAGTATTGCCGCCTTTAATTTTTCAAAATTGCCGGCGGGCGATAAAAGTTCGGTCATTTTTGTATCCTTTTTAATGATTTTTAATGCATATATTTCAGCTTTCGCTCCAAATTTATCAACCCTCAAAGCTCGATATCGGCGATGATCGGCGAATGGTCGGAAAGATAAAGATAAAAATCGGGCGAGTATCTGTCAAAGCGGCGCACCGCGCCCTTGGGCATATCACGCACGAGAATATGGTCTATCGCCGTCTCAAATCCGCGCGTATCCCATTTTCCCGGCCCGTTAGGTCCGCAGCCGTTATAGCCCGACGTCTCGTCGGTATATTCGACCGCAACGTCGTGCGCGTGAGAATATCCGCCCTGCTCTATCGCCCAGCGTATCGCAGGCGCACGGTAACCCGAGTTCATATCTCCGACGAACACGACAGGACAATCTCCGTATTTTTCCTGATATTTTCTTATCATCTCGTCAGCAAGCTGAACCTGCATCACGCGCACCTCGTCAGAGCCGCGCTGATACCATTTCGAATCGGGATTGGTTCCGTTCTTCCACCAAAGATGCGTATTGGCAAAAATAAATATCTTTCCGTCGCTCTTGTCGCGGAATACTCCGAGATTGCAGGACTTGCTGAGCACGTCGTTAAAGCAACCCTCGTATCCCTCGACGTTTTCGGGATAGCAAAGGTATTCGGAATCCAACAGCTCGAACTTGTCCGCGCGGTAGAATATAGGCGTAAAATTTCCCCAGATGAGCGTGTAAGGCAGTCCTGCATCCATGCAGTAGAATTTAAGAAATCTCTGCATATCGGCATTGACCTCCTGTCCTCCCGCTATATCGGGCATCAGCTCGCCGAGTATCTGCACATGGCCCTTCATTCTCGTCTTTGCCGAGCAGTCGAGCCCCATATTTTCCCACGCCTCAAGATTCGGCGTCTTATTCCATTGGTTCTGGCTCATAAATCTTATTTTTCCCATAGATTTTTCCTCCGAACGCGATATTCTGATTTCAATTATATCACTAAAAAGTATATTTTTCAACAAATTCAAAAAAATAGGCAATAAAAAGTTAAAAAAGTCCCTCTCGTAAACAAAACATTAACATTTGTTTGCTATAATATAAAAAATTACTGAAGATAGGAGTGTTATCGGAATGTTTAAAATTCTTGTGCTTGAGGACGACGTCAATCTCAATCGCGCAGTCTGCTCGTTTCTGAACAGAAACGGCTACGAGGCATCGGGCGCGCAGGACGCCAACGTCGCGTACGACCTTTTATATAGCGAGGTATTCGACCTTATCGTGTCGGACATTATGCTTCCTGAGATAGACGGCTTCGAATTCGTGCGCACGGTACGTCAGCTCAACGAGGATATTCCGATCCTCTTTATGACGGCGCGCGACGACTTCGCCTCAAAGCAACGCGGCTATCGCGTGGGTGTTGACGACTATATGGTAAAGCCCATCGACCTTGAGGAGCTCGTGCTCCGCATCGGCGCGCTTTTGCGACGCGCGAAGATAGCATCGAGCAGAAAGCTCGTCATCGGCGATTTTTCAATGGATATGGATGAGCATTCCGCATATTACAAGGACGAGGAGATCAGCCTCACCGCAAGAGAATTCAGCTTGCTCTACAAGCTTTTGTCCTATCCAAAAAAGACATTCACCCGCACTCAGCTTATGGACGAATTCTGGGATGCCGACTCCGCCTCGGGTCCTCGCACGGTCGACGTTTATATGACCAAGCTCCGCGCAAAGCTCTCCGAATGTGCCGATTTTGAAATAGTAACCGTTCACGGTCTCGGCTATAAGGCGGTACTCAAATGAGCGAAACGAAATTTAAAAGAGAGAAAAAATACGGCTGGTTTCTACGCACGGTTCACGAATTTTTCGTGGTCTTTCTGCTCGTGAGTGCTGTTGTTACCTGCTCGATAGTTCCCTTCGTATCGATAATGTCGAAAAATCTTGACATCGTGCTCAGCGAGGACGACGTGGCTGTCGCGGCGAAGATGACCTTCCTTATAGTGATATTCATAAGCGTCGTTTTCACCGTTGTCGATATTCTGCGCCGCAGAATAACCGTCGCTTTGCCCGCAAAGCAGATAAAAAATGCGGCGGCACAGATGATGCGCGGCGATTTCAACGTTCGTATTCCCGCGCCTAATCGCATATTTTCCGACGAAAATTTTATAGACATAATCGAATGCTTCAACACGGTGGCAGAGGAGCTCTCCAAGACCGAGATGCTTCGCGCGGATTTTATCGCCGACGTATCGCACGAGCTCAAAACTCCGCTTGCCGTCATTCAGAATTACGCAACGATGCTCCGCTCGCCCGCTCTTACCGATAAGGAGCGAGACGAATATTCAAAGGTCATCGCCGATGCGGCGTCAAGGCTCGCGACGCTCGTATCGAACATATTAAAGCTAAACAAGCTGGACAATCAGAAGATGCTCTCCCCTGCCGTCTCCGAGTATGACCTCGGCGAGCAGCTCTGCGAATGTCTGCTCGGCTTTGAGAGCGAGTGGGAGAAAAAGGGGCTCGAAATAGAGACCGATATCGAGGACGGCGTGCTCGTGCGTACCGACGCCGATATGATGAGCATTGTGTGGAACAATCTCTTTTCAAACGCGATAAAGTTCACCGACAGCGGAAGCGTCAGCTTATCTCTGCATTCCGACGGCGAGTTTGCGACAGTATGTGTCGCCGATACGGGCTGCGGTCTGTCAAAAGAGGTCGGAGAGCGTATGTTTGAAAAATTCTACCAGGGCGACAGCTCTCATTCAACGCTTGGAAACGGTCTCGGACTTGCGCTCGTCAAGCGCATAATCGAGCTTACCGAAAGTGATATATCAGTAGAAAGCACGCTCGGCAAAGGAACCGTCTTTACCGTAAGACTACGGAGGAACACAAATGAAGGTCTTTAAAAAAATCTGCAAAGCAATGATCCTTCCGCACGTTTCGGTGCTCCTTATAACCGTACCCGCGGCGATAGTATTACTTATCTGCTCGCTGACCGTATTCGATCCCGAATCGATCGCCACCTACGCAAGCTACGCTCTCTCGGCGTACGCGCTGACTCTGGTCTGCGTAAGGATCCCCGGAACGATCAAATTTATAAAGCATCTCAAAAACGACAACAAATACGTCGTTCGCTATACGAGCGATGCACAGCTGCGCGTTCAGATCTCGCTTTGCGCCGCGCTTCTCTTTAACTTCGCCTACGCGATCTTTCAGCTCGGGCTCGGCATTTTCCACGGCTCGTTCTGGTTCTATTCGTTGGCGCTTTATTACGCTCTGCTCGTTATCATTCGCGGATCTCTGCTTCTCAAGGTGCGCGGAATGAAGGCGTCGGAGAATCAGCTCGCCGAATTTATTCGCTACCGCTTCTGCGGAATAATTCTTCTGACAATGACGCTTGCCCTGACGGCAATGGTATTCTTTATGACCTATTTCGGAAGAGGATTTACGCATCATTATATCACCACGATAGCGCTTGCGGCGTATACCTTTACCTCGATGACCTTTGCTATAATCAACGTCGTTAAATACAGAAAATTCGAAAGCCCCGTGCTCTCGGCATCGCGCGCGATAAGCCTTGCCGCTGCCGCCGTCTCGATGCTCACGCTTGAAACGGCTATGTTTTCCGCCTTCGGCACGTCTGAAGATACCGAAACGCAGGGTATGATGACCTTGCTTACGGGAATCGCCGTCTGCGTATTTGTTGCCACTATGGCAATATCAATGATAATTCATTCAACCAAAAAGATAAAAAAGCTTCGTTCTGAAGCAAACTGATACGGAGGATCATATGGAAGAAAAGGATATTAAGAACAACGCTGAACAGTTCACCTACGCCTACTCGTCGCGTGAGCAGGACGAAATAAAGAAAATAAGAAATAAATATCTCGCGCCCGACGAGCGCGAGGATAAAATGGCACAGCTTCTTCGCCTCGACGCGAGCGTTACCAAAAAAGGCACCCTCATATCACTTATATTCGGTATCATCGGCTCGATTGTCCTCGGCATCGGTATGTGTCTCGCTATGGACGTCCTCTCGATCCCCTACGGTATGCCTATCGGAATCGCCGTCGGAATCATCGGCATCGCCTGCATCATCGTAGCTTACCCCCTCTATACACGGATCACCGAAAAGGAAAAAGCCCGCCTCGCACCCGAGATCCTTCGCCTTACAGACGAATTGATGAATAGGTAGGAAGGTTATTATTATGTTACTTTTCTTTTGAAAAAGAAAAGTAAGTCGGACACTGCGTACCGACGGGTTTTGATTGTATTATGGATAACACGTGTTTTGGTTGTAGGGGTCGGCTCCTTCTCCATAGTACAAGACCTCTTTCAAGCTCATCTCGGTCTGCGCTCGACCATCATAATATGTAATATGATTATAATATATATTGATAGCAATCCTTGGTTGCGGCATCCTTTTGACGCCTTTTTTGAATATTTCGTCAATTGCCGCTTTTCTAAAGGTTCTTTTTTTGTTATTGTATATAAAAAATGTCGAATGTGCCGAGATTTTCTTGACAAATAATTATCAAAGTGATATAATAAAAATTATGGTAGAGTATTCTGCCTTGTTGCGCGCATTCAGCCGCGCAGACCTGATTTCCAACATGTAAAAAATCAAACGAATACAAATAAAAATGGAAAGGATACCACAGATAATGAAGTATAGTTATTATCCCGGTTGTACTCTCAAAAACAAGGCGAAGGATCTTGACGTTTATGCGAGAAGATCCGCCAAGGCTCTTGGCTTTGAGCTCGAGGAGATCGAGAATTGGCAGTGCTGTGGCGGCGTTTATCCGCTCGGCAGCGACGAGATAGCAACGAAGCTCTCATCCGTCCGCGCGCTCAACGACGCAAAGGAAAAGGGTCAGGCTCTCGTTACGCTTTGCTCGGCTTGCCATCACGTTATCAAGCGCGTCAACGACGATATGAAAAACTGTGATGACGTAAGAGAGAGAGCAAACAACTATCTGAAGCTCGACGCTCCCTACAAGGGCGAGACCGAGGTCCTGCACTTTTTGGAGGTGCTTCGCGACAAGATAGGCTTCGATGAGCTGAAAAAGAGAGTTGTAAATCCCCTCACGGGCAAAAAGATAGGCGCTTATTACGGCTGCCTCTTGCTTCGCCCCTCGGGCGTTATGGCGTTTGACAATGCCGAGAACCCCAGCATCATTGAGGATTTCATTCGCGCGATAGGCGCAACACCCGTTATCTATCCCTACCGCAACGAATGCTGCGGCGGATACATATCGCTCAAGGAAAAGGATATGGCAAAGAGCATGTGCGAAAAGATCTGCGAGAGCGCTTCCGGCTTTGGCGCCCAAATGCTGATCACCGCTTGCCCGCTCTGTATGTATAACCTCAACAAGAGCACGGATAATAACCTTCCCGTATATTACTTTACCGAGCTGCTGGCAGAGGCGCTTGGAGTTAAGGAGGAAAGCGAAGCATGACTACCGAAAAGAAACAGGCAGAGCTCATACGCGAGATAAGCGGAGTTGAACCGCTTAAATGTATGAAGTGCGGAAAGTGCTCCGCCACCTGCCCCGCGTATAACGAGATGGACATCAAGCCCCATCAGTTCGTATCCTACGTTGCAAACGAGAACATCGAGGCGCTGGTAAACAGCAAGTCGCTTTGGAAATGTCTCTCCTGCTTTGCGTGCATCGAGCGTTGTCCGAGAAACGTTCAGCCCGGCAAGCTCATAGATGCTGCAAGACAGATAGTTCTTCGCCAGAAGGGCGGAGATTATCTGAAGGATGAGGAGATCCCCGAGCTTCTCGACGAGGAGCTGCCGCAGCAGCTTCTGGTCAGCGCATACAGAAGATATAAGAGGTAAGAGATATGCAAAGAATTGGAGTTTTTGTCTGCCATTGCGGAAGTAATATCGCCGCTACGGTAGACGTTAAAAAGGTCGTTGAAGTTATCCGCTCCGAGCCCGGAGTAGTTCACGCCGAGGATTATCAGTACATGTGCTCCGAGGCAGGACAGGAAAGAATAGCAATTGCTGTAAAAGAGCACAAGCTGACGGGAATCGTCGTATGCTCCTGCTCGCCGCGTATGCACGAGACCACCTTCAGAAAGGCGGCAGAGCGCGCGGGACTCAATCCTTATATGGTAGAGATAGCAAACATCCGCGAGCATTGCTCCTGGATACATAAGGACATAAACGAGGGAACCGAAAAGGCTGTTATTCTCGCAAGAGCGGCAGTTGCCAAGGTAAACCTCAACACACCTCTCTATCCCGGCGAGAGCCGCGTTACCAAGCGCGCACTCGTTATCGGTGGCGGTATAGCGGGAATTCAGACCGCGCTCGACATCGCAGATGCGGGATATGAGGTAGATATCGTTGAAAAAACGCCGAGTATCGGCGGCATAATGTCGCAGCTCGACAAGACCTTCCCCACGCTTGACTGCTCTGCGTGTATCCTTACACCTAAGATGGTCGACGCGGCGGCTCACGAGAAGATAAAGCTTTACACATACAGTGAGGTCGAGAAGGTAAGCGGATTCGTTGGCGACTTTACCGTCGACATTCGCAAAAAGGCAAGATACGTTGACGCGGACAAGTGCACCGGCTGCGGTCTTTGCCAGGAAAAATGTCCGTCCAAGAAAACTCCCAGCGAGTTTAACCGCGGACTCGGAAACAGAAGCGCGATATACACGCCCTTCGCACAGGCGATCCCCAACGTTCCGGTCATCGATACCGACGCTTGTATCAAGTTCAAGACCGGCAAGTGCGGACTCTGCCAGAAGGTCTGCGCCGCAGGCGCGATCGACTACACCCAGAAGGACGAGATAGTTACCGAAAAGTACGGAGCTATCGTCGTTGCTACGGGATTTGATACCATCAAGCTCGACAATTACGACGAGTACGCATACAATCAGAGCAAGGACGTCATCACCTCGCTCGAGCTCGAGCGAGTTATGAACGCGGCAGGCCCCACTCACGGACACCTTGAGAGACTTTCCGACGGAAAGGCACCCAAGGAGATCGTATTCATTCAGTGCGTAGGAAGCCGTTGCTCAGATGATCGAGGCAAGCCCTACTGCTCCAAGATCTGCTGTATGTATACCGCAAAGCACGCAATGCTCATCAGAGATAAATACCCCGACGTAAACGTAACCGTATTTTATATCGACGTTCGTACTCCCGGCAAGAACTTCGACGAGTTCTATCGCAGAGCCGTTGAGCAGTATGGAGTAAATTACGTCAAGGGACAGGTCGGAAAGGTAATTCCTCAGCCGAACGGCAAGCTGCTCGTTCAGGGCTCCGACCTTCTCGATAACAAGCAGATCCTCAAGGAAGCGGATATGGTAGTCCTCGCGACCGCTATCGAGCCTAACAAGGACGTAAGAAAGATAGCGACGATGCTCACGGCAAGCATCGACACCAACAACTTCCTCACCGAAGCTCACGCAAAGCTTCGCCCCGTAGAGTCTCCCACGGCGGGAATCTTCCTCTCGGGCGTATGTCAGGGACCTAAGGATATTCCCGAAACGGTATCCCAGGCAGGTGCTGCGGCGATCAAGGTCGTAGGTCTTCTCGCAAAGGATAAGCTGATGACCAACCCCTGCACCGCGCACGCTGACGAACTGCTCTGTAACGGCTGCTCGACCTGCGCGAACGTATGTCCTTACGGCGCTATTTCCTACGAGGATAAGCAGGTCAACGATCACGGAATCCGTGAGACCCGCAGAATTGCGGTAGTAAATAACGCGCTCTGTCAGGGCTGCGGCGCTTGTACGGTCGCTTGTCCCTCGGGTGCTATGGACCTTCAGGGCTTCTCCAACAGACAGATCTTAGCGGAGGTAGATGCAATATGTCGGTAAATAATGAATTCAAGCCAAAGATAGTTGCCTTTTGCTGCAACTGGTGCAGCTACGCAGGCGCAGACCTTGCGGGAAGCAGCAGACTTGCTTACCCCGCAGACGTAAAGATCATTCGCGTTCCCTGCTCCTGCAGAGTAAATCCTATGTTTATTCTTCGCGCGTTTGAAAAGGGCGCCGACGGTGTTATCATCTGTGGCTGCCACCCCGGAGACTGCCATTACAGCACGGGTAACTATTACGCAAGAAGAAGAATGACTCTCCTCTTCTCCATGCTCGACTATATCGGCGTTGAGAAGGGCCGTGCCCGCGTTGAATGGGTATCCGCCGCTGAGGGCGTTAAGTTCGCGGACACGATGAACAGCTTCGTTTCCAAGATCAAAGACCTTGGCGAGAACGTCAGATTGGGGGATATAAGATGCAAGAACTGATCACACGCGCAAAAGAACTGCTTGAGAACGGAACCGTCGCAAGAGTTCTCGGCTGGAAGATCGGCGATCTTCCCTACAATCCCGAGCCCGCATTCTTTGAAACGGCTGAGAGCCTTGACAAGTTCGTTTATAACGGATTCTGCGGCGCTAACCTTTCCAAATATATGATAGAAGCCTCGAAGCTCGAGGGCAAGACGCTTGTTTGTCTCAAGCCCTGCGACACTTACAGCTTCAATCAGCTTCTTACCGAGCACCGCGTCGATCGCGACAAGGCGTACATAATCGGCGTTGGCTGCAAGGGTAAGCTTGACGTTGAAAAAATAAAGAAAACGGGCATCAAGGGAATCGTCTCGATATCGGGAGCTGAGGCTGACTCGGCTTGCGATACTCTCGAGATAGACACCCTTTACGGTAAAAAGTCCTGCGCTTACGGCGACGCGATGCTTGAGCGTTGCCACGTATGCAAGGGCAAGGAGCACAAGATCTACGACGAGCTTATCGGCGAGTCGAGAGACACAGCTGACAAGGAGCGCTTCGCTGAGGTCGAAATGATCGAAGCGATGAGTCCCGAGGAAAAATTCGCATTCTTCCAGAAGGAGCTCAGCAAGTGCATCCGCTGCAACGCCTGCAGAAACGTCTGCCCCGCGTGCAGCTGCCGCAAGTGCGTATTCGACAGCAACAAATTCGACTCCGCACAGAAGGCGAACGTCGATTCCTTTGAGGAAAAGATGTTCCACATCATCCGCGCGTTCCACGTCGCAGGAAGATGTACCGACTGCGGAGAGTGCAGCAGAGTTTGCCCTCAGGGCATTCCGCTCCACCTCTTTAACAGAAAGTTCATCAAGGATATCGACGAGCTTTACGGTGATTACACCGCGGGAGCTGAGGCAGGAAGCCTCGCGCCCCTCACCGATTTCAAGATGGACGATGCAGAGCCGAGCATAGTCAACGAAAGGGGATAATGATATGTTAAAGATAGCAAAAAAAGATCTGGCGTCATTATTCGCCCTTATAAAAGAATCGGGAGAGCTTTATCTTCCCGTCAAGGTAGCGGAGCAGACAAACTTCGCCGCATATGAGGACGGCGCCGAGTTCGACCTCGACACGCTCAAGAGCGTAAAGTCGCCCAAGGACGTGTTCTTTCCCCAGAGCGAAACGCTTTACACCTGTAAAAACGAGGGAAAGACCATAAAGATCACCCCCGAGGAGCTTGTTGATCAGCCCTTCGTGGTGTTCGGAATGAAGGCGTGCGACGTCGGTGGCATCGAGGTTCTCGACAGAGTATTCCTCTCGGATCCCGTCGACAGCTTTTACGCCGCAAGACGCGCGCACGGCACGATAGTAGCGCTTGCCTGCCACGAGCCCGAGGAATCCTGCTTCTGCAAGGTCTTCGGTATCGACGCCGCAGAGCCGGTAGCCGACGTTGCAACCTGGATGATCGGCGACGAGCTCTATTGGAAGGCACTCACCGAAAAGGGTGAGGCGCTCACCGAAAAGGTAAGCTCGCTTCTCACCGATGCCGACGAGCAGGTAGTGGAAAACGAAAAGACGGCTATCCGCGCGATAATCGAAAAGCTTCCTTATTCGGATCTCTCGCTTGAGGGCTGGAACGGAGACGCGGTAGCGGAAAAATTCGATTCAAAGCTCTGGAATGAGCTTTACAAGCCCTGCCTGGCGTGCGGAACCTGCACCTTCGTGTGCCCCACCTGCCAGTGCTACGACATCAAGGATTACAATACGGGAAGCAGCGTTCAGAGATATCGCTGCTGGGATTCCTGTATGTACTCCGACTTCACTATGATGGCTCACGGAAACAACCGTACGAGCCAGATGCAGAGATTCAGACAGAGATTTATGCATAAGCTCGTCTACTTCCCTGCAAATAACGACGGTACCTATTCCTGCGTAGGCTGCGGACGCTGCGTTGACAAATGCCCCGCTTCGCTCAATATCGTCAAGGTAATCAAAGCTTTTGGAGAAAAGGGGGAATAAAAAATGTGTACTGAGCATAAAAACGAAAATCACGAGTGTACCTGCCATACCGGCTACACTCTCGACACCCTTATCCCAAAGGTCGGAATCATAACCGATATCCGCGAGGAGACGCCCGACGTCAAGACCTTCCGCGTAAACGCTCCCGAGGGCGGCAAGCTCTTCGAGCACCTTCCCGGTCAGTGCGCTATGATCTGCGTGCCGGGTGTCAGCGAGGGTATGTTCTCGATAACCTCGTCTCCCACAAACAAGGAATATCAGGAATTCAGCATCAAGAGATGCGGTATGCTCACCGATCATCTGCATACTCTCCAGGTCGGCGATCCGATAACGGTCAGAGGCCCGTACGGAAATAACTTCCCCGTTGATACAGTCCTTAAGGGCAAGGACCTCGTGTTCGTCGCGGGCGGTATCGGACTTGCTCCGCTCCGTTCGGTGATCAACTACGTTATAGACAACAGAGCCGATTACGGCAAGGTCGATATAGTTTACGGCTCGCGCTCGGCTGACGATCTCGTTCAGCTTAAAGAAATAAGAGAGCTGTGGATGAAGACCGAGGGTGTAAACGTACACCTCACCATCGACCGTGAGCAAGAGGGCTGGACGGGCAACGTAGGATTTGTTCCCACCTACCTCAAGGAGCTCGGAGAGAGCGGACAGATAGAGTTCGGAGTAAACACCATCTCGCTTGTCTGCGGTCCCCCTATAATGATCAAGTTCGTGCTTGCGGCGCTCAAGGATATGGGCGTTTCCAAGGATAAGATCTACACCACCCTCGAGCTTCGTATGAAGTGCGGCGTCGGTAAATGCGGAAGATGTAACATCGGATCAAAGTACGTCTGCAAGGACGGCCCCGTATTCCGCTGCGACGAGGTCGACGAGCTTCCCAACGAGTATTGATAACTGATATTGGAAAACGAAAGGATAGATACCTGATATGGAAAAAATGGTTAACGTGTTCCTTTATGGAAAAAAATATGAAGTTCCCGCCGGTCTTACCATTATGGAGGCTATGGAATATGCGGGATACAACCTGGTACGCGGCGTAGGCTGCAGAAACGGCTTCTGCGGAGCGTGCGCTACCGTATATCGTATCAAGGGCGACCGTGAGCTCAAGGCGTGCCTCGCTTGCTCCACAACGGTTGAAAACGATATGTATATCGCTACGCTTCCCTTCTTCCCCTTGGTAAAGGAAGCTTACGACATCGAGAAGGTCCGTCCCGATCAGCAGATAATGATGCAGCTTTACCCCGAGATCTACGCGTGCGTAGGCTGTAACGCCTGCACCAAGAGCTGTTCGCAGGGACTGAACGTAATGCAGTACATAGCTTACGCGCAGAGAGGCGATTTCGAGAACTGCGCTGAGGAGTCCTTCGACTGCGTTATGTGCGGAATCTGCTCTTCCCGTTGTCCCGCAGGCATCTCGCATCCTCAGGTTGCAATGCTTGCACGCCGTCTCAACGGTAAATACCTCTCTCCCGAATCGGTACACCTTACCGAGCGCATAAAGGAGATCGAGGACGGTCTTTGCTCCGAGGCGATCGAGGCTCTTATGGAAAAGCCCATCTCCGAGATCAAAGAGCTTTACAACAACAGAGATATTGAGAAATAAGGAGGAACTGCTATGATTTTCACAGAAGAAATGCTTCAGTCTATGAAGAAAGTAGAGGCTGCGCGCGCGACAAACATCTCTTATGAGCCGCCCCGCATGACCGCTGAAGAAAAAGAAGCCCTCCTTGCAGAGTATCACCCCGACTATAAGGATGCAGGCTTTGCCACCATCAAAACAGGTCCCAACAAGGGCGAGAGAGCTCCCGTTGAGCTCGTTGAGGTCCTTGAAGGACGCAGCCGTGTGCTCGACCTTAACGTTGATCTCGATAAGATCGACTACGACGTAGACGTGCTCGTTATCGGCGGTGGCGGATCCGGTGCATCAGCTGCGATCGAGGCTCACGAGGCAGGCGCAAACGTAATGATCGTTACCAAGCTCCGCATCGGCGACGCAAACACGATGATGGCTGAGGGCGGAATCCAGGCGGCTGATAAGCCCAACGACTCCCCCGCACTCCACTACATCGACGTTATGGGTGGCGGACACTACGTTAACCGTCCCGAGCTCGTTCGCAAGCTCGTTATGGACGGCCCCTCCGCTATCAAGTGGCTCAACGATCTTGGCGTTGAGTTCGATAAGGACGAAAACGGCAATATGATAACCACTCATGGCGGCGGAACCTCCCGCAAGCGTATGCACGCTGCTGCCGACTATTCGGGCGCAGAGATCATGCGTACACTCAGAGACGAGGTCCTCAACCGTCAGATCCCCGTTATCGACTTTACCGCCGCTATCGAGCTGATCCTTGACGACGAGGGCAAGGCTGCGGGCGCAGTTCTTCAGAATATGGAGACCGGCGAGGTTCTCGTAGCTCGCGCTAAGTGCGTTATCATCGCAACCGGCGGCGCGGGACGTATGCACTATCAGGGCTTCCCGACGTCCAACCACCACGGCGCAACCGCCGACGGTCTGGTTATCGGTTACAGAGCAGGCGCAAAGCTTCTTTACCAGGATACACTTCAGTATCACCCCACGGGTGTTGCTTTCCCTCAGCAGATATTCGGTGCGCTCGTTACCGAAAAGGTTCGTTCTATGGGAGCAAAGCTGGTCAACAGCGAGGGCGAGGTCTACGTTCACCCGCTTGAGACCCGCGACGTTAACGCTGCGGCAGTTATCCGCGAATGCTCCACCAACGGCAAGGGCGTATCCACTCCCACCGGCGGTAAGGCAGTATGGCTCGATACCCCTATGATAGATATGATCCACGGAAAAGGCACTCTTGAGAAGCGCCTCCCCGCTATGCTTCGTATGTATCTCAAGTTCGGCATCGATATGCGCGAAACTCCTATCCTTATATACCCCACTCTCCACTACCAAAACGGCGGTCTTGAGATAGGTGCTAACGGTATGACGAACGTTGAAAACCTCTACGTTGTTGGAGAGGCAGTCGGCGGAATCCACGGCAGAAACAGACTTATGGGCAACTCCCTGCTCGATATCATAGTATTCGGCCGTAACGCAGGAAAGCAGACCGGCGCAAGATTTAAGGACATCACCGTAGGCAAGCTCAGCTTGGCTCACGTTGAAAAATATGCTGACGAGCTCAAGGCTGCGGGAATCGAAAGCAATACTCCCTCGCCTAAGCTCTTCCCCGATTATACACGTAAATTTTAATTTTGGAGGCTCAAATGAGAGAAATTAACGTACAGCAAATCACAGACGTCGTTGAGAGACTGTGTATCGAAGCAAATACATACCTTCCCTCCGACGTAAAATGTGCGATCAAGACCTGCCGCGCTTGCGAGGACGGCGAGATCGCAAAGGGTGTTCTTGATAACATCATCGAAAACTTTGAGATCGCAGATAGCGAGAACGTTCCGATCTGTCAGGATACCGGAATGGCTTGCGTATTCCTTGAGATCGGCCAGGACGTACACCTTGTCGGCGGCGACCTCACCGACGCTATCAACGAGGGCGTTCGCAGAGGATACACAAACGGCTACCTTCGTAAGTCGGTCGTTGCCGATCCCGTTCGCAGAGGCAACACGGGCGACAACACCCCCGCTATGATCTACACCGAGATCGTTCCCGGCGAGAACCTCAAGATCACTCTCGGCCCGAAGGGCTTCGGAAGTGAGAATATGAGCGCGATCCGTATGTTCAAGCCCTCCGCAGGTCTCCAGGGAATCAAGGATTTCATCATCGAGACTGTTGAGGCTGCAGGTCCTAACCCCTGTCCCCCCATCGTTATCGGCGTTGGAATCGGCGGAACCTTCGACAAGGCTGCATTGCTCGCAAAGAAGGCTATTATGCGTCCCCTCGATACCCACAACCCCGATCCTTACTACGCAGAGCTTGAGGACGAGATGCTCGAGAAGGTAAATCAGCTCGGCATCGGCCCGCAGGGATTTGGCGGAAAGACCACCGCGATCGGTCTGAACATCGAGACGCTTCCCACTCACATCGCGGGAATGCCTTGCGCTATCAACATCAACTGTCACGTAACTCGTCACAAAACGGAGGTAATATAAAATGGCAAGAAAGATAACTCTCCCTCTTACCGAGGAGCTTGCAAAGACACTTCACGCAGGCGATGAAGTGCTCGTAAGCGGAATAATCTACACCTCTCGTGACGCAGGTCATAAGAGAATGTGCGAAACTCTCGCTCGTGGCGAGGAGCTTCCCTTTGATCCTAAGGATGCTACCATCTATTACGTAGGCCCCACGCCCGCAAAGCCCGGTCAGGTTATCGGCTCCGCAGGTCCTACCACCAGCGGCCGTATGGACGCTTACGCTCCCACTATGATGAGCGTTGGCGCAAGAGGAATGATCGGTAAGGGCGCTCGTCTTCCCGAGGTCGTTGACGCTATGAAGAAGCATAGCGGCGTTTACTTCGGCGCTATCGGCGGCGCAGGCGCACTCCTTGCAAAGTGCATCAAGACCTGTGAGCTTATCGCATACGAGGATCTCGGCGCAGAGGCTCTCCGGAAGCTCTATATCGAGGATATGCCCCTCGTTGTTATCATCGACAGCGAAGGCAATAACCTCTACGAAGAAGGCAGAAAGGCTTATCTCGATAGTAGAAAGTAATTCATATGCGGGGCTATGCCCCGCATATTTATTTTTTGCATCGTTTTTTGCGCTACTCATCGTCATAAGGGAAGGCTAAATTGCATTCGCGCTCGAAACGGACCGCCGACAACGTTCGCAAAGCGAACTTGGCAAGCTTGCCAAAAGCAAGCGTTAGGACGCACGGTCCCTACAATAGAAATGTATTATCCCAATACAATCAAAACCCGTCGGTACGCAGTGTCCGACGGGTTTTTTCCTTAGAAATTCAATAAATTACCGATAACGATGCACGTTATTTCGAGTGATATGTCCACCAAATCCTTTTTGGTGGAAGTTTTCTTTTGGTTACTTTTCTTTTTCAAAAGAAAAGTAACATCAAAATCGTCCTTCTACTCCCCAAAATATTCTGCGAGCAGATCGCGGGCGTAGACGTTTGCGTCGTAGCGCGCTATTTCGGTCAGATGATTCGGGGCATACGACGAGGTATAGGAATCCACGATTACGTAATAGGTGGCATTCTGATCGATAGAATTCTTTATCGACGCGCCGTATTCACCGTAGAAAATGTGATAATTTGAATTATTGGTATAGAAAAACTTTGACGAAAGATATTTTCCCTGCACCGAGCATAGCACCAGCTGATTGTCAAATGGGAAGATCGCTTGCAGATCGCCATACTGAACCTCGCCCGCGGGGAGATTATAGGGGCTGCGCGCCTGGAAAAATCCGCCGCCGAGCGCTATATCGTAGTCTGCGCCCCAGCGCGCAACACCCGCTTCAAAATATAGCTTTGCCGCAAGATCGCAGAGCGCGTCGCTTGACATATAGCTCTTGTTCGTACCGACAACACGCTCTGCCGCCGCAATGTCGCTCTCGTATTTTTTGAGCAGAGCGTCAACGATCGCGTCGTCCTCAAGCCCGCTGTATCTCGACGTCGGAACGAATTCCGCACTCTTCGTCGAAAAGCTGTCGTTGACGTAATTTATCGCGACCTCAGCGTGCGAGATACCCTTGTTTTCGCCGCCGTTCTGCAAATGATAGACTCCGTGTCGGTCGTGCATCACGTAGCGCTGATGCGTGTGTCCCTCAAACACAAGGTCAACGTAGCCCTCGGAAAGCGCAATATCGTAGTAGGA
>JAFXHA010000075.1 GCA_017536635.1 Clostridia bacterium
ACCTGCTTTTCCACGTTGACAGAAGCGGCGGAGGATATGACGTCATCTGCGCCAATATCGTTGCTGATATTATCATTCGTATGATGCCCGACGTGGCTAAATATATGAAGCCCGAAACGGTTATTCTGGCATCGGGAATCATCTGCGAGCGAGCAGACGAGGTCGTTGACAGATTCCGTGAGAACGGATTTGAGATAATAGAGCGCGTTGAGGAAAACGGCTGGTGCGCGCTTGCCGTAGGATTTAAGAAGGATTGAGGTAATATTATGGCATTTCTTCAGATGAACTATCATTCTGACGCTCTTAAAATGGGAGTGTCGGTAAACGTTATCCTGCCCGAGAAGGCAAAGACCGTTATCGGTATTAGCGCTGACGGCAAGGATACCTATAAAACGCTTTATCTTTTGCACGGACTGTCCGATGATCAGACGATATGGATGCGTAGAACTTCTATCGAGCGCTATGCATCGGAGTACGGCATCGCCGTAGTTATGCCCTGCGTGGCAAGAAGCTGGTATGCCGATACCGCTTACGGTATGAACTATTTCACCTTCGTTACAGAGGAGCTTCCACGCGTGTGCCGTGGCTTCTTTAAGGGAATGTCGGACAAGCGCGAGGATAACTTTATCGCGGGTCTTTCGATGGGCGGCTACGGAGCAATAAAGGCGGCACTCACTTATCCCGAGCGCTTCGGCGGTTGTGCTTCGCTTTCGGGTGCGCTTGATTTTGCAATCAGAAAGCGCCTTAACATTACCGACGAGCTCAAGGGTATATTCGGAGCGGATTTTGACGAAACGACCGATATGAGAGAAACCGTGCACGACGTTCAGTATCTTGCAAAAAAAGCTTGCGAGCAGGGAGTAGAGCTTCCTAAAATGTATATGTGGTGCGGTACCGAGGATTCGCTTATCACCGCTAACCGCGATTATCACACGACACTCGATACGCTCGGTATTGAGCATCTGTACGAGGAATCCGAGGGAAATCACTCTTGGAAATGGTGGGATCTTCATATTCAGGACGCACTGAAATATCTTTTAAAATAAAACAATCAAAAAGAAAGGCTACCGCGATTGCGGTAGCCTTCATTTTTATTGATCAGTGAAATTCATTCAAGTGTGCAATAAAAATTAAATTGAAGAGTTATCACCGAAAAGAAGTCAAGCTTTAAATTACTTTTCTTCGATTACGTAGTACTTGTTGAGTACTTCCATTGCCTTAGCAACGTTGTCCTCGAAAGCTTCTGCGCTTACGTCATAGTAGCCGTCGAAGGAGT
Organism: Clostridia bacterium; assembly: GCA_017536635.1. Classification (GTDB taxonomy): domain Bacteria; phylum Bacillota; class Clostridia; order Oscillospirales; family CAG-272; genus HGM12713. The sequence goes on from JAFXHA010000075.1 coordinate 1,277, forward strand.
CGGTGGTGCTGTGAGCAGTCTTGTAGAACTCTGTACCGTCGGGGTTGGTCATACCCATTGCAACGAAGGACGATGCGGGAACCTGGCCGCCCTGTGCGATCTCTTCAACGATGTAGTTACGGTCGAAGAGAAGTCCGATAGCCTTACGGATCTCAGCCTGAGCCTTTTCAGCCTCAACGCCCTCAAGCTTGCTGTCTGCGGGGAGAATGTTCTCGTTTACGTTCCAGCAAACGTAGTAAGTACCGATCTGACCTGCAACAACGAATTCGTCAGCATATTCAGTCTTGAGGCTCTTGATTTCGTTGGTGGGAACGTCGTCGATAAGTATCCAGCTTCCGTTCTTGAAGTTAGCGAGCATGTTGTTGGAGTCATCGGAGAGGTAGAAGTTGATCTTGTCCATGGTTACATTGTCAGCATCATGGTAGTTCTCGTTCTTCTCAAGGGTGATAACACTGTCATGATCCCACTTGGTCATAACGTAAGGACCGTTGTTGATGTAGGTCTCGGGTTCGGTTGCCCAAGCCTCGTTGTCGTATACGGAGGGGTGAACGGGGTAGTAGGTCGGGAATGCGAGAAGCTCGTTCCAGTAAGCAACTGCGTTGGAAAGAGTTACAACGATGGTCTTATCGTCGGTAGCTTCAACTGCAAGCTCTTCGCCGTAGCCCTTAACGATCTCGAACATGTAGCCATAGTCAGCGCCGAGGTCTGCGGAAGCAGCTCTCTTCCAGGACTCAACAACGTGCTCTGCGGTAAGAGCGTCGCCGTTGCTCCACTTAAGACCGTCCTTAAGGGTGTAGGTGTAGGTTACGGTTCCGTCGTCGTTGGTAACGCCTTCAACAAGCTCTTCTGCCATATCAGCCTCGATTACGAGGTTGCCGTTCTCATCCTGTGCCCACTTTGCAAGACCGGAGAAGAGGTGTGCTGCCATGGTAGCACCGTCAACTGCGGAGTTGAGAGCAGGGTCAAGAGTGTCGGGCTCAGAGGAGAGACATACGTTGATGTAGTCAGCGCCGTCCACGGTGGAGTACATGAAGTACTTGTATCCGAGGGGGTTGGAGTAGAAGCCCTCGAGCTTGTCGTCAACCATGTAAAGGTCGGTGTAGAAGTAAAGGGGAACGATACAGCCGGTATCCATAAGGATATCCTCTGCGAGGTGCATCATTTCGTAACGCTTGGTAGCGTCGGTGCAGGACTTGATTGTAGAGATGAGAACGTCATAGGTCTCTGCCCATGTTCCGTCTTCAACCTTTACGTCATAGCCCCACTTGGTGAGGTCGAGATCGTACATCTTGAGCTCTGCGTGAGCACCCTTACCGAACTGAACGTCGTTGTTACCCGAGTTGCTGGTCCACATGTCAAGGAAGCATATCGGATCGTTATAGTCAGCGAGCCAGCCGTTACGGGCGATGGAGTAATCGCCGTCCTTACGGGTGTTAAGGAAGGTGTTCCATTCCTGGTTCTCAAGGTTCATGGTGATGCCTGCGTCAGCAAGAGCTGCCTGGAGGTACTCACCGATAGCCTTGTGGCTGTCAGAAGTGTTGTAAAGGTAAGTAAGTGTAGGTGTATTCGAGGTCTTTCCGCAGGAAACTACGCTTACAAGCATAAGCGCAAGAAGAACGATTGCTAAAATCTTTTTCATTGTTTTCTTCCTTTCTTAAAGATCAATTGTATTTTTCAAACCCTTCCGAAAGTATTGCACGACCCTTCGGCAGGAAAATGAACGATAGAGTTTGTTTTAGGTCAGTTTACCTTGTCGAGATTGTGGCAAGCAACAAAATGACCTTTGTATACTTCCTTGAATTCAGGCATCTCTGCTGCGCACTGCTCGGTCGCATAAGGACAACGGGTGCGGAAGGGACAGCCGGAAGGAGCGTTAAGCGGACTGGGGATATCTCCACCGAGCGCGATTCTCTGATTTGCCTTTGCAATATTAGGATCGGGAACGGGAACCGCGGAGATAAGCGCTCTGGAGTAGGGATGGAGAGGATGATCGTATATCTCGGTAGCATCCGCAAGCTCTACCATCTTTCCAAGGTACATAACTGCGATGCGGTTACTGATATGACGTACGACGAGAAGGTCGTGCGCGATAAAGAGATAAGAAAGACCGATCTTTTCCTGCAGCTCGTCAAACATATTGATTATCTGAGCCTGAATGGAAACGTCAAGAGCGGATACAGGCTCGTCGCAGACGATAAAGTCGGGATTTATCGCAAGCGCGCGGGCAATACCGATTCTCTGTCTCTGACCGCCCGAGAACTCGTGCGCGTAACGTGAAGCGTGCTCACTGTTCAGTCCTACGTGATCCATAAGCTCAAGGATCTTTTCCTGTCTCTCTGCTTTGCTTTCATACATATTGTGTATGTCCAAGGGCTCGCCTATGATATCAGCGACAGTCATACGGGGATTGAGTGAGGAGTAGGGGTCCTGGAAAACCATAGTTGCGTGCTTACGAAATTCCTTGATATCGTGTGGGGTAACGATCTTGTTGCCTCTGTAATAGACCTCACCCGCAGTGGGCTTGTAAAGGTGGAGAAGGGTACGGCCGACCGTAGTCTTTCCACAGCCCGACTCTCCGACAAGTCCGAGAGTTTCACCCTCGCCTATGGTGAAGGATATGCCGTCAACAGCCTTAAGAGGCTTGGACTTGAAGAGTCCCGTGTTGATGTTGAAATACTGCTTGAGGTTCTTTACCTCAACAAGCGGAGCTTCGGAATTATCTTGGGGAGTTTTTATGATCTCGTCATTCATTGTCGTTTCCTCCTTCCGCGATATCAGTGCCATCGAGTCTCGTTATAGAGCCGTCCTCAATACCTTCCTTTATGTTCATCCAGCAGGAAGCGGCGTGATCATTGTTTATGAGAACGTTTTCGGGGTGCTTGTAAATACAAGCCTTCATAGCCGCGTCGCAACGTGGCGCGAAGGGACAACCCTCAGGCATATTCAAAAGGTCGATAGGTGTTCCCGTAATAGGCTGGAGCTTTGTACCCAGAGTGCTTGTTGTCGGGATAGAACGCATAAGACCTTTGGTATACTCGTGCTTGGGGTTGTAGAATATCTCCTCTGCGGTGCCTTGCTCGCAGATTGATCCTGCATACATAACGATGACCTCGTCGCACATCTGCGCAACGACACCAAGGTCGTGCGTGATCATAATAATAGCCATTCCAAGCTCCTTCTGCAAGGAGTTCATAAGCTCAAGTATCTGAGCCTGAATGGTAACGTCGAGAGCCGTAGTGGGCTCGTCGGCAATAAGTATATCGGGCTCGCAGGCAAGAGCCATAGCGATGACTATACGCTGACGCATACCACCCGAGAACTCGAAGGGATACTGCTTCATACGCTTTTCGGGTTCATTGATATTTACGAGCCTGAGCATTTCAAGCGCGCGCTCGCGAGCCTGTTGCTTGTTTCTCGGCGTGTGGAGCATAATTGCTTCCATAAGCTGATGTCCGATGGTGTACGTGGGGTTAAGAGAGGTCATAGGGTCCTGGAAGATTATAGAGATCTTGTTACCTCTGATCTTTCTCATTACCTTTTCGCCGGAGCCTACAAGCTCCTGACCGTCAAATTTTATAGAGGATTCGGGGTTTATCTTTGCGGTGGACGCGAGTATCTGAAGAATAGAGTACGCGGTTACCGATTTTCCCGATCCCGATTCTCCAACGATTCCGAGCACCTTGCCGTGATCGAGGGAGAAGGATATTCCGTTTACCGCCTTGACCTCACCTGCGTCGGTGAAGAAGGAGGTACGCAAATTATTAACTTCTAAGAGTGCCATTTTGATACCTTCCTTTCATCAGGTGTTAAGCTTGGGGTCGAAGGCATCGCGAAGGCCGTCGCCAAACAGATTGAGCGAAAGAACGATAAGAGATATTACTACTGCGGGGATTACTAAGCGGTAGGGGTATGATGTGAATCCGTTAAGTGCGTCCGAAGCGAGCGATCCGAGAGAGGGCATGGGAGCGTTGACTCCAAGTCCAAGGAAGGAAAGGTAGCTTTCGGTAAAGATCGCGCTGGGGATCTGAAGTGCAGTAGAAATGATAATAACGCTGATACAGTTGGGAACGAGGTGCTTTCTGATTATCCAGCCGCTCTTTGCGCCCGACGCTTTTGCCGAGAGAACGTATTCCTGCTCACGAAGCGAGAGGATCTGTCCTCTGATAAGGCGGGACATCGATACCCAATAAAGAAGTCCGAATACTATGAAAAGGCTGATTATGTTACTGCCTATCTTTTCAAGGATGGTTCCTTCAAGCGCCTCGCCAAGCACGAGCTTAAGTACTGACGCAAGTAATATGACCATAAGCATATCGGGAAGTGAATAGATGATATCAACTATTCTCATTATTATAAGGTCGACCTTTCCGCCGATGTAGCCCGAGATGGATCCTACGAGCATACCGATAACGAGAACTATGATGCTTGCAAAGAATCCGACCATGAGAGAAACTCTCATTCCGTATACGACACGGATAAGATAATCACGGCCGTGCGAGTCGGTTCCAAAGATGTGAGGGAATACCTTTTCGCCATTTTCTATCCTCTCAAGCTCAGTCTCTCCGTATTCAAAGGGAGCGAGATTGCTATAAGTGGGATCGACCTTTCCCTTGTTCATTCCAAGCATCTGGTCGTATCCGTAAGGCCATACGAGAGGAATGATTATGCAGGAAAGAACCATAAAGACTATGATGAAGAAGCTGACAACAGCAACCTTGTTTTTCCAAAGGCGCTTAACACCGTCGCGGAAGAAGGTTGACGGAGGTCTCATTTGGACCATGTATTCCTTTTCCTGTTCGGTTGCGGGAATAAAAGCATCGAGATCAACGTGCATGCTGAAAGGCTTTTTGTACATTTTCATTTTCGATTTCCTCCTTATTCCAGCGTAATGCGCGGGTCGACAACCTTATAAAGTATATCTCCCACAAGGTTCATGATAACTATAAGCGTAGCCAGAATTATGGTAGTACCCATAATAACGGGATAGTCTCTGTCTGTAATACTGCTGACAAACGTACGGCCGATTCCGGGAACGGCGAATATCTTCTCAACGACGAGAGATCCGGTAACGATGTAAGCGAGCATCGGTCCAAAATAAGTGATAACAGGGATGAGCGAGTTCTTGAGGGCGTGTCCGAAGATTATCTTGAACTTTGAAACTCCCTTCGCCTTTGCGGTTCTTATGTAGTCCTGTCCGAGAACGTCGAGCATGGACGAACGTGTAAGACGCGTGATGTACGCGGTGGGGTAGAGCGCAAGAGTAATTATTGGGAGTATCAAGCCTCCCGCGGTCGCGCCGTTAGCGGGTAGCCATTGTAGCTTGACCGCAAATATTAGTAGTAGCAGTGAGCCCATAATGAACGACGGCATCGAAACGAAAGCGGTGGTAATGACCATTATAACGCGGTCGATAAGCTTGTTTCTTCTGAGCGCCGCAACCGCTCCGAGAACGATACCGGTAACGAGCGCGATACCCGCCGCGATAAGGCCGAGCTTTGCGGAGGTCTTCATACCGTCTGCGATTATATCAATGACCTCACGTCCGCGCTGCTTGAGCGAAGGACCGAAATCAAATTTAGTAACTATATCCTTAAGATAAGTAGCGTACTGTTCATGTACCTCCTTGTCCAGTCCGTACTTTGCCTCAAGTGCTCTCTGTGCGTCGACAGAGAGCGCCTTTTCTCCAAGGAAAGGACCGCCGGGAACTGCGTGCATAACGAAGAATGTTACGGTTATAACTACCCAGACCGTCAATATTGCGAGGAGAATTCTTTTGCCTATGTACAATAGTGTTTTGGAACTCATGGTGTTTTACCTTTCTTTTTTTTTACACCCGTATGGGCGCAAATATACATTATAATTATATATTATAAAAGATTATACCACAAAACTTTCATAATGTCAACACAAAATTGACTTTAATTTAAGAGAAATGTTAAAAAAATAACCATTTTTGAAAAATCCAAGTTTAATAATTTCAAAATTAAAGTAAAAAAACACCTCTTCAACAGAAGAGGTGTTTGAATCAAATTATCCTTTATTTTTCTTTCTGAGCACGGTGAGCTCTTCACGCTTATAAGTTTTCGGGGGGACGTCCGGAGATGCGAGAAGTCGTACCTTGACGGTACCTGCAAGCGGATTTATTTCGGTAACCACACCGTCTCCGTTTTCGGTACGAACGTAGGAATCAACGGGCGGAGTGCGCTTTATCTCATATTCGTAGGTCTCCTGCTCATAGCGCAGACAGCACATAAGCCTGCCACAGATTCCCGATATTTTAGATGAGTTGAGCGAAAGGTTCTGCTCCTTTGCCATTTTGATCGATACCTGACCGAAATCGGTAAGAAAACGTGAGCAGCAGAGAGGTCTGCCGCAGATTCCGAGGCCGCCCATTATCTTTGCCTCGTCGCGTATTCCTATCTGGCGAAGCTCTATTCTCGTGCGGAAGAGAGATGCAAGATCCTTTACGAGCTCTCTGAAATCAACGCGTCCCGCAGAAGAGAAGTAGAACAGGAGCTTAGTGTTATCAAAGGTGTACTGTGCCTCTATAAGCTTCATATCAAGCTCGTGCGCCATTATTCTCTCGTTACAGAGCTTGAATGCCTCATCCTCCTTGACCTTGTTTGCTTTGTGATGCTCGTCATCCTCGTGGGTAGCCGTGCGGATAGCGGGACGTATGGGGGGGACGGTATCGCTTTCGTTTACAAGCGTATTTGCCATAGCGACCTCGCCGTATTCAAGTCCGCGCGCGGTCTCAACTATTGCGTGCGTTCCCTTGGTAAATTTCTTACCCTTGGGATCGAAATAATATACCTTTGAATTAGCCTTGAACCGAATACCTACGACCTCTACCTTGGGCTCGTCAGCGGCGGGCTCGTTGCTTGAGGGCTTACTGCTTTGGAGAGAGGGAAGCGGTCCGTCCTCGCCAAAGTCGAAATGCACCTCTTCAAACTCGTCGCTCACGTCTGCTGCCTTTTTTTCGGGTATCGGCATTGGAACTATCAGAGGATTTGTGAGCTTGTCGCTTTGCTTTTGCGCATTGTCGTTTTTCTCACGGTTCTGCTTGTTGCGGTTTTTATTTTTATTGCGGTTTTTTGAGCCGCCTCGGTTGGCGTTCTGCTGATCGCCTTCCTTTTTTTCTGCAGTAGGCTGAGGCTTGGGGGCAGATGTCGCCTTTGCTTCCTCGGCAGCCTTTGGAGCTGTGCTTTGCTGCTCCTTGTTCTGATGCGGATGCTTTTTATGCTTTTTCTTGTGATTGCTTCCGTGATTTTGTCCGCCCTGAGAGTTTTCTGCGGCGGGTGCCTTTTTTGCCTCTGCAGGCGCGGGCTTTACGGCATTGTCCTTGCCGTTATTATCCTTGGGCTCAAGGAAATACGAGCGGTGCTTCTGATGCTTTTTGCGCTCATTCTGATTATTGCTTTCGTTCTTGTTTTTTTCTTCCATATATTATCCTCTTTCCGCCGTAGCGGTAAAAAATTTACAGTATTTTTATGCTCGTTGCCATTTTCATAAGCAACAGACGAACATTGGCGTTACGCTTGTTCTCCTCGATCGCTTCGTTTACTGCTTCGCTTACGGCAAGCAGCTTTGACGCAGGGATGAGCTCACACAGATCAAGTGCCTTTTGCTCGGATTCGAAAAATACAAGCTCTCGCCCGTCGGCCTTCTTCAATATCAAAAGCTCGACCGCTGCATCAAGCAGCATTTCAAGCTGAAATTGCAGGGTATCGCGTTTTGATGAAAAACGGGAGAGCAGAGGGATTGCCGCTCCTGCCTTTGCTCTGTCGGAGATAGCCTCGAGAAAGTCATATGTCAGCTCTCTTGCTTCTTTTATCGGCGCAAATTTTCGCTCGTCGAGATAATCAAGAGCTCTTCCGACAGTGCCGCCCGCAGATACCGTGATCTGTGCGAGAAGAGACGGATCCTGCGCCTTTAGCGTACGCGCCCTGTCGCTTTTTTCAAGAATGCATTTTTCTATTTCCTGCGCCGACATAAGCTCGGTGCGGAATACGGGCGCGCGGCTTCGTATAGTTTCAAGCAATTCGGACGCCGATTCGCAAAGCAGGATAAATACCGCATATGACGGTGGCTCCTCAAGCGTGAGAAGCAATGCGTTCTGCGCCTGATCTGTCATTTTGTCGGCTTCCTCAATGATATATATCTTGCGTTCAAGGTCGTTGGGAATGATCTTCACGTCCTCGCGGACAAATCGTGCTTCCTCAACGCCGATAGTCGCCTTTTCGCCTCTGTTTACGAATATAACGTCCGGGCAAAGACCTTCAAATACCTTGCGGCATTCAAGACAGCTAAGACATGGAACACTCGCCCCATCCTTATGCTTGCCCGTACAGGCAAGGGCGGCAGCAATATTGAGCGCGACAAGTCTTTTTCCTGAGCCCGAGGCACCTTCAAGGATCAGCGCGTGCGGCAGAGTTCCCGCAAGAATGTCAAGTGAGAGGCGGCGGCAAAGAGCACGGTTGCCCGCTATTTGAGTCATATATTTTTCAGATAACTCGCTCATATCCGCCTCCGTGAAAACATAATACTGCATTTTACTTATACATACTAATTATAACAAAAAAATTGCGCCGTGTCAAGTCTGTGCCTTGACAGTTTCAAAATAATGTTTTATAATATTTAGTGAAATTATTAAAAATTTTTTGAAAAGGAAAAAATATGACGGTAAAAATGGTTGCGACCTGCCTTTTCGGACTTGAAAGCTTGCTTGGCGCGGAGATAGACAAGCTCGGATGTAAAAGGACCGAAACTATGGACGGCAGAATATATTTTGAGGGGAACGAGCATCAGCTGGCGGCGGCGAATATAAGGCTTCGCTTCGCCGAGCGCGTTTATATAAATATGGGTGAGTTTGAGGCGTATAGCTTCAACGATCTTTTTGAGGGAACGAGAGCACTCGAATGGGAAAATTATATCGGTATGTGTGATATGTTTCCCGTCAAGGGACACGCGATAAGGAGTAAACTCTTTTCGGTTCCCGATTGTCAGAGTATAGTTAAAAAGGCGGTCGTCAGCCGACTTTCTGAAAAATACGGACTGAAAATTTTCCCCGAGGACAGCAAGGTCAAATATCAGATAGAGTTCTTTATTTTTAAGGATAAGGCGACGCTTATGATCGATACATCGGGAGTTCCGCTTCATAAGCGCGGATACAGGATAGCATCGGGTGAGGCGCCCCTGCGTGAGACACTTGCGGCGGCAGTAGCGTCTATTGCGAGACCGTCCGAGAATACGTTGTTCTGGGATCCGTTCTGCGGTTCGGGAACGATAGCGATAGAGGCGGCTATGATCGCCACCAATCAAGCTCCCGGACTTGACAGAGATTTTGCCGCACAGAGCTTTGCGGCTTTTCCCGAAAGTATATGGAAGGAAGAAAGATCCAAAGCTCTTTCTGAGATAAATATGGATTCACAGTTCCAGGCGTATGCTTCGGATATCGATGCCGATGTGCTTGAAAAGGCAAGAGAAAACGCCGAGCGCGCAGGTGTTGCCGACTATATCAGATTCTTTGAGGCAGATGCCAGAAGCATCAAAAAGCTCGATTGTCGAGGAACTGTCGCGTGCAATCCGCCCTATGCGGGAGAGCGCCTGATGGAGCAAAAGGATGCCGAGAGACTTTATCGCGATATGGGAAAAGCATTCGGAGACCTCGCGCCGTGGCAGATATATATCCTAACCTCCTCCGAGAATTTTGAAAGGATATACGGCGCACGTGCCGATAAGATCCGCAAGCTCTATAACGGAATGATACCTTGCCGACTCTATCAGTATTTTAAACCTAAAAGATAGTTTTCGCAGAGCTTCGATCTGTTTTGGGGTTTCACCCCAAACCCCACCAAAGAAACTTTTGCAAAAGTTTCTTTGGAATCTTCAAAAACTTTAAAGATATATATAGTCAAGGGCCCCACGGTTCATTTGAACCGTGGGACCCTTTTTTTGATTTTAACGATTGAAGGTTACTGAGCCTGTGTGTCCTCTACGGGAGCGTCGGCTTTGTTTTCATCTATCTTCTTTCCAAGAATGGAAGGGAGCTGCATGCCTGCGAGAGTGAACACCTCGTCAAGCGGGGGAACAGATTTCATCATTCCCGAGATAAAGTTTGCGGTAGAGGTCTTTCCGTCGCCGTTCTGACCGCCGTCCCAGACGGTTACCTTGTCGATCTTGATGTTCTTGACTGCATCTACCTGAACGCGCATCAGATCCTCAAGCTTGTCGGCGATAAGGAGCTTGAGCGCCGCATCTGCGTCTCCGCCTGCGGATTTTACGATCTCAGCAAAACCTGCAGCCTGCTTTTTGAGAATCTCCTCAAGACCGCGAGCCTCAGCTTCCATCTTTGCGTAGATAGCGTCAGCTTCACCCTTTGCCTTGCGGCGCAGCTGCTCAGCCTCAGCCTCAGCTTCGAGCTCCATTTCCTTTTTCTTAGCCTCTGCACGAACGATGATGTCAGCCTCGAGCGTAGCCTGTTCCTTAGCGCGTCTTGCTTGCTCGGCAGCCTGCTCAGCGGCATAAGATTCCTCGAGTGCCTTTGCAGCCTGGATCTTTTCAGCCGTCGTTGCGATCTTCATCGCTTCAGCTTCCTTTTCCTTGAGCGCTGCTTCGGACATAGCGATCTTCATCTTCGCTTCGTTTTCGCCCTGAATAGCAACCGAGTCTGCCTCGGATACCTTGATCCTCTGATCCATTCTTGCGTTAGCTTCACCGATAGAACCGTCTCTGTCCTGCTCGGCAACGCTTCTTTTAGCATCGTTGATAGCCTTCGCCGCAGCTTCCTTACCGAGAGCTGCTATGTATCCCGATTCATCGCTGATATCGGTTACGTTTACGTTGATAAGACGGAGACCGATCTTCTTGAGCTCGGTTTCAACGTTGCTGCTGACAGCCGCCAGGAATTTATCTCTGTCGGTGTTGATCTCCTCGATGTCCATCGTTGCGATGATAAGACGGAGCTGACCGAAAATGATATCCTTGGAAAGCTCCTGGATCTCGGAGAGTTGAAGTCCGAGCAAACGCTCTGCCGCATTCTGCATAACGCCGGGCTCGGTGGAGATACCGACGGTAAAGCGAGAGGGAACGTCGATTCGGATATTCTGTCTGGAGAGTGCGTTTTTCAGGTCGACCTGAATGGATATAGGCGTCAGATCGAGATAAGCGTAGGACTGAAATACGGGAATAACGAATTCCGCGCCGCCGTGGATACATTTCGCACTGCGGTTGGTGCCGTCCTTGTTCTTACCGATAGAACCGTAGACTACCATTATCTTGTCGGAAGGGCACTTCTTGTATCTGGAGCATATCCAGATGATGAAGGACACGAGGACAAGAACTACTGCACAAATTAAAATAACGATTTGGGGTTGCATATTTTTTTCCTCCGTTGATGATATTTATATATTAGTTTCTAATATATACAAATTTATTTTCTTTTGACCACAAGGTCGGTCTGACCGCTGACGCCGACGACTATTATCTCAGCGCCCGTCGGTATTGCTTCGGTATCGTCGGTAACGGCGTCGCGTTCAACGTATGAGCCCTGAAGCATAACATGCACCTTGCCGCTGCCCGTGCGGGCAGGGGGAATAACGAGCTGAACTCTGCCCGCCGTACCGATGGCATTGCGGTTGTCGATATTTCCGTCGCCGCGAAGTCTCATTACCGCTCTCATCATAAACGCGAGCAGGAGCATCATCGCAAAGCCGCTGACTATCGCCACGGGAACGGTTATATAGATAGCGGCATCAACCGAATCCATAGCCACGCCGACCCAGCCGAATACCACAAAGAATGCCACTATTCCTCGCAGTGTGAAGATGCGCAGATCGGCAAGTCCCGATATATCCTCTGCGTCGGGCGCATCGGGCATATCGTCGGGAGTCGCGTCGCCGAGATCGTCGGGCATATCGTCTCCGACTCCGTCCGCGTCATTTCCTATGCCGATGAACATAAGCACGGTCTGGACTATCAGTATGAGCGTTGCGGGGATAGCCACACAGTAAAATACCTGCGCCGCTATACTAAGAGAGTTCCACCAATCAACTATAAACATATTTTTGTTCCTTTCTTGAAATGTATGTTAATTATTTCTATTTATCCATTTCTTTAAAAATTTTCGTCCGCCTACGTAATAACCGTATGCTTGCTCTCCGTCGCCGATGATGCTGTCATTGACTTTGGACATATCGAAAACTCTTATTTCTGATACGTTTTCCGTAAATAAAATCAATTTGATAGACTCGTCGGGAGCGTCGAACATAAAGTTCATTTTTGATGATTTTGCACTTATCTCGCTGCCTTGACTGTAATTTGCTACATAGCTTGGTGTCAATCCTTTGTTATGTGGACTTGGCACTATTGCTTTTTTGTATCTGATCTTTTCTATACTACTTTCGCTTGTAAATCTTACGGTCGTTTTTGATTTTACTCTGATGAACTTAATAAACAGATCTTTATTATTAAAGCTTATCTTAATGTCGGGAGTTTTAAAGTTA
>JAFXHA010000076.1 GCA_017536635.1 Clostridia bacterium
ACATATTAAAAATAAAACCCGTCGGTACGTAGCGTCCGACTTACTTTTCTTGAAAGAAAAGTAAGCAAAAGAACTTCCGGCTATAAAACATATTAAAAATAAAACCCGTCGGTACGTAGTGTCCGACGGGTTTTTACCTTATAAATTCAATAAAATGCCGATAACGATGCACGTTATTTCGGGTGATATGTCCACAAGTCCTATCTTGTGGGAAGTTTCTTTGGTTGCTTTCTTTTTCAAAAGAAAACTTATGTTTTTGTTCAATCGATAAATATCATTCGTAGAGATATGTTAACTTGTCTTTAATATCAGGAAGTTTCTTTGGTTACTTTCTTTTCAAAGAAAGTAACTAAAAACTAAAACTGTTCTTTAAGCTTTTCGATGCAAGAGGAGCAAACGCGCTTGCCGTTGAAATAGACTATATTATCGACGTCATTGCAGAAGATGCAAGCGGGCTGATATTTTTTGAGGACGATCTTATCGTTATCGGTAAAGATTTCGATAGCATCCTTGGGCTTTATATCCAAAACGTTACGGATCTCGATGGGCAGGACGATTCTTCCGAGCTCATCGACCTTACGAACAACACCAGTAGATTTCATAGTAATTTCTCCTTAAATAAAAAACAATTGCTCAAAAACGAATCGAATCTGAGCGGATCGGCGCGATATCGGTCGACATTACTAAGATTATAATACATAAAGGGTAAAAAGTCAAGACGAAAAAACTTTTTATTTCCGATTTTTGAATTATTTTTGATTTATTTGTCGAGCGCGTTTGAAAGTAGAAAAGAGGGGAAATAATATTTTCGCAGTTCTGAGTTGACGAAAGAGGGATCTGATGATAAAAGGCGTACAAAAGAACGTTATAATCGTGGAGCCGCCGAAAAAAAGCTCGTTTGAGAAGATATTTTTTATTATGAAGGTAAAGCCGCCCGGGTACAGCTCGCAGGACATTCTGACCGAGGCAAACAAAATAATAGGCGAGAGTGTTTTTAACCGCTCGAACAAAAGGGCGGTATATGCCCGGCGAAATACGGCGCTGGCATTTGCGATAGGATTTGCCGTCGGCGCGGCACTTGGAGCGCTTGCGGCGTTGCTGATGCTTTGAGGCTTGTCGTAAAAGGTCGTCGAAATTGTCGGCGGCGCAAAAGGTTGATGTTGACAATTTTCGAAAAGTGTGCTATAATAATAAAACCTAAAAGTTTATATAGGCCGTCGGTGGTATGCGGGGAGCGGTGTCGCATATTCGTCGGGGGCATCTTTTGGTGCGCTTAAAAGCGTACATATCAAAGCTTTAATACCAAAAAGAATAGGAGATTCTATGCCAAAAAAAGAAAAAGGAAAATTGCGTATTATTCCTTTGGGCGGCCTTAATGAGATAGGCAAGAACCTGACAGTCATCGAGTATGAGGATGAAATGATAGTCGTTGACTGCGGTCTTGGCTTTCCCGATGAGGATATGCTCGGTATTGACCTCGTTATACCCGACATATCTTATCTTGAGGCCAACAGCGATAAAATAAAAGGAATATTTTTAACACACGGCCACGAGGACCATATCGGTGCGATACCTTATATTCTCAGGCTGATCAATCCGCCCATATTCGGCACAAAGCTGACCTTGGGCATAATCAAGAACAAGCTCGATGAATTTGAGCTGACCGTTACTCCGTCGCTCAATTGCGTCAGCGCAGGTCAGTCTATAAAGGTCGGCTCGTTCGCCGTCGAATTTATCCACGTCAACCATTCGATCGCCGATGCGTGCTGTCTTGCGATAAATACTCCGCTCGGAACTATTATCCATTCGGGAGATTTCAAGCTTGACGTAACGCCTATCGACGGGGATATGATGAATATTACACGCCTTGGTGAGCTCGGAAGGAAGGGCGTTCTGCTTCTTATGTGTGAGTCTACCAACGCGGAGCGCGCGGGCTTTACCCCATCCGAGAGAAAGGTTGGAAAGTCGCTTGAATATATTTTTGCGACAAATCCCGATAAGCGAATAGTTATCGCTACGTTCTCGTCGAACGTTCACCGCGTTCAGCAGATAATCAACGTCAGCGCAAAGCACGGCAGGCGTGTTGCCGTTACAGGCAGAAGCATGCTCAATATCATCGGCGCCGCGATAGAGCTCGGTTATATGACCGTGCCCGACGGCGTGATAATCGATATCAACGAAATAAAGAGATTCAAGCCCGAGGAGATAACGCTTATCACTACGGGAAGCCAGGGCGAGCCGATGTCGGCGCTTTACCGTATGGCGTTTGCCGATCACTCTCAGGTAACGCTTGGGCCGAGCGACCTGGTCGTGCTCTCATCGAGTGCTATTCCCGGCAACGAAAAGCTTGTCGGAAGAATAATAAACGAGCTCTCAAAGAACGGTGTCAACGTGCTGCACGACGCGGTGGTCGAGGTGCACGTTTCGGGACACGCATGTCAGGAAGAGCTCAAGCTCTTGCAGGCGCTTACAAAGCCGAAATATTTTATGCCGATACACGGTGAATACAGACATCTTGCCGCAAACCGTGAGCTTGCGCTCGATATGGGTATTCCCGACAGAAATATATTCATATCCGACATCGGCAAGGTTCTGGAGATCGACTCCAAGGGCGCTCACTTCGGCGGAGTCGTGCCCTCGGGAAAGGTGCTTGTCGACGGATACGGCGTCGGAGACGTAGGAAATATAGTGCTTCGAGACAGAAGACATCTTGCGCAGGACGGTATAATAATCGTCGTTGCGTCAATAGACGCCGAGGCGAGATTGCTGCTTTCGGGTCCCGAGATAGTTTCGCGCGGATTCGTGTACGTCCGAGAGGCTGAGGAGCTTATGGACGAGGCTCGCGAGATCGCCGCGGAATCTATCGAAAAGAGTCTGAGCTCTCGCGGATCTCTCGACAGAATGGAGCTCAAGACAAAGGTCAAGGACGATCTTTCGAAGTTCCTGTATGCTAAGACCAAGCGCAGACCTATGATACTTCCGATCATTATGAACGAGTAAAATTGGTGTTTTTTGGTACATTTTGAAAAAAATTATGCCGATTTATTAAAAAAATAGGTTAAATTCATAGTTTATTCATTTTGTATTCAACATTTTATCACGCTAAAAAGGTATAATATTATCTTGTAGACTTATCGCGGAGATTCCGCAAAAATTTAAAAATATTTAAAGGTGAACCTTATGGGAAAATCAAACAGAATCAGAGTAAACAGAGTAGACACAAGAAAGGTGGCTACTCCTAAGAAAAAGCAGAAGGGAATGCCGAGCTGGGCTATAACGCTTTTAACGGTAGTTATTACGGTTGCGATCGTTTGCTCCGCAGTGCTTCTCGCCCTGAGCTCCAACGGCGTTTTCGGAAGAATGAAGACCGCTATGAAATCCGAGGATTATAAAGTCAATCAAAATACCTTCTCGTATTTCTTTAAAGCTAATTATGCAAATTTCCAGACCGAGTACGAGTCTTATCTGAACTATTTCAGCCTTGATACGACCAAGTCTCTTAAGGATCAGCCCTACGGCGGATCTGAGGGCGATTACGCTTACGAGACCTACTATCTCGGCGCATTCGAAGGAACCTGGTACGATTACTTTATGGAGCAGGCAACCTCTCAGGTAAAGACCACGCTTGTCTACTGCGAGGCGGCAGACGTGCTCGGAATTGAGCTTGACGACGAGGATAAGGCTTCCATTGACTCTAATATCGAAGCGCTTGAATCCACCGCGGCGCTTTACGGAATGCCCTTGAATACATACATTGCGGCTACTTATGGCTCGGGTGTAAATGTTAAGGACATAAGAAAGGGACTTGAGCTTTCGGCCCTTGCTACCAAGTGCAGCGAGGTTATCGCAAAGCAGGTGAGCGATTCTGTTACCGATTCGATGATCGATGAAGAATATGCTGACAACAAGGTTGATTACGACCTTATCGACTATATGATGTATACCGTATCGGTTAAATATGACGATGCTGTAAAGGCAATTCTCGGCGATGACTACACCGATAATTACGAGCTTACCGAAGCGCAGGAAGCAGAGGTAAAGGAAAAATACATCGAGCTTATCGCTGATGCCGAGGCGCTTGCAGATCAGTTTGCCGATATAGACAACGAGCTTGATTTCTATCTTGCGGTTTCCGAGCACATTCTTGGCAAGGATTACGATACGGCTTATGAAAAGGTAAACTTTGACGACGAAGAGGATCCTATTCCCGAGCCCTCTGAGGAAGACAAGCAGACTATAAAGGATAAGACGATATCAAGTGTTCTTGCAGAGTTTGCAAAGAACAAGGATAAGGATACTGTTACCGTTGAGGGCGATGCCGTTAAGGATGAGGAAACAGGTATCTGGACGCTTTATGATATTGAGGTCGACGCTGCATATGCTACCGAGCTCAACACCATTTACAAGAATCTTTACGCAAACTTCGCTGAAGATGACGATACCCTTACCAAAGAAGGCGTAGGCTTCTCGGATACTAACGATTTCATTCTCGGCGCATTCAAGGATCTTGTGGTTGACGGCGAGGAGACCGATGAGATCGAAAAGATCGAGGTCGGCGACACTAAGGTTCTCCTTGCAGGAGATAAGGATCTTGAGGAGCAGGATGAGGATTACGTTATGTACGAGTACTTCAACGCAAACGTTTATATGCTCACAAAGGCTCCTTACCAGGATGTAGATCACGCAAAGAATCTTTCTTATATTCTTTCGAGCGATAAGGCTATTGCCGAGGACATCATCGAGGCTCTTGAGGAGCTTGAGACCGTTGATGCTGATGCATTTGCAAAGATAGTCGAGGACGAGGCTTTCTCCTCTAAGGCTTATCACTACACCTACGAGGATTACACGAAGGGAACCTTCGGCGTAGCGGCATTCGACAATTGGATATTTGCAAAGGATCTCGCAGAGGGTAGCTTTACGGATAAGGTTATCACTATGGACGAGAACACCGAGAACGGAACCACGACCGGCACGTACTGCGTAGCATTCTTTAACAAGAACGGTAACGAAAACTGGTACGTTGCGGCAAAGGATACGGTTCTCAACGAAACCTATGACGCAAAGAACACCGAGCTTGAGGCAGCTCACGCGGTTGAGATCAACGACAAGGTCCTTGCAGGTATTGACGCTTAAATTTAACGGATAATTCCGAGCAAAATTTCGGGAGCGTCCGCCGAATTCGGCGGACGCTCCCAAGCTTTAAGGACACAAATCCCCATGCCGCATACAATGTAATGTGGCAAAAATTTTATTTATTGAAGGATAAAAAATGGTACTTGAAACTAAACGAACAACAGTTGCTTACCGTTGCCCTCACTGCGGCACGGGCGTGCTCAGCGCAGTAGATATGTTCAAGCTTTCCGCTGATATGGTAAAGCTCAAATGCTCCTGCGGCAAAAGCGAAATGACTATGGTTTATTCGAGAGACGGCTCTGATTCAAAGGTGCGCTTTACCGTGCCTTGTATGCTTTGTCCGAATCCTCATAATTTTACGGTCAGCTCATCGCTTTTCTTCGGCAAGGATCTTTTCGTGCTCCCTTGTCCGTACGCTGATATCAACATCGCGATGATGGGCGACGCAAATCACGTCAAGGCTGAGCTTTCCCGCACCGAGCTTGAGCTGCTCGATCTGCTTGAAAAAGCGGGCGCGGACAGCTTCGAGGCGCTTCACGGAGAGCAGTATCTTACAGATCCTCAGGTGCTTGAAATAATCACCTATATGATAAAGGAGCTCGACGAGGAAGGGAAGATCATCTGCAAATGCCCGCATGACGTCGAGAGTAATTACGACGTCGAGCTGACGGCGCAGGGACTCAAGATCACCTGCACCGATTGCGGCGCTACCAAGACCGTTCCTACCGACTCTCTTATCGCAGCCCACGATTTTCTTAACGCCGATTCGCTGGAGTTGGAATGATTTTGGGTTTATATATGTTACTTTTCTTTTGAAAAAGAAAAGTAACCAAAAGAAAACTTCCACCAAAAAGGATTTGGTGGACATATCACTCGAAATAACGTGCATCGTTATCGGTAATTTATCAGCATCATAAGGTAAAAACCCGTCGGACACTACGTACCGACGGGTTTTATTTTAAAGGTGTTTTATAGTCGGAAGTTCTTTTGCTTACTTTTCTTTCAAGAAAAGTAAGTCGGACGCTACTCTCCGACGGGTTTGATTGTATTAGAGATAAAACATATCTCTATTGTAGGGACCGTGCGTCCTAACGCTTGCTTTTGGCAAGCTTGCCAAGTTCGCTTTGCGAAC
>JAFXHA010000011.1 GCA_017536635.1 Clostridia bacterium
ATCGTGGAGCATTGCGAACACGATGACGGAAGGAGTCCGTGTCTATGGAGTGCGTGTCAAACTCCCCCAGTCGCCGTTCGGCGACAGCCCCCTCAAGAGGGAGCCTAATTTAGTTTTGCGTTCAACACGGGCTGTCGGCAGTTGAAAGCAACGCAAAGTTTGCTTCGCAAACGGTTGGGCGCCAGCCCCTACCAATATTGATTTATGGTTGTCAACCACCGCAACACTACAATGAAAGTAGATATTTTATGAAAAAACTAATCATTTTACTATTAACACTGCCCCTTGTTCTCGGTGTTTTTGTGTCGTGCAACAAAAGATATCTCTATATTGACGATGAAACAAGCAGTTCTCCGATCGAGAGCATATATGAAACTTCAAACGAAGAAACAAGCAACGAAAAAACAAGCGAATCGACGTCCGAAGAAACAAACGAGCCCCCGAAAACGTCCGACACCGCAGTAACCGTTGACACTATCGAGTCCATTGACGGTACTGAGGGCGGCACAACGGAGATCCCCGAGATTGAATATCCGTCCGAGTACAATTATACGGTAGTAAAAAGAGGGGATCAATATTATATGGTTTTCGATTCATACGATATAGCCCCGACAGACTTGACGTATTTTGGAGATGGTGGAATTTACATATCGCTCGATAAGCTTAAAAATGAAATTCCAAACGGCATTTTAGATGATAGCGATAAAAGGTTTTTGTTGCGATATTTCGCAAGCGACCAAGTACGGGACGAAGGCTTTAAATTGTACGATATTGAAAACATATGGATCCCTATACTCCCATATGGCTTAGAGCTTGAAAACGGTGTCAATTGGATCAGAGACATATATATTTTCAATGCCGAGGGCGGTATCGAAGATAATACCATTTCCGTAAAGATAACCGTATTGACAAAGCAAAGATACGAGGATATGTTTCATCAGGAAAACACGCAATCTATGACCGTGTTACAGAAAAATAATGCTACATATTCGATAAGTCAGCGCACATCACAGCACCAAGGGAAAATCAGATATCATTATTCAATATGGTGTAGCGACGGATATTTCTTTGCAAAATTTGATGTAAATTCAGATGTCGAATTAAATAACGACCAATTGCTATCCTTTGGGTTGCAAAGAATATGAGAATTAATGTGGAGTTTAAAGGACTTAATGACACATTTCACCTTTGAACACTCATAAGGAGGGAATATTTATGCAAAAAATACTTAGTTTAATTTTAGTTCTGATTCTTGTAATAGGCACTTTGTTTGCTTGCAAAAAAAGGTATCTAAATATAGATGAGCCCACTACAAAGGCGTCGCAAACGAGTGAAGAATCATCTTCCGAAACAACGCAACTCGCAACAACCGACGATCAATCTTCTACCGAAGAAACGACTTCTGAAGAAACTTCTGCAGAATCTACAACTGATATAATTACGGTAGACACAATAGAAGAAATTGACGGCACTGAAAATACCTTTGATTGGGATTCATTGGGCTTAGAGCTAATAAAACCTGAGAACTTTACTAAGGAGGAAGTAACTCCCCGTTAAATAAACTTAAAACTACCCCCGCTATTGCTTTGACAAGCAATAGCGGGGAATTTATATTTTATTCAATGTCAAATTGCTTTTGTGTTTAAAATGGTTTGTTTAAATGGATTGCGGCACTTGATTTTACAAGAAAAATGCGATATAATTATATCAGTAAACTCGGAGGTGCGTATGATATTGACAGACCGTGCAGGAATAAATATTGAATACTCTGAAGACGGTGGCTTTCCCAGGTTCGTAAACAGCGTGGCGGGAAAGCGCATCGAGCTTTTATACGATATAAACACCGAGCCGTATGCCGCTCGGATGTATGAGATGCTGATCGCTGCGGATTGCGACGTGGTCGAGGTGGAGTTTCCCGACGAGGAGCTTCTTCCCACTGAGGACAAGTGCGATTTCGCGGGATGGGCGGCAAAGGGCTGTGATTACGTTTTGGCGGTCGGAAGCGGAACGCTTAACGATATGGCAAAATATATCGCCTTTTGTGAGGGCGTGCCCAGCGGAGTTATGGCAACGGCGGCGAGTATGGACGGATATTGCTCCTCGGGCGCCGCTCTTATGCGTGGCGGATTTAAGGTTACCGACAGCGTGAGAGCTCCGAGGGATATCCTCATAGATCCCGAGATCATTAGGTGCGCTCCGAGAGAGCTTACCGCGGCAGGCTTTGGAGACATTATCGGAAAATACACCTGCCTTGCGGATTGGAAGCTCTCAAATCTGATAAACGGCGAGCCGATACACACCGAGGCTTATTCTCTTATGGAGAGGGCGCTGGGCGCGTGCATTGAGGCTTACGGCGGACTTACAGAATATCGCGCGGATGCGATCGCGGAGCTTATGGACGCGCTGATCACTGCGGGTATATCTATGGCTATGTGTGGAAATTCCCGCCCGGCAAGCGGTAGCGAGCATCATCAGTCGCATTTTCTCGAGATGGATTTCGCGCGCCGCGGAGAGCCTATCCCACCGCACGGAATAAAGGTCGGCATCGGCACGCTCGTGTCGCTTTCGATATATAAATACATCGCGGATCACCGCGTACCCTGCAAAAACGCGGAGCAGGTCTATGCGCTTGCGCGAAGTCTGCCCGACGAGGAGACGGTACGGGATATGCTTGTCGGAATGGGCGCGCCCGTGCGCTTTTCCGAGATCGGCGTGCGCGAGGAGACTATGCGCAGAATGCTGTTTGAGGCGCATACCGTGCGCGACAGATACACCGTGCTTACCCTTGCCGCAGAGCTTGGTATTATGGACGATATGATAGCCGACATTATGGAAAAATATTTTTAAGGATCCCCCAAAAAATTATTGAATAACGCAACGCAAAGGAAAAATTTTCTGTACTATAAAATGAAAGGAGGTTGAGCGTATGACAGACAGTAGTATAGTAGACTTGTATTGGGCTCGCTCGGAAACTGCGATCGAGGAGACGGACAAGGTCTACGGACGTTATTTTCACTCCATCGCGTACCGTATATTGCGCGACGATGAGGATTCAAAAGAAGTAGTCAACGACACCTATATAAAGGCGTGGGATAATATTCCGCCAGAGCGCCCGTATAATCTCAAGGCGTTTCTCGGACGTATCACAAGACAGCTTTCCATTAACCGTCTTGAAAAAAATCTTGCGAAAAAGCGCGGAGAGGGGCAGTACATGCTCGCGCTTGACGAGCTTTCGGAATGTATATCCGACAGCGAGAGCGACTTTAATTCGTTAGAGCTTCGCGATGCTTTGAACGGCTTTTTACATTCCTTGCCCGACGAGGCGAGACGGGTGTTTATAAGGCGCTATTGGCATATGTCCTCGATCTCTGAGATCGCGCACGATTTCGGAATGAGCGAGAGCAAGGTCAAATCCTTGCTTATGCGTACACGCGAGAAGCTTAAAAAATATCTTTTGCGGGAGGGATTCAGTATATGAAAAGAAAAGATATATTAGATGCCTTGAACGGCATTGATTTCGATATGATAGAGGATGCTGAAAAAAGGCATCAGGCGCATGGCGCCGTTTGGATAAGATGGGTCGCCGTTGCGGCGTGTCTGTGTCTGGTGATCGCTGCGGCGATCGCTATACCGATAGCTATGCAGCACGGAAATGACAGACGTCTTGAGATCCCGGGTGAGACTACGGGCACCGAGAGCACGGATCCGACCAATGATCTGACTCCGGGCGGTGATATAGTGCCGCCCGCGAGCTCCGAAATACCCGGAACCACTACGGCGGGCGAGAGCAGCTCAACTCAGAACACAGATAACAGTACCCGGGAAACTACCGGCTCGAATACGGATCAATCCGGCGATACGCTTGATACTCAGGCGGCGCAGACCGGCCCTTCGGGCACAAGCAAGCCCAACCAGCCGGGTGAAAACCCAAATACCGCTGCGGCGCTTGACAAGGTAAATAACGGTGTCCTCAAGGATGCTTCTCCCGGAGAGATGAACCTTCCCTCTAATATGAAGGAGCTGGGAACGAGCAACGCCAAGGAAGAAAACAACGCGGAAAAGATGAACGCCACGGTGGTTGAGTACACGCTCGACGGAGGTGTAGTCAACTGGGCGACCGAGGGCGACCTCATTTACGTTATCACCGAGGGCAACAACAGATTGGTAGTCATCGATTCTGAAAATATGGCACCCACCTCGAACGTTCCTCTTGCGGGCGTGCCTGCCGAGATGAATATTATAGGCGATAAAATTTATGTCTCCTTGCCCGATCTGTGCAGGATAGATATTTTCTCAAAGGCTGATCTTGATAAAGAAGGCTCGCTTTACTTTGACCACGAGGTGTCGTCCTTCTGCCTGGACGGAGATTACATCTATTACACCGAGCACGATCAGCACTGTAAGGTATTCAAGAAAAATCTTATTACCAACGCCATTCAAACTGTTAATAACAGCAACGGCAACTACATTACTTTCTATGAGCCCAAGGTATATCTGAACAAGGAAGACGGTATTCTGTATATCGGCGAGAGAGGGCACACCGGAAGTGCTATCTATTATTACGACGCAAATACGTTGATCCTGAAGAGCGTGTTTAAAAAGGATGAGTACGGTATAATGAATCACACGCGAGAGATCTTCCACGTCGGCGATTATATTTTCTGGGGCAACTACTGTCTTTCGGATAAAAACGCAAAGGAATTGATATGCAGATACGGAACGGCAAGCTACGGAAGCGTAACCTTTGCATCCGAGGAAATGGTTTCGACCTACGAGGGCTTGTTCCTTACCGATACGGGTGAATGCGTTATCGATTACTATGAGGCGGGCTTTGACTATGAGTACCTGATAGTTTCCGAATCCTATAACGTTTTCTTCAGAGAAAGAGGCTATGACGTTGATACGATCATCGGCGTTAACTTCGACATACAAAAATAAACGACAAAGGAGTACGAACAATTCGTTCGTACTCCTTTTGCTTTTATTAGTTACAATTTTCAAAGATCGGCGATTCGCCTCTCTTGTGCGCATCCTCAAGCTCCTCGAGTGATCTTACCGTCCACACGAATTTTGGCGCGCCCCAGAGTCCTGTCGTAAGCTTTACGGGCAGGGAGTCTCGGTCTGTCTTGTTGTAGGCAATAAAATCCGGCTTTGCCACAACGTTTAGCGCCATAGCGGTGAGCGCTATGTTGAGCGCGGAGCTTTTCTTTTTATCGCGGCAAACGTTGGTGTAGAGCAGGCCGCGAAGCGCATCGGGAAGATGCTTTCGGATGTTTCCGATAAGCAGAGGATTAAAGGATTCAAGGCAGTACTCGCCGCTATAATCCTTTAGCTGTGCCGCGACCTTTTCGCACAGCGCGGTGTTCAGATCCTCGCCCTTGAGCTCAACGAGTATCGGCACTCTGCCGTCTACGAGCGAAAGCACCTGAGCGAACGTAGGGATCGTCTGATCCGAGCTGTCGAGAAAGAGAGACGTAAGCTCCTCGGCGTCAAGCTCGCAGAGCCTTTTGTCGCAGCCCGTCATACACACGAGCGTGTAATCGTGAAACACCATAACGACACCGTCTCGCGAGAGCTGAACGTCCAGCTCTATGCCGTATCCCGCCTCACACGCCTTCTCAAATGCGGCAAGCGAGTTTTCGGGAATACCGTTGCCGTGCAGCCCTCTGTGCGCGTAGTCGCAGAGCAGAGCGTCGCGCGGTCTTATTTTTTTGCGAGGGCGTACGAGTATAAGAAGATATAAGAGCGCAAGGACAAGCGCCAGCGATGCAAGTGATGAAGCAATAATAAGAACGATCATATCAGTCCACGTCAAGCTGCTCAAGCAGATCCTTTTTCTCTATTTTATCTATTTTTTTGGAATCTCCGTGCTTTACGAAGAGCATCGTAACGAACGAGAGAAGAACGAATACGGTACCGAACGCGAAGAAAACGTAGCGCATTCCGATAAGATCGTAAAGGAATCCCGAAAGAATGGGAGCGACTATTTGCGCGGACATTGAGGCGGTGTAGTAATAACCCGTGTACTTTCCGACGTCGCCGCCTTTTGCAAGCTCAACGACCATAGGGAAGGAGTTTACGTTTATCGTTGCCCAGCCGATTCCAGCCAGAACGAATACGGGATACATAATTATTTCGGGCGTATCGGGGGTGATGAAATTACCTATGAAGAACGCGGACGCGAGGATAATGATACCCGCGAGAATCGTCTTTTTTCTGCCGAGCTTTGAGGATATGATTCCTACGGGAATATAGGCAACTATCGCCGCCGCTTGCGCGACGATAAGCGTAAAGTTAAAGTCAAAGCCGAGAATGTTGGTAGCGTATACCGAATATTTGCTCGTTATCGAGTTGTATCCGATAAACCAGAGAGCAACGGAAGCGAGAATGAGAAGCAGAGATATGAACTCGGCTTTCGAGAGCTTGCGCGTTGCTTTGCTGTCGTCCTCTGCGGGCGCATCCTCAAGTCCGAGGCGGATAGCGTCGTCTTCCATCTCCTTTGCCCATTTCTTTTCCTTGA
This sequence comes from Clostridia bacterium, assembly GCA_017536635.1. GTDB lineage: Bacteria > Bacillota > Clostridia > Oscillospirales > CAG-272 > HGM12713. The sequence continues at coordinate 6,521 of JAFXHA010000011.1, forward strand.
CGCTGAGGAGGAATACGATAAGTCCCGTGAGCATAATAGCCACAACGGCTACAACGTAGCCTGTGTATTGCATATAGTGATTTTTAGAGGTGGCGAATACCATTCCGAGCGCTAAAACAAGGATTCCGCCTGCGGTACCCGTGAGATTGATTATCGCGTTTGCCTTTGAGCGCAGAGGCTTTACGGTAACGTCGGGCATAAGAGCGACTGCGGGCGAGCGGAAGGTTGCCATAGCGATAAGCACTACGAGCAGCGTTGCGATAAATCCGATAAAGGGCAGGGGATTGGCGATCGTGAGCTCAACGGTAAGCTTGCGTACAGCCTCGTCAGCCGCGCCGCTCTGCGCGATCTCGGGAATACCCGCAGCCGCAACGCGCGCGAGCTGGTAGTTGTCGATAAGTGTCAGGCAAACGAAGGAAGCCATAGCGACCACCGAGCCTATGAGTATAAAGGGCGTGCGCTTGCCAAGACGCGTATTGACCTTGTCGGAGAGCGCGCCGAAGATGGGAAGCATAAACACGGCAAGAATATTGTCGATAGACATTACCGCACCCGATGCGGTCTGCGGGAGACCGAAATGGTTTGTAAGGATCAGCGGAACGATCGCGTCGTATGCCTGCCAGAACGCCGAGATGAGAAAGAATGCCATACCAACGAGAATCACGCGTTTGTAATTGAGCTTCATAATGTTTTCCTCTCAAATTTTTATTAAATATAGTATGTACTTTCAGTATAACATAAAAACAGCAAAATGCAAATAAAATAAAAATAAAAATCGCGATCGAATGGGCGATCCGTATAAAGCGGATCGTGTATAGCGGTAAAGGCTACCTTATTAAAGGTAGTCTTGGCCTTTGAATATATCAGCTATCCATATCGTACGGTCTGCGACATACGTCGCGCTTGTTGCACTCGGGGCACTTGAGGTACGCTTTGTTTTCGCCGATGGGGAATATCACCTTTTGCTTGGTATAAAACCTGTATCCGCAGTTTGGGCAGACGAAAGGCTTTGATATCAGTTTTTTTACCGATTCCGCAGAAGAGCGCCATTGGTACACTTTATATGCTGTTGAGGGGAGCAGTAAAATGACTATTATGAGCGCTACTACAAAATATCCCATATTTATTAGATCTCTATTTTTGCGATCTTTACGACAAGCTGATCTCCGTACAGCTGGGGTGTGGTGAGAAGAGTTACTCTATCGCCGTCCTGCGTGAATTGCAGTTCCTCGCCGTTATCGAGCCACTTGACAGATCTGATCCTTTCGGGCAATCTGAATACGTTGTTGTATTCGGGTACTGCTTTAACGAGCTCTACGTTGACGCTTGATTTCATCGGAAGGTCGTATGCGAAGAAATAGTAGCATCCGTCGCCCTTGAGGATAAATTCCTTCTGCTTGCCCTCGATCTGAATATCGGTAGGCGTAGGCAGATAGAGTGCCTCGGAATAAATGCTTACCCACTCTCCGAAGGTGTCGAACATAGCCTTGTCGAGCGGTCTTATCTGACCGTTAGCCATAGGGCCTACGTTGAGAAGCAGATTTGCTCTGTATCTGCGGCAGATACACAGATCCTGAATGATCTCTGCGAGCGATTTGAAATTGAAGTCGCGCTTTGCGTATCCCCAATGGTTTGCGAATATCTGGCACATCTCGGATGCAACGTGTTTTTCGGATTCCTCGGAGTTGATAACTCTCGGGCGGCCTCGCTCAAAGGTTACCGAGTCGATCTCAATATGTCCTCTCGCACCGTGAGCCGAAAGTCCGGTATTGTTTATTATCATAGCCTCGGGCTGATAGCTTCGGATGAGAGAATAGAGCGCGTCCTCCTCCCAATCGTCGTTCGGTCTGTCCCACATGCCGTCAAACCAGAGTCCGCCGATCTTGCCGTAATTTTTGCAAAGGAGCTCTACGCTCGCACGGAGATATTTGAGATATTCGGGGAAGTTCTCCTTGTATCTTTTATCGCGCCAGTCGAGCAAGGTGTGATAAAAGAAGGGAATTATTCCGTGGCGATTGCAGGCGTCGACGAATTCACGCACTATATCACGTCCCGCGGGGGAATGGGGCGCGTCGTATTCGCTCAGCCCGCAGGCGTCGAAGAGTGAAAATCCGTCGTGATGACGGGTAGTGAGGGTTATGTATTTGCATCCTGCGTTTTTTGCGGTCGAAACTAAATTTTCCGCCCAATCCGTATCGGGATCAAATGAGTAGAAAAGCTTTTCGTAGTCCTCAGCGGAGATGTTCCTGCCGTATGCCCACTCTCCCTTTGCGTTTATGCTGTAAAGACCGAAATGCACGAACATTCCAAGTCCGAGTTCTTCAAATTTTTTAATGTATTCCTTGATTATCATAGCTCCACCGCCTTTCAAGTGTATTATAATATATGAGGTGATAAATGTCAAGTAGTGGAGAAAATTTTACCAAGACAACGCCGGAAAGTAAAGCGTCCCACCAATGCACAAAAAGGTCGCCTAGGGCGACCTTTCCGTATTACTCTCTCTTCTGTTTTTATTGCCGGTTTCGCATTCGTAATACAAATACTATCGGGCTATGCCCATACCCTTATTCAAATTCTCCGTTAAGGATATCACCCATATTATCCTCCCGCTGAAAAATACGGGATGATTTTAGCCGAGAAAAGCAAAAGTTGTGCAACTATTGACATTTGCCGTGCGGTATGATAAAATTAAAATATAATAAACAGACACGGAGGTTTTTCGCTATGAGTTCCCGTTCCGAAGCATTGTTGAGACCTGAGCATAATTCGGTAAATTCGCTTAATTTTTTGCGAGTAGCCGCAACTATGTTCGTTTTTATATTGCACGGCCGTTCATACGTTGAGGGCGTGGACGACGGTCATTGGCTTTTTGCTATGATAACCAACTTTCCTGCGTGGGCAGGCGTGTGGATACTCTTTTTCCTTTCGGGATACCTGCTTTGCAAGGGCTTTCTGAAGGACAGATATCCTGTTTTTGAAAATGGAAAATTAAAGCCGAAGCAGCTTTTCGGATTTTATCTGAAGCGCTTTATGAAGATAGCCCCCGCATATTACATATATTTGTTGCTGTTCGTGGTCATAAGAGCCGACGAGTACTTTTTCTCTTCGCCGCTGACTGCACTGAAAATATTTACGTTCTGCTTTAACGGAAACGGTGGAATTTCGGGTGTCGGACATCTTTGGTATTTATCTCTTGCGATGTGGTTCTACGTTTTTGCGCCCTTCTTTTATTGGATAATAAGCAAATTCAAGACCAAGCGCGCACTCATTCTGGCGTTCTCGCTTACCGTTCTTCTCGGTGGTGCGCTGCGAGGCGGTATGTATTATACCGATCTGCCCTGGTACGAGTATAACTACACCTTTTTGCCGTGTAACGTAGATCTGTTCTTTGGCGGAATGCTCGCCTGTGCGATCACCGAGCGTATAAAAGAGAACAATCAGAGCAAAAATACGGTTGTCAAAATAATTTCTGCGGTATGCTTCGGCGGAATCTTCCTGTTTAATACCTACGTGTATTGGAAAGAAACCTATTGGATATATCAGTATGTTATGCCTACCGCATATCTGCTGAGCTCTGCGTTTTTGCTTTGGAGCTTTGACTCGGAGAATAAGAAGCGCACCAAGCCCACCTGGTCCGAGGTCAGAAAAAATCCGCTTAGACTTATTGACCGCTTCTCCCCGATAACTTACGCGTTCTATATATTCCATATCGTCGGATTCCATTATATCACGTCGGTGCTTAGCCTTTGGGAAGGCTACGCCGCGCTTTCGGTATATGCGAGATACGCGATATTTATGAGCGCAAGCTTTGCAGTCGCATTGATAATGGGATCGCTTTTCACCAAGATGATCTCTGTTTTCGGCGCGAAAAAGAAAGCCGCTGCCTGATAATGATAAAAAAACAAAACCGCACCTTTGCAAAAAGGTGCGGTTTTGGTATATTATGATGTATAAAATCCGACCGGAAATTTACTTTGGCACTAGGGTATTCGCTCAAGCCTTGAACGCAGGGGTCGGCGTCTCGACGACCCGAAAAAACAATTTCGAACAAATCTCCGAGCGGCGAATGCGAACCTAATTCTGCGTCGCTTCGCTCGCAGAGCGAGCAATGACGCGACGAGTGCCCCAGCCAACGCAAAAAGGACACCCGAAGGTGTCCTTTGCGTTGTATGTTCTGACCTTAATAGATGACATCATTTTTTCAGATCATTTAAAAATTTTGCTTTTCTGCGATTTGCTATCTTTGTCCCTAAAATAATAGCACAAATATATACGACGCCAAAGATCAACGCGGACAGCAGAGAAGCCGCAAAGGTGGGATAACCGTCTGTATTCGTGCCTAACGCACAAGCCAAATAAATACCGTTAACAGCTACCCATACATTATTATGGTTGATTAAATATGCTATGATCCAAATCACTATATATATTCCCGACGAGCAACAAGCTGTAATAACACTTTGCTTAAAATTCATTCGTTCACTGCTGTCTTGTTTCGCTTGAAAGAGGGTTAATATCGCAAATCCAAACACTAGTCCGCAAATCGATAAAATAAGATTTTGTGTCAACGAAGCAGTTTCAGGCGATTTTGTATTTACTCCTCTCCATATATACATCGGAACAAGTGAAACCAACAACGCCAGCCATGCGGATGCCCATATTCTAAGGGATGTAAAAAAATAATTTGATATTTTAGATTTTGATTTCATCATATTCCACCGCCTTTCTATAACTTATTATAACATATCTTTGCGAAAATGTAAAGATAAAATGTTTGGCACTAGGGTACTCGCCTGTGGCGAGAATTCTTCGCCGAGCCGCTTTGTAGATTCCGCCACGGCTTCGCCTCGCGCTTTTTCGTCCATGTCATCCTGAGCGAAGTCGAAATCCGAGCAGAGTGAGGATCAAACGGTACGAAGTGCCGTTTGGGATCTCGGACGAAAAAGTTCGACTCGCTTCGCTCGCTCAGAATGACACAAGACGACTTTCGGCTCGAATGCGAACCTAATTCTGCGTCGCTTCGCTTGCAGAGCAAGCTTCGAAGCGACGAGTGCCCCAGCCAGACGCAAAAAGGACGCCGTTTGGCGTCCTTTGCGTTGTATAAAGGCTACGAAAAAGATATTTTTTGAGGGTTGCAATAAGGATTTGAATTCAAACGTGGGTGATACTTGAAAATCAATATTTTAACATATATTTTTTTCTCAGTTTTCGCCTAGCCTTGTAATAATCAGCAGATGATACAACAAATGCTCCCCACTCATTATTAAAGTTTTTAAGACGTTCTTCCCAAACGGTATATATCCACGAAAAGAAATCAATAAAAGTTTCAAAATCAAAAGCGTGTCGTTCTCTTCTTGTCTCTATCTCTACAATTTCAGCTTTTATTGTTAAAATTTGAAGCAACTTATATAACAATTCACAGGCAGGAAGAAAACTAACTAATGTTGCTTTGATTGATAGTTCTTCATCGGCGTCATCCCAACGATAAGCAATCGCCGATCGAAGGGTCTTATTCTCAACAAAGATATTGTTTAAATCTTCTATATTAAGATTTTTGATTTTAACATTCGCATAAAAGCTCTCAACACTCATAAAAACCTCTTCGTTTTGCAAAAGATACTTTGATATCTTGGATCGCAAATTCCTGCTGACCGTTAGCTAACATATTAATTAGTCTGTTTTTCGTTTGGTAACATTAGTATAGCATAAAATCGTGAGAATTGCAAGACCTTCGGGCGAAATCACAGCGGGCACTAGGGTATTCGCGCGTTGCGCGAAGATTTTTGCTCGCGGCTCACGTGAGCGAGCTCCCATCGCCTTGCTCGCAAAATGCGAACCTAATTCTGCGTCGCTTCGCTCGCAGAGCGAGCTTTGAAGCGACGAGTGCCCCAGCCAACGCAAAAAGGACGCCGTTTGGCGTCCTTTGCGTTGGCTGGGGCACTAGGATTCGAACCTAGGTAATGACGGAGTCAGAGTCCGTTGCCTTACCGCTTGGCGATGCCCCATTAGCAAAGCGTATTATAACAGAAAACAGAGCTTTTGTCAATAGCTTTTTTGAAAATATTTTAAAGTTTTTTCTTTTTTGAGCTTTTTTGAGAATCAAGCTCTGTTTTCTGTACGCGTTTAATCTCCCTTGGCTGTACTTTGCGATCCTTTATCGAAATACGCTTCCATAACCCTTGCGACGACCTTTGCGGCGTTATATCCGTGCTCGCCTTCCTCTATGATGCAGGAGACGACTATTTCGGGCTCGTCAAAGGGTGCAAAGCCCGAGAACAGCGCGTTGTCCGTCTGACCCGCGACCTCGGCGGTACCCGTTTTTCCGCCTGCCTTTACCGAAAGACCGTCAAAATATCTGTAAACCTCGGCGTTTTCATATATCACTCTGCCCATTGAGTCCTTAAGGATCTCAAGCGTTTCATCCGAAAAGGCTATCTCGTCAAACGGCTTGAGATCGTAGGTGTGTACCGTCTCGCCTGTGTAGAAGGTCTTTACGGAATCGAGAATATGCGCCCCGTAACGCGTTCCGCCGTTGACCATACTTGCCATATATACGCTGAGCTGAAGCGGAGTGTATCCGTGGTCTGACTGACCGATCGCCGCGGGAAGATTATCCCCCGCCGACCATTCGGCGCCGCCCGTTTCCTTTCTGTATTCCGCGCCTGCGACGCTGCCCTTGGCGTCATAAAGCTCAAATCCCGTGTCGCTGCCGAGACCGAGACGTTCGGTATACTCGGTTACCTTATCTATGCCCAGCATATCGCCGAGCGTATAGAAGAATATATTGCAGGATTCCTGAATAGCCTCGAAGATGTCTATATTTTCGTGCTTGCCAAGGCAGGTCGGGCGATGATATCCGTCAAAGACCTGATTGCAGAAGATCTCGGTGCTCGCGTCTATCTCCTCGTTCTCAAGCGCGGCGAGCGCAACGCCTATTTTGTAGGTTGAGCCGGGCGCGTAAACGCCCTGAAGCGCGCGGTTGAAAAGGGGAGTGTTTTCGCTTTCCAGCAGGGAATCGTAATACTGCTGATCCGACATTTGCGTAAGATCATAGGTAGGATATGACGCGATCGCAAGCGTTTTTCCGCTGTTAGGATCGATTGCCGTCAGCGCGCCAGCTTCAGCGCTCTCTATCTCGTCAATGCCCTCGGCGAGTGCCTGCTCGGCGGCTATCTGAAGATCGATATCTATCGTGAGCCAAAGGTCGTTGCCGCTCATAGGCTCGACCTCGTAATATTCATTTATAATATTTCCGTCTTTGTCGTAATTTATTACCTTTATTCCGTCCTGACCGTGCAGCCATTTCTCAAACACCTCTTCGCAGCCCGACGTTCCGACGAGCGAATCGAGCGAGTATCCGAGGTCTGTATAATGCTCGGCTGTCTCGGCGGTTATCTTGCCGACTCTGCCGAGTATATGCGATGCGACGCCGGGAAAATAATACACCCTTTGCGTAACGTTTTTGAAGGTAACGCCCTCGGTGCGCTTCTCGGCAACGTAGGTTACGAGCTCCATACTTACGTCATTAGCGATAGTATAGGTCTGATACGCGCCAAATCCAACGCGCTCCATCTCATACCAAAGCCGCATAAGCTGGCGGATCTCCTCAGGGGAATAAAGCTCGTCCGATAGCTTATACCTGTTTATAAAATACTCGGCGAGGTCCTTTGCGGAGATGTCAAGATCAAGCTCTCTGTTCTCGCATATTTTTTTAAAATAATAATAATGATCGCTGTTGTAGTCGTTGAACTCCTTGCAATAGGTAACGTTCGGGAAAAAGCCGTCGATGACGAAATAATCCTCGCACAGCTTATCCGAATTACCCGTGCGCTCAAGCGCGTCGATAGTATCGAGCAGAGAAGCGTTGATCTCGGCGTAGGTGTTTGGCATTGAGCCGTATTCGTATATCATGTCGTAGGCGGGGGAGTTGCCGACGAGCTTTTTGCCGTTGGTGTCGTATATCTCTCCGCGGATGCCTGCAACGACGAAGGTCTTTGTCTCTGCTATATCGGTCTTGATATAGCTTCCCGCGCCCTTGATCTGATAGATGGCGAGAACGACCAGAAAAATGACGCAAAGCACGGCGAAAGCGGCGGTTATTGCGATATATCTTATCGGAAATTTCTTTTTTTGCTCCGCATTTTTGGGCCTTTTGACCGAGCGCGAGCCGTTTGACCGTCTCATTTGCGTCTCCTTTCTTGAGTTTTGATCATAGTATAATTATTTTGCCGTATTTCTGACAGTTATCCGCTCATATAAACAGCGACATTACGAGAGTCAGCGCGAAATACAGTATCAGCGAAGCGATACCGAAGTTCATAAATACGCAGGAAATCCGCGAATCCTTTGCGGGTGATATAAGCCCGCCGCGAATCCTTATTTTTTTGAGGTTGAGGAAGAGCAGTATCATACCCACGAACGCAGAGCCGAGCACGACGAATTCGTACGCAAGCAGCGCGAGAATGGGTATAAGATTATCGACTATCATACGTATAGAGATCTCGCCCGACATCATAGCCTCAAGGTCAAGCCTTGAAAGTATCCAGGTCGATACTATCGTTCCGAGAAGATTTATTATGGTGTGATAGAGGATAGTGTGCTTGAGCTTTCCCGTGTTGATGTAAACGTAGGCAAAGAAGCAACCGAGCGTAAACGCATAGAATATCTGAAAGAAATTTCCGTGCGCGAGTGCGAATATTGCCGACGAGACGAATATCGCGTAGCCCTCACCGAGAGGGAGTAGCTTATCGCAGAGCAGCTTTCTGAAGAACAGCTCCTCTGCTATCGGTGCGATAATGACCGCCGCGAGCATCACAAAGACGGGGGGAGTGCTCTGCGTAAAATCCGTAAGTGGATTTGTGAGTGCCTCTCCGCGAATTACGGAAAATATGCTGACGATTATCTGTGAGATATAATTTCCCGCGATCATAAATGTGAATGCTATGCACATTCCGCCGAGCCAATGATGAGCCTTGATGTTGTTCTTCAGCGGCATCGCGCGCGGGAGCTTGCGCAAAAACAGCGCGCAAAGAGGGAATGCCACTCCGTAAAGCGGAATGCTCGAGATCAAAAAAGCCACAAAATAATTGCTCAAAAGCTCGGGCGCGAGCCGTGATATGAGCTCTACGATGGCATAATATAAAAGATCCTTTATAATAAAAGACACGAGTATGGCAAAGCCCAACACCGAGAAATAGCGCCTTGCGCTATTCTCGGGTAGCTCACCGTTCTCGTCGGTTTCTTTAAAGATATTTTTTTTATTTTTAACCTTTTCGGTTTCCTGAGATTCGGTATTATTTTTGAATATCATTGTATCGCCTTTCGATAATCAAATAAATTACATAAAATCAAATTTCTTTCTCGCACCGATGGCGGCGGAGCAAAGCTTTGCCAAAAAATAGATCGGCAAGCAGAAGATTAGTGTGCATATCGCTTCTGCCGCAAGCGTTGTGAGCGCATATCGCCAGGACGGCAGGGAAGCGCTTGCTATGCACATATTTATAAAGGTGAATGCCGCGCGACCGATAAGTCCCGCCGCGACGAGCATACCGTATGAGATGAAGCGAGGAAGCATTTTTGCCGAAAGCATCGACAAAAGTGCCACGCAGGCGAGATAATAGATCGGAGAAAAGGACGGGGGAACCGAGCCGATGGCGTCTATCGTGTAGCCCGCTACGAGCGCGCAGACTGCGGCTGCCGACGGAGAGTCGAGCAGGATTATTCCCACGAGCATTCCGAGTATCAGGTCGGGGGTTGCTCCGAATGACTTTAGTGCCGAGAAGAATGAGCACTGTGCCGTGCACAGCACGAGGATCATTATTCCGTACAGAATTATTCTTTTGGTCAGCGTAAGCGTAAGGCTTCCTTTTTTGTGCGCCTTGGCTCTTGACGACGGTAATTTATTACTGCTCGCTCTGTTCATGATTCAAATACCCGTTTATGACCATAACGCCCTTTATGCTGCTTATATCGGTAAAATCTATTGCGGGACGGATCTCGGCGACAAGCGTTCTCGTCGCTTCGTCGGCGGTGATGCTCTCGACAGTACCGAGAAGCAGACCGCCGGGATATATGCTTCCCGTGCCGCTGGTGTACACTCTGTCGCCTACCTTGATGTCAGCACCAGCGGCATACGTCATTGTGCACATACCGCTCTCGCGCAGCTCGGTGCTGCCCTCGACGGTGCCTATCACTCCGGATCTGTCGGTGTATACGCCGACCTTGCTTGCGGTCTCAATGATACTTACCACCTTGCACCAATCAAGTCCTACCTCGCTGACATATCCGAACACGCCGTCGGCGGTGATCACGGGCATTTCCTTTTTAATGCCGTGTACCGTTCCGCAGTTGAGCGTGAGGATCGTCGCATAGTTGCCTGATTCGCGCGATATGATATCAGCGCTCGTCAGTCTGAGCTGTGGATTTTCCGCGTGAAGTCCGAGGTATTCCTTCAGCCACTCGTTTTCCTCGCGGAGCACCGAGGCGTCAGCCTTTTCGTTTTCCAACGATTCTATCTGCTCCTTGAGGGCTTCGTTTTCCTCGACCAGACGGTCGTAATCGGCAAATACGGAAACAAATCCGTCGACCGCCCCTGCCACCTTGTTGCCGAACCACTCGAAAGGCATAGCCACCGTCTTTACGGCGCTACCGAGTATGTCGGAGCGTCCGAGCGCGGCGAGCATAGCCGAAGTGAGCGCGAGCACCACGGCGATTATTACGCATATTATGAAAAGCTTTGATTTTATAAGCTTCATCTATCCTTCTTCCTCCATATCCGAGGGATTATCTGTTTCTGTAACGAAGCAAGCTTCCGAGCTCGCCCTCGCTTTCTATTATTCTGAGAATGCCGTTACAAACGCTCTCAAGTGGCTTTTCGGGAGTCTTTACCGCTATGCCGAGCCTTTCGCGAAGCAGGATATTCATTCCCGAGAGCATAGCTCCGCCACCGGTAAGTATGATTCCGAAATCCGATATATCCGAGGAAAGCTCGGGCGGAGTTTTTTCAAGCGTTGATGCAATGCCGCGGATTATCTTCTCGGCAGGCTCCGCAAGCGCTTCTCGGAGCTCGTCTGAGCTGACTCGTATCTGCTCGCCCATTCCGCTGAGCAGGTTTCTTCCGAATACGTCGGCTTCTCCCTTGCTGATGGACGGGTGAGCCGAGCCGAATTTGATCTTCAGCGCCTCGGCAGTCGAGAGGCCGATGAGAAATCTGCGTTGCTTTTCGAGATAATCGACTATTGCGGAGTCCATCGTATCGCCGGCTACGCGAAGCGTGCGAGAGGTAACGACGCCGTTAAGGCTTATTACCGCGACCTCGGTAGTTCCGCCGCCGATGTCGACTATCATCTTTCCCTTGGGAGAATTGACTCTTACTCTTGAGCCAAGTGCCGCCGCGATAGGCTCGTCAACGAGAGCGACGGATTTCGCGCCCGCCTCGAATACAGCGTCCTCTACCGCGCGTCGCGCCACCTCTGTGGAGCCGAACGGAATACTGACTATTACTGACGGACGGCTGAAGAACGCGATGGCGTCTATCTCCTCAAGAAAGCTTCGTATCATCTGAGTTATCGCGCTGTAATCCGCGACGATACCTTCCTTCATCGGACGGAAGGCGACTATTCCTTCAGGTGTTTTTCCGAGCATACGGCGTGCCTGCTGACCGAGTGCCACTACCTCGCCCGTAGCTTTGCTCATCGCAACTACCGACGGCTTTCTGAGGACTATGCCCTGACCCTTGACGCACATCAGCGTATTCGCTGTGCCGAGGTCTATTCCGACTATCTTCGCCATTGTATGCTCCTTTCCTGAAAATTTAGTAAATTTGGATTATCCCTTTATATCCTTGGGATAACAGCCCACGCATCTGTAAAAGAGATTCGAGAGCTTGTTGACGGGAAGTCCGACGACTCCGAAATAACAGCCGTCTATTCCGCTTACCCAGCTTGAAAACGCGCCCTGGATTCCGTACGCGCCAGCCTTATCCATCGGGTCGCCGCTATCGATATATGCCCATATCTCGCTGTCGGGTATATCCTCGACACGAACGAGTGTGCGGCTGAAGTCCGTAACGGTTTTGCCGCCTACCGTAATGCCGATGCCGGTTACGACCTCGTGCGTTCTGCCGCTTATCAGCTTCAGCATTCTGTAAGCGTCCTCGCGGCTTTGCGGCTTGCCGAGTATTTTTCCGTCTGCCGCAACCACCGTATCGGCAGAGATTATTATTTTGTTTTCCGCGTCGTCCGAGCTTTTGAGCATCTCGTATACCGCCCGACCTTTTCTTCGTGCCAGCTCGCAGGTGAGCTCGGCGGGAGAGGTTATATCGCTTTCTTCAGACGCATCTGCCGTTATGACCTCAAAGCTTGCGCCCATCTGCGCAAGTATCTCGCGCCGTCTGGGAGATGCCGAGGCAAGTATTATTTTCATATTTTCGGTATTCATATATCTGTCCGTTCAATCATTTTTATGGGGTTGCATTAGTATACAGAGTAATTATATCACAATCCCCCTTACTTTGCAATATTAAATTTAATATAATTTATTATAAAATATATAAAACAGTCGTTGCAAAGCAAAAAAAAATATGCTATAATTTGTATAAGAATGCCACAAGTGGTGTTAAGGGGGAAGGTATGCATTTGAAAACAGAGCAGCTTGAAAAATATTTTGCGACATCATATGCGCTTTCTGCCCGAAATATATCGGTCGGCGTTTTTGACAAGCTGGATTCCACCAATAGCGAGGCAAGGCGTTATGCGGCAACAGAGAATAGAAATGACGAAGTAACGCGCGTGTTCGTTGCGCTTTCACAGAGCGCGGGACGAGGCAGAATGGGCAGAAGCTTTTTTTCGCCCAACTCGTCGGGACTGTATTTTACGGCGCTTTTCGATGCTTCGGATATGCCGCCGGAAAGAATGCTTTGTCTAACACCTGCGGCGGCGGTCGCGGTGGTCCGCGTTGCCGGTCGGCTCGGCGTGAACGGCGCTAAAATAAAATGGGTAAACGATATTCTTATAGACGGTAAAAAGGCGTGCGGAATACTCGCCGAATCCTTTGCCGTGGGAGATAAAAGATACGCCGCGGTGGGAATAGGAATAAATCTTTTCACGGAGAGCTTTCCTGCCGAGCTTGAGAGTATTGCCACCTCGTTTTTTGACGGCACTGTAAGTGAGAGCCAGAGGCTGACAACTCTTGCAGAGACCGCGGAGCTGCTTGCGACAGAGCTTTTTGATCTGAAAAAAATGATAGATGCGGGCGATCTTTCCTATATGGATGAATACAGGCGCGCATCGGCAGTGATCGGCAGACCGATATCCTACGTCAAGGACGGTGTCGAGCACTTTGGGTATGCGATAGGCGTGGACGACCTCGGCAGACTGTCGGTTCGCGAGAGATCGGGTGAGACGTCTGTGCTTTCGGGCGGAGAGATATCGCTGTTTTTGAAATAAAATGAAAGTGAAGATAAAGAAATGAACAGAAAAGGACTTTTTATAGTATTTGAGGGCATCGACGGATGCGGAAAGACAACGCAGGCGAACAGGCTCGCGGATATGCTTCGCGCAGAGGGCAGAGAGGTGGTCCTCACCGCCGAGCCAACGGGACTTCCAAGTGGAAAGGCGCTCCGCGAGGCGCTTTCGGGCAGAGTTAAAAAGAGCGAGTGTGAGATGGCGGCAATGTTCGTTATGGACAGAATAGCGCACAATATAGATGACGAGATGGGCATACAGAATCTCGTGGCGCGTGGAGTTGACGTTATCTGCGACAGATATTATTATTCCTCGCTCGCATATCAGGGACACGCTACCGACTATGCATGGGTAAAGGCGATGAACGTGGGTTGTCCCGAGATAAGAAAGCCCGATCTGTGCATTTATCTCGACCTGCTTCCCGAGGAGAGTCTAAGACGTATCAACGCGGGCAGAGAATCTCTTGAGATATACGAAAACACCGAGACGCTGACGGGGGTAAGAAAGCAATTTTTGTCCGTTATCGAGGATCTGGGTGAAACCGATAACATAAAGATAGTAAACGCGGCTGACAGTTGTGATAATATCGCAAATATTATAGCCGAAATGGTTAAAAACCTGTTTTGATTTTTGTGCATATTGCGAGCAGGCTTGAACGATGCCCGAAAGCGATATAAAAAACAACAATATTTGTCCGATAAATATTTTGCTTTGTCTTGAAAAAATATTTACCGTTGTTTATAATGTAATTGTCGGATGACGAGTTTTTAATAAAAAACAAAAATATTAAAATTCAGGAGGACAAAATTATGGCATTTCCGGTAGGAATACAGGTCTACTCGGTTCGCGGTGAGGCGAAGGCAGACCTTAAAGGCACGCTCACTCAGATAAAAGAGATGGGCTATGACGGCGTTGAGTTCGCAGGACTTTACGGCTACGCTCCCGAGGATATCCGCGATATGTGCGCAGAGCTTTCGCTCGTGCCGATATCCGCGCACGTTCCGTATCTCGATCTTATCGCTGATCCCGAGGGTACTTTGGCTCAGTATAAGACAATAGGTTGCAAGTTCGTTGCCGTTCCTTATCTTAATGAAGATTACAGGCCCGGTACTGACAAATTTCCCGAGGTTATCGAGGGAATCAAGAAAATAGGCGCGGTAGCTCAGGAAATGGGCATACAGCTCCTTTATCACAACCACGATTTTGAATTTGTAATGATCGACGGCAAGTATGCGCTCGATATGCTTTACGAGCAGACTACTCCCGATATACTTCAGACAGAGCTTGACGTCTGCTGGGTAAACGTCGGCGGTGAGGATCCCGCATCTTACATCAGAAAGTACGCAGGCCGTTCGCCCGTAGTTCACCTCAAGGATTTCTACGGCGAGAAGTCGGACGATATGTACGAGCTTATCGGAATAGATAAAAAGGCACCTAAGCGCCCGAGCAATTTCGAGCTTCGCCCCGTAGGCAGCGGCGTACAGGATTTCCCCGGTATCATCAAGGCAGCCGAGGAAGCAGGTACCGAGTGGCTCATCGTAGAGCAGGATAATCCCTCTATGGGACTTACGCCCATTGAGTGCGCTAAAAAGAGCAGAGAATATCTGAAGAGCATCGGATATTAAGATATAAAATATTTTTGGAGGAAAGAAAAATGGCAGATAAGTCAATGGAAGGCCTTAATAACTTTACCGCCGCAGCGGAAGGCACTGCGGTAGATGCCTCGAAGAAGATGAGAATAGGCTTTATAGGATGCGGCTGGATAGCAGGCTCGCACATTCAGTCTTTTCTTGCACAGCCCGACGTTGAGATCGTAGCGGGCTGCGACCTCGTGCCCGGCAAGGCAAAGGCGTTTTTTGAAAAGTACGGCGTAGAGGGTGTTAAGACCGACTACGCGTCTCACAAGGAAATGATCGACGACAAGAGCCTGAATCTTGACGCGGTAACTATTTGTACGTATAACCGTCAGCACGCAGAGCCCGCTATCTACGCGCTTGATAACGGACTTCACGTTCTGCTTGAAAAGCCCTTTACCGTAACTCTCGACGAGGCAGTTGAGGTAATGAGAGCAGAGAAGAGAAGCGGAAAGGTCCTCTCTATCGGATTCCAGCCCAGAATGGATGAAAATATGAAGCAGATCAAGAAGATCTGCGAGTCGGGCGTTCTCGGACAGATCTATTATATCCAGACGGGCGGCGGACGCCGCAGAGGTATCCCGACTCCCTTCGGTACGACCTTTATCGAGGACAAGACCGCAGGAATCGGTGCGCTCGGTGATATCGGATGCTACTCTCTTGATATGGTTCTCAATGCTATCGGTTATCCGAAGCCTCTTACCGTTTCGGGATATAAGTCGGCATTCTTCGGTACAGATCCCAATTACAGCGGATATAAGAACGGCAAGGGCGAGGAGTATTCCAAGCTGTTTGGCGTTGACGACTTTGCGGCTGCATTCGTAAGACTTGAGGGCGGAATCGTTCTCGATTTCAGAATAGCTTGGGCTATGAACCTTGACACCCCCGGTGATACGATCATTATGGGTACTAAGGGAAGCCTGCGTATTCCTTCCACAGAGTGCTGGAACGGAACTGTTGGCGGCGCTATGAAGATCTATCACGAGTGTGCAGGACTCCAGGTAGTTACCGAGATCCCGATAATCAAGATGAAGGAAGGTCTGTTTGACCTCAAGATCCGTACCTTCCTTGATGCTTGCAAGAACGGAACTCCCGCTCCCGTGCCCTCGAGCCAGATACTTTACAATCAGGCAATTATCGACGGTATTGCAAAATCCGCCGAGGCAGGACGCGAGATCGAGGTCGTTATCCCCGAGATCTGAGTCGGTAAATAATAACAGATATATAAAAAAGAAGAAACACACCCCACGGGGTGTGTTTCTTTATTTACTGTATTTCTCCGGACGGGGGGATAATGTCCACGTCGTATCCTGTGGGCAGACCCATTACGGGGTAGCCGTCGGGATCAAAATCTATTCGTTGGATGTTGAAATAACGAATGGCGAACGAGACGCTCTCGTTATGCTCCTTCATACCGTGATAGGCGCACCAGACCTCGTTTCCGTCGGGTGATGTGAAGAAGGATGCGTGTCCGGGACCGTAGAGACCGTTACCAAAAACGAAAAGAGGCTTGTCGTGCTTTTTCCAATTGGCAGCATCGCAAAGCGATCCGCCGGTATGCTCAAGCACGCCGAGGCAGTAATGATCCGACCAGCAGCCGTTTGCGGAGTAAATGATGAAAAGTCGACCGTTTCGTTCAAGAAAGAAGGCGCCCTCAACGATAGTGTGTCTTCCGACGTAGGGCGGTACGAGCTCCCAATCAAGCTCGGCACGGGCAATAGTAGCACTGTTTTTTCCGCACGTATAAGGATCTGTAAGATCACAAATGTCCAGCACCTGTCCGTACGTCGAGTCCACGCGTGATGAACAAAGGTATTGCACGCCGTCAGGTGCCGTGTATACGGTGGGATCAATTGAAAAAATATCGGGAAAGGGGAGACCGCGGAAGACCCATTCGCCTACAAAGGGATCCTCAGACGGCCCTTCCATAATAAAAATTCGCTTTTCGCTCGGCTCAGGCTTGATTCTGCCGCTGGTGTATATGTACCATTTACCGTTCGATCCGCGGTGCATTTCAGGTGCCCAGATATCACCCCAGATGCCGTCGCGTTCGCCGTTAGGAGTGTAAATAATGCGTGAATCGCCGTCAGTAACTATAGATCCGGCGTGGCGGCTGCGGAAAAGCTCGAGCCTTGTGCCGCGCGTAAAAAGTGCGTAGTAATATTCCGTTACGGGATCGTATGTCATAAAAGGGTCGGGAGCTTCAAAGGGTGAGACGGGATTTCTGAATGTTTGCATAATTTGAGCCTCCTTTGTTTTTCTGCGTCCATTATAGTACAAAACAGATAGATTGTCAACTTTAAAATAAAAAATGCTTTTTGCCACGGCAAAAAGCTACATCAGCACCTTTTCACTATTCACTATTACTTATTACTTGCCAAAAATCGACAATAGGCTTTTAGTGAAAAGTGAAAAGTGAAGAGTGAAGAGTGAAAAAGTAAAAATCGACAAGCTTCTGTCGAAACTTGTCGATTTTTGTGATACCACTACAAAATAGATCCATACAAGCCTATCGTACAAAAACAGTCCGTGATTTTTGCCGAGAGGATAGATTTATCCCTTGGTGATGATGGGAGCAAAAAGTTGTCCGAGGCCTTTCGGACTTTCGCGCCATGCTTGCAAACGAAGCTATGTATCCAACCTTCCGATGTAGCAATTTACAACAAACGGCAACTCGGCAAGTCCATTTTCAAAATGCTTTTTGAAAACATTTTTGCACCTAACCACATACTCGTCAAAGTTCGCATCATTGGGCAACGGCGCAGTCGCAGATGACAGCAAATGGTTAACATATCGTTCCTCATCAAAGGATTGAACGTATTCAAAACAGACATGTTCAATAAATCCTTTTCCAAAGAACTGCTTTGCCTCGATCAAATCCTGCTCAGAATAACGTTTGATTTTTTCTATTTGCTTGTCTGCCTCGGTATTGTTAGCAATTCTCAAAATAGCTACGTTCTTGTTGTTTTTTAATATGCGGTTACATTCTGCGCGAAATTTATCCTTGTCGAACCAATGAAATGCTGTACCAACAACTACTGCATCGCAGGAAAGTGATGGAATATCAGTTTTCTCGGCAGAGGTTCTCAAAAATTCAATGTTAGAATATCGAGATAACTGCCTGCTCAATTCTAAAAACATATCTTCGTTTGGCTCTACAGCGTATGCCCGACAACCAAATTCAAGAAAGGGCTTTGTCAGTATTCCTGTTCCTGCACCAATATCAGCAATAATACTGTCATAATTTAAATTGAATTTTTGGGTTAGATGATCGATGCATTCTTGTGGATACGTAGGTCGGCTATTGTAGAACTGGGCCTTACCAGTAAAATTATATTCGTTAGCCATTTTTGATTTCCTTTGCTGCGTTGTTATTATTTTTAGCCGTTGTAATAGACTTCACAAGCAAAAATCTTATGGTCGAACACTTACGGTCAAGTGCTTTATATCTTGTTTCATCAATATAATCACTTTTCAAAAGCATCTCAAGCCATTTGCTTGTTTCGTTTGTTTCTTTGAGTGATATTTCAAGCTTTGCAATAAAATCAGCGCGACCGTGAGCGTATTTGCTTTCTGCAATATTGGCGCAAATACTCGTTGCGCTTCTTCCGATTTGATTTGAGATCACGTTTTCGTGTTTTGCGCGGAGTTCTTTTGTTAATTGCAAAACCTCAACGGATAATTCCATTGAAAGATCGCCAAGCTTGTCTTCTCTCACAGTACCACCGCCTTTCTTGAAATTATTATATCATACTTTCGGTAAAAATTCAACTATATTTCAGCGCACTGAGCGAACGGGTTCGTTCCGTTTGCGCAAAGCGCAACATCGTTTACGGTGAAGCCGTAACATCATTGGGCGAAGCCCACTTCATTTGAGGCAGAGCCTCAACATCGTTAATTTGTGCCGCGGCGGGGCGGCAATGATGTTCTCGCTTTGCTCGAAATGATGTTGCGTGTATTGCACGCAAATGATGTTGTGCCTTGCGGCACAAATGAAAAAATCCAAGTCTTTCGACTTGGATTTTTTGTGTTACCACTACAAAATACGTCCGAACCGTACTGTACTACAAAAACAGTCCGGATTATTTTGTGTTTAGGTACACTTATCCCTTGGTGTTGACGGGAGTTGACAGTAACCGCTATCTTCCGGGCTGTCAGCGCCATGCTTGTAACGAAGCTTATGTATTATTGGCTTTCGGGAGAATTGTATTCCTGATGGTATCATTAAGATATAGGGTATTAACTCGCTCGTGCAGACTTACTATACCGCATCCCATACCTTTGAGCTTGTCAGCAAATTTCTGCAGTATACCGAGATTCGGATGTATAACAGAAAAGTGAGTAACAACTATATATTTGATTTCGCCGTTTTCCATCTTTTCAACTATTTCTGACAAGTCCGGGCGGTCTAATCCTGACCGCTTGGATTTATCAATAACAAATCCAACGCACTCCCAATCTTCGTGTAATGCTACCACTGATTTTAAGAACTCAATTCTTTCATTCAGAGAAGGATCCTGTGAGTTGGTTCGTATGTAGCAACAAATCTTTTTAATTTCCGTTGTCATTATTCTCGAATTACCTCGTCAAATTGGAATTTGTCAGTCTGATATGTGTTTGATACGCTGTAAATCTCCGCTACACAGCGCATCCATGTTTCTAAAGATTTTATCTGCATCCCAATCCCACCATTTAAGGTCAAGCAGATATGCAATCAAATCCTCATC
>JAFXHA010000077.1 GCA_017536635.1 Clostridia bacterium
CCTTTCCGAACGTTCTTGTAACGCCAAACAAGGGTATTGCCGTTGGTATGGCTTCGGACATCTGCTCCTTTAATCTGACAGAGGTTTGCGATGGAACTATTGCTCTGCTCAAAAACCCCAAGCTTACGACCGAGAGGATCCTCGATATCATAAAAGCCCCCGATTTCCCCGGCGGCGGCGCTATAATTTACGATAGAGAAGCTATGAGGCAGATCTATGAGACCGGCTCGGGCTCGGTCAAGATCCGCTCGCGCTATAACTACGACAAGGCGCAGAACTGTATAGATATCATACAGATCCCCTACTCCACGAGCATCGAGCTTATTATGAAAAAGATAACCGAGCTCGTAAAGGAAGGCAAGCTCAAGGAAATTACCGATTTCAGAGACGAGATAGACCTCAGCGGATTCAAGCTGACGCTTGATCTGCGCCGCGGAGTCGATCCCGAAAAGCTTATGACAAAGCTCTTCAAGCTCACTCCTCTTGAGGACAGCTTCAAGTGCAATTTCAATATTCTTATCGACTCAACTCCGAGACAGATGGGTGTTATTGAGATCCTCTCCGAGTGGATCAAGTTCCGTATGACCTGTTTGCGCAGAGAGCTGACCTTTGACCTTGGCAAGAAGCGCGATAAGCTTCATCTCTTGCTCGGCCTTGGAAAGATCCTGCTTGACATCGACAAGGCAATAAGAATAATCCGTAACACCGAAAAGGAAGAGGACGTTATCCCCAACCTTATGGCAGGCTTCTCTATTGATAAGATCCAGGCTGATTATATTGCCGAGATAAAGCTGCGCAACCTCAACAAACAGTATATTATCAGACGAATATCCGAAATAGAGGATCTTCAGGCTGAGATCGCAAGGATCGAGGAGATCCTGGCTGACGATCTCAAGCTCAAGGCGCTTATATCCTCTCAGCTCGCTGAGATAAAGAAAAAATACGGCCAGCCCCGTCGCTCTCAGCTCATCCACTGTGATGACATCGAGGAATTTGACGAGGACGATAGCGTTGAGAATTTCAATGCGCGTATCTATCTCACCAAGGAAGGCTATTTCAAGAAGATCACGCTTCAATCGCTCAGAGGCAACGATGAGCACAAGCTCAAGGAAAACGACGAGATCATCGCATCCTACGAGACCGATAACCTCTCCGAGCTCATCTTCATCACCGATAAATGTCAGCTCTACCGAGCAAAAACCGCTGATTTCGAGTGCTGCAAGGCGTCGGCTATGGGTGAATATCTCCCCGCAAAGCTTAATATGGACGACGGCGAAAAACCTGTATTTATGAAGCTTCACACCGGATTTAACGAGGGCGAAAACTTCGTATTCGTATTTGAGAACGGTAAGGGTGTAAGAGTTCCGCTTATCGCGTACGATACCAAGGCACCCCGAAAGAAGCTGATAAACGCGTACTCCTCTGCTTCTCCCATCTGCGCGGTATTCCACGAAAAAGAAAAGGATCCGTTTGAGATCATACTCGTCAGCGACGCCGAGCGCGCGATCATCATAAAGACCTCGCTTATCCCCGTCAAGAACACGAGAACGTCGGCAGGCGTTACTATTATGACACTCAAGAAGGATCAGAGGCTGGTCGATTGCCGTGCCGCTTTTGAAGAAAAATATCCCGATACAAAGGGATGCAAAAAGCTGAAGATACCCGCACAGGGCGTAGCTCTTCCCGGCAAAGACATAGCGTCGCGGCAGCTCACGATATAACGAAAGGATACGGCTATGAACAACAAAACCAAAAAGCTCACACGCATACTTTGCTTGATCCTTGCAGCGCTTATGCTGCTCGGCGTGGCAACGTATATAATAACGTTTATATTTGCTTAAAGCACATAAAAACGCAGGATCACGATCCTGCGTTTTTATAATTTCCACGTATTTTTAAGTAAAGTGCTTCGATATATGCGGCGCGGCGATATACGGTTCTCACGTCGAGGTGAGTCTTCATCGCAAAGCGGAGCGCATTGTTACTAACGTCGTTCTTATGCCGCACGAGGCGCATTCCTCTGCCGTTCATATACAGTGCGACAAACGCGCGAAGCTCCTCTTCTCTGCCAAGCGCCGAGATCATTTTAAGCATATCCGATACGGCGACGAGATCGTAAAATTCACTCTCGTTCTTTGAAAAGCCTTTTATTACGCCAAGCCTTTCATATTCGCCGAGCTTAGATTTCGGCAATCCCAGCCTTGCGTATTTTTTCAGATTCTTCGCGATAAATATCCTTTCGTTATGCAATCTCATCACCCCCGAAATAATTATAGATCAAATCAGGCGATTTGTCAAGAATTTACGTCTATATCCTTGCGAGAGATAACACCGAGCGCGGTAAGTCCGAGGATCCTTACGTCCTGAATAAATCCGAGCTCATTGAGATACTGTGTATCAAGCTCTACCTTGCGCTCGTCGCTAAGACTGTTTCTTCCCTTTACCTGCGCAAGTCCCGTGATACCCGGGCGCACCGAATAGACTCCGCTCCTCTCTCTTGCACGATGCACCTCTCGCTCATCGGCAATAAGAGGACGCGGCCCGACAAGACTCATATCTCCCTTTACCACGTTCCAAAGCTGAGGAAGCTCGTCAAGGCTCGTCCGGCGCAAAAATCTTCCGATCGGCGTAAGATATCGGTCAGCTCCGCCCTGCTCTGCCATCTCCTTCGCCGAGCATACGGGCGTATCCTTTCGCATAGTGCGAAATTTATAGCAGATAAATTCCTTTCCGTCCTTGCCTATCCTTACCTGTGAAAAAATTCCGCCGCCCCTCGACGTCATCGCGACGGCAAGCCAGATAAGTGCCATAGGAGCTGCCAGAAAAAGCGATAACGTGATACCGAAAATAATGTCGAGCACTCGCTTCAATATCATATAGGATCTTATATTTTTGCCCTTCAAGCTCATTCCCCCACGAAATACATATACTGCCATTAGCATTTGCATTATCGGGCAAAATCATTCAAGTTGTATATTTTGTATATTTTTGTACTTTTTACTTGAAATCGCAAAAACAAAGTGCTATAATTATATAATAAACTATTTTATTATTTATATAAAGGAGTTTTTTATGAATATTCTGATCGTAGGAGGAGGCACCGTCGGAGTCTCGATATGCTCTCAGCTCGCGCTTGAAGGACATAACATCACTCTCATAGATACAAATGCAGCACAGCTCACCGAAACGGCAAACAAATACGACGTTTTCGGCGTAGCGGGAAGCGGCGCCGATATCTCCGTGCTTCGCAAGGCAGGTGCGGACAAGACCGATCTGCTTATTGCCGTTACGTCGAGCGACGAGATAAATATCCTTTGTTGCACCGCCGCAAAAAAGCTTGGAACAAAATACACGATCGCGCGCGTAAGAAATCCGGAATACAACGAGCTTATGACCTTGATGAAAAACGAGATGAATCTCTCGCTCACCATCAATCCCGAGCTCGCAGCCGCAAAGGAAATATACAGAATGCTCCGCGTCCCCTCCGCAACGAAAATAGAGACCTTCTTTAAGGGCAGAGTTGAGATCGCTCAATTCACCGTTTCAGATGACTCCCCGCTTTGCGGTGCAACGCTTAACGACCTGCGCACAAAGCTCAGCGTAAAATTTCTTATATGCGCCGTGCTCCGTGATGACGAGGCACACATTCCGTCGGGATTCTTTAAGCTTGAGGCGGGCGACGTAGTATGTCTGACGGCACCGGACGACGAGATAACCAAGTTCTTCAAGGCTATCGGCGCGTACAAGCATCCCGTAAAGGATATCCTTATTTTCGGAGCTTCGAGAACTACCTACTATTTGCAGGCATTGCTTAAGGGTAAGAGAATACGCTCAACTGTCATTGAGGAAGATCCCGCGCTTTGCCGAGAGCTTGCAGAGCAGTTCAAATGCACGGTCATATGCGATGACGGAACCAAGCAGGAGATCCTCGCAGAAGAAGGACTTGAGACCAAGGACGCATTTCTTGCGCTCTCCAACGTTGACGAGGAAAATGCGATCGTGTCTATGTACGCAAAGAGTCAGAACAACAAAAAGGTCATTACTATGATACACGCGCTTTCCTACGTTGATCTGTTCTCCGGCGTCGGACTTGACAGCATCGTATCCCCTAAGACCTCGACTGCTACATTTATTTTAAGATACGTTCGCTCGATATCAAATGCTCAGGATTTTGAGATCGAATCTATGCACAGACTTATGGAAGACAAGGTCGAGGCTCTTGAATTCCGCATAAAAGACGATATAGACAGACTTACCGATATACCGCTTAAAGAGCTTCAGCTGAAAAAGGGCTTCCTTATCGCATGCATACTCCATGATGACAAGGTAATGCTTCCTTCCGGTGATAGCATAATCACCAAGGGAGACACCGTAATTATAGTTGCGGTCAAGGGTCAAATCCACTCTATAAAGGAAATTTTGAAATAATGAACTATAGAATGATCGGATACCTTTTAGGTGTAATTTTGATTATAGAAGCTGCACTTTTACTTCTGCCTGCTGCCGTAGCGCTCGGATACGGAGAAAACGTCGCTCCCTTTCTGATCACCATCGGCATTCTTCTTGTAATATCGCTTCCGAATATCATCTTCAAGCCTAAAAACAAGCGAATATTCGCCCGAGAGGGATTCATTACCGTTGCGGCGGGCTGGATACTTATGTCGCTCTTCGGTGCACTTCCCTTTACGCTGGACGGCGCTATTCCCCGCTATGTCGATGCTTTCTTTGAAACGGTTTCGGGATTTACGACAACAGGTGCAACGATTCTTTCCGAGATAGAAAGTCTGCCACGAGGTATACTTTTCTGGCGAAGCCTGACTCACTGGATAGGTGGTATGGGAGTGCTTGTGTTTATGCTGGCTATTCTCCCCTCGGCAAACGGAGAGACAATGCATCTGATGCGCGCCGAGGTTCCGGGCCCTACAAAAGGAAAGCTCGTACCTAAAATGCGACATACGGCGCTTATTTTGTACAGCATCTACGTTGCGCTGACGGTTATTATGATATTTGCGCTCCTGCTTTGCAAGATGCCGATATACGATGCAGTGGTAACCTCATTTGCAACGGCGGGCACAGGCGGATTTGCGGTGCTCAATAACTCTATCGCAGGATATAACAATCCTGCGGCCGAATGGGTGATCGCTATATTTATGATGCTGTTCGGCATAAACTTTAACCTGTATTTCTTTATTCTCATAGGAAAGATCAAGGACGTTTTCAAAAGCGGAGAGCTTCGCACCTATCTTGCTATAGCTGCTGTTGCAACTATTGCTACAACAATAAATATAGCATCTACCTTTAATAATATGTCCGATGCGATACGCGCAGCCTTCTTCCAGGTAATGTCAATTATGTCAACTACCGGATTCTCGACAGTCGACTTTAATCTGTGGCCAGCGCTCTCGCGCACGATAATTATAATTCTTATGTTTATCGGTGCCTGCGCAGGATCGACGGCGGGCGGTCTGAAGGTATCGAGAGTAATAATACTCTTCAAGAGCATCAAGTGCGAGATACGCCGCGTGCTCAGACCTAACTCGGTAAACGTAGTTCGACTTGACGGTGACGTCGTCCCCGACGATACGGTACATTCAGTAACAAGATATTTTACTATCTATATGGCTATCTTTCTTGCATCCGTGTTGATAATATCGGTCGACGGCTTCAGCTTTGAAACAAACTTCACCGCGGCGCTCGCCTGTATCAATAACGTAGGTCCCGGACTTGGCGTCGTAGGCCCTATGGGTAACTTTTTAGGCTATTCGGATCTATCCACCATAATCTTATCGCTGACTATGCTTATAGGACGTCTTGAGATAATGCCGATGATCATTCTTTTCTCGCCCTTCGCGTGGAAAAAAAGATAAGGAAAAACGCTATGAAAAAGGTTAAAATAACGGTAATGAGGATCGCAAGATACGACGATCTTATCGAAAAATATGAAAATCCCATTGAGCACTCCTGCGATATGTCGCTTGGTCAGAGCTTTACGTCGGTTGACGGTAAGCGCCCCGACGGATTTTGCGACAGCGCTTGGGATTCGGTGCTTCCCTTCGTGTCCGAGCTTGCGCGCGGCGGTGGAAATTTTTACGACGGCTGGATGAAAAACGAGAGATCGGCTATGATATCCTGCAACGACGGATTTCGCCCCGTAAGCTTTTTGCTCGAAGCGATCGACGAATAATAATGAAAATTTGCCGCGCAAAACGCGCGGCAAATTTTATTTCAAAAGATTCTTCAAGGACTTGACACCGAGATGTTTTTTTGATATAATATCAAGGCACAAGAAAAAATAGTGATGTAGCGCAGTTGGGGACGTTTCCGAGCGCACCCGGTGGGGTGATAGAGCGAGGAATAAGGAGTGGCAGCCGTCGCAGAACGCGAGCAAATCTTTTGCGATGCGCGATGCGGTAACGGCAACAGGAAGCGCAGCGGACAACTGCTGTAAAATTTTTTAATTGAATAAATCGGGATGTAGCGCAGTTGGTAGCGCGCCTGGTTTGGGAGCAGGACACCGACCACACTCTCCGAGAAAACAAAAAACGCCGAAAGCCCTTGAAAACACTGACTTATTCGGCACTCTGCTCTCTCGCAAAATCCTCTGTAAAAGCGGTTTGACCACATGTTTGACCACTTACGGAAAAACCTCAAAAATTCAATA
>JAFXHA010000078.1 GCA_017536635.1 Clostridia bacterium
CAAAAAGAAATCCTTGCTCAATATGCAAGAGCAAACGGATTCCACAACACAATGTTCTTTGTAGATGACGGTATATCGGGAACGACCTTTGATCGTCCGGATTTTCAGCGTATGCAGAGAATGATCGAGAACGGAGAGATCGGCGTAGTCATTGTAAAAGACCTCAGCCGTTTTGGTCGTAACTACCTCGACGTTGGTGAATACTTGGAGATCAAATACCCGACACTCGGTGTTCGCTTCATAGCAATTCAAGAGAACGTTGATACTCTGAAGAACACCGGCACGGAGATGATGCCGTTCAACAACATCTTCAACGAGTGGTATGCCGCACAGACGAGCAAGAAAATCCGTGCCGTTTGGAAGTCCAAGGCTGACAAAGGAGAGCGCGTAGCTTCTGCCGTACCTTTCGGGTACAAGAAATCCGAGGACGATCCGAAGCAATGGGTTGTGGATGAACCTGCGGCAAATACCGTAAGACGTATCTTTGCGCTTTGCATTGAAGGACTCGGACCCACCAAAATCGCCCGTCGTTTGGAGGCTGAAAGATTTATGAACCCCACATCGTATCAGCTTTCTGTGGGAAGAAAAACATCTAACACCGTCTCCGAGCGCGGAGATTACGCTTGGAAAACAAGCTCTATCGAGCATATTTTGAATAACCGCCAATATACGGGATGTACGGTTAATTTCAAAACATCGCTTGTCAGTTATAAGGTACACAAGACAGTTTATAATCCCGAGGACGAATGGCAGATCATCCCAAATACACAAGAAGCAATTATTGATGTGGACACTTTTAACCGCGTTCAAGAGTTGAGAGAGCATCGCAGAAGAAATACGGCTACAGGTAGACAGAGCCTATTTTCGGGTTTGCTGTACTGTGCCGATTGTAAATCCAAGCTCTACTTCTGTGCGGCGAAAAGCATAAAGCCCAATCAAGAGTTTCATCGGTGTTCCGCTTATAAAGAAAACCTCGGTACTTGCTCCATCCATTATATCCGAGAGGTGGTACTTCGAGAAACCATTCTTGAACTCGTAAAAAGAGTGGCTCTGTTCGTTCAGCAGTACGAAGCGGTTTTCCTCTATATGTATGCCAAGAAGCATAATATTACGAAAGAGGTCAATTCCCGTAATATGAAGGTTGCTATTGAACGAAACAGGCGAAGAATCAAAGAGCTTGATAAACTGATTGAACGCATTTACGAGGATAACGTCCTTGGCAAGATTCCCGATGCTCGCTTTGCAAAGATGATGAGTAACTATGAAGCAGAGCAAAATCAGTTGATTGAGGAAACAGCCAAAGCCGAACAAGCCTTAAAGACGATGGAACAGGATAAGGTGGATCTCCGCGCATTCCTTGAAACAATCCGTCAATGTACCGAGATTACAGAACTGACACCCGCTATTGTTAATAGGCTCATTCAGCGCATTGAGGTACACAAAAGTGAAAAGATCGACGGAAGAAAACGAGTGCACCTTGACGTTTACTTTACGGCGGTAGGTCTGATCAACATTCCCGACGAAAAGGAACTCTTTGAAATGATGCAAGAAATCCAAAGTGCTAAAAGCGCTTAAAACAAGGCACAAAAACAAGAATACGGCATATCTCTTACGAAATATACCGTATTCTTGTAAAACTGTCCTTTAGCACCCGAGGCTAATGCAACGGGATTTTTATGTTTAACACTGCTTCATAACTCTTATAAAGAATTCAACTGCCTTGGGTATTGCCTCAAGGCGTATTTTTTCGTTATGGCCGTGGATCGAGCCACGTTCTTCCTTGGTCAGCGCCATAGCCGAGAATTTATATACGTGATTTGAAATGTCTCGGTAATGACGGCTGTCCGAGCACTGTACCATAAGGTAGGGAGATACGATACAGCCTTCCCAGGTGCCTGCAACCGCTGATGCGACCTTATCCCACGCGGGACAGCCGATCTCGGATACGGGGCTCGGCTCCATTGAGCTTCCAAGCGAGAGCTTGACGCTCGGATCGTTTACCGTTTTTTCTACGTATTTCAGCGCGTCGTCGATGCTGTCCTCGGGGTTGAGACGGAAATTCGCCGTCATCGTGGCCGACGGGGGAATGACGTTCGGTGCCGCGCTTCCGCTTGCCTGAGTAAACGCGACCGTGGTGCGAAGCAGCGCGTTCATCTCGCCACCCTGCTTTTTGCCGAGCAGATCGAGCACACCCTTAAATATTCCAAAGTTCGCGAAGATCACGCGATAAAGGAAGGTCGAATGTCTGCCGAGGGTATCGAACATAGCCGCCGCAGGCGTGGTAACGTGCATCTTGAACGGATTGCTCTCCATAGCACAGCACGCCTTGGAAAGCACGCCGACAGGCGTGTGCGGTGCGGGTGCGGAAGCGTGTCCGCCATTTGACTGTACCTCAAAGGTCAGATTCATCATACCCTTTTCGGCAATACCGATAAGTCCGCAGGGGGTCTTTACACCGGGGAAAACGCCTTCTACCACAGCTCCGCCCTCGTCAAGCACGAGCGCAGGCGTGATTCCGTTGTCCTTGAAGTAGTTTACGATGTTTACGGCGCCCTCTCCGTTTACTTCCTCGCCGCCCGAGAACGCAAGATATACGTCCTGCTCGGGAACGAATCCGCGAGAGATCAGCTCGTTTGCGGCGCTAAGGATTCCGTTGAAGGTAACCTTTGTGTCAAGCGTGCCGCGTCCCCAGAGAACACCGTCCTCGATTATCGCCTCAAACGCGGGCTTTTCCCAGCCCGATTCGTCAACGGGAACTACGTCGTAGTGTGCCATCATTACCGACGGAGCGTCGTGAGCCTTACCTTCCCAGCGGAAGAGAAGTGCTCTGCCGTCGAGCCTTTGCATAGGACATACGCGCACTACCTCGGGATAGAGAGAGGGGATAAGAGAGATCAGCTTTTCAAACTCCGCATCGTCCTCAAGCGAGTGATCGTAGTATGATACTGTTTTGCATTTTACAAGCTCGCGAAGGGCTTTTATCGCCGCATCTGCGTCGACCGTTATCTCCTCTCGGGAAAGTATTTTTTGTTCCTTGGGCTTAAAGCGTATCGCGCGTATAAGTATTACCGCAACGAATATCAGAAATGCCGCCGCGAGTCCAAGACCTATTATCCAGCCTACCATATCAGAGCATACCTCTCTTATACATAATTCTGCTTATAATGAGCGTGAATATTACGCTTACGGGAACCATAATTCCTACCGTTCCGGCATTGAGCGCGGGAATGAAGATAAAGAGCACGAGCATAAGTGAGACAGGCGCTATCGCTATCTTCCAATTGCGCGATACGAAAACTACTCCAAGACCGCCAAAGAGCGCGGGGAGTATCTGCGCGAATGCGGGCGCGAGCACGGGAGCCTCGAGTATGGGTGTAAGGGGAGTTATAAGAAGCACTCCGAGAATGATTATTGCCGTTGTAACTATACTTGATACGGCAATAGCGATGGTCGATACGACCTCGCCCTCGTCCGAATTCGCCTTGACGTCTGCCTGCTCAAGCGCATTGAGCGCGCAGGGAAGCTTGAGATTTGAAATGTTACCCGTAACGAACGAGAGATAAGATCCGCCCGCGCCGAGCATAGGAATGTAAGTAAACACCTCGATAAAGCCGACCGCCCAGTACATAGGCGCGGTATAAAGAAGTCCGAGGAGCAAGCCCTGCAGATCAGGTGCGGCTCCGAAGATTATGGCAATGGCAATGGGGAAAAGTATCAGCAGAACCATCATAGATAGGTTCCAGGCGCGTCCCCAGGTGTGAATTTTTTCGGAATAATTAGTATTTTTCATATTGCACCTCCTCACGCAAGCCAGGACGTTATCGGGATAGCGCTTGCCATTCCCGCGATAAGACTGACGGGAAGGGCGTAGTCGGATATCCATCTTGCCTTGAATATCTTAACGAGCGCACCCGAGATAAGCATCACGAGCGCCGAGACCGCCATGACTGCGACGGGGATAAGTCCTGCCGTCGAGCCTTCGAATATTGTGGAAACGTCGCAGAAAACGTATCCTACAAAGGCGGCGATCATTCCAATGAACATTGACGCAGAGAAGATGTCTGCCCATTTTTTATCGCGCTTTTCGAGGTTTATCATTCCGCTCTGAAGCTTTTTGCAAACGACGGGAACGAGCCAGATTCCGACGAGAATGCTTATCGTCATAACAAGAGTTATGGTTACGTACTGAGATGCGGTAAGTGCAGATATCTCTCCGAGCTTGAGACCCATACCGTTGGCCGCGTTAGATGCGGCGATGGTCTCGTAAGAGAGCGAGCCGATAACGCTGAGTCTGAGCCAGGGCAGAGCAACGCCGAGGTCTTTTGCAAGCGCGATAACGCTTATAACGATAGCAACCGCGGGGGCTATCGTGAACACTGCCGCGGTAGTAGCAATACGGCGGAGCTTTTTCGGCTCCATACCTATCTCCTTGCCGCGCTTCCAGGCTTTTACGAGGAAGAATACCGACTGTGCCAGCACAGCTGCGATAATGATTCCGACCAGAACGAACAGGATCGGACTGTTTACGTCAAACGTCATAATTTGTCTCCTTTTCTTTTTAGCTTTATTTCGTTGAACATAGTAAATGCAAGTATCATAGCGCCGCCTATCGCCTGAGTGAGCGACAATGGCTCTTTAAGTATTATTACCGATATCAGCACCGCAACGAGCGGATCAATATAGCTGAGGATCGCCGCCTTTTGCCCCGAAAGCCGCACGAGCGACGAAAAGTACATACAGTATACCACGCCGGTGTGTATGAAGCCGACCGTGAGCAGACATATCCAACCACTCGCATTGAGCGAAAGCACGTTTATCTCGCCGCCGAGCAGAACGTAAGGAATCAGAACGGTCAGAGATGCCACAAACTGCAAAAAGGTTCGCGATATCTCGTCAACGTTTTTGATGTGCTTGTTTATAAGAATATCCGAAGCATAGAGCAGAGCCGCGCCGAGCGCCAGCAAAATGCCTTTGATATGCGAACCGTCAGCCGACGGATCTCCAAGCCCCGTTATTAGCACAAGTCCTACCGTCGAGCCGATAAAGCAGACTATCTGCTTTGCCGTCAGGCGCTCCCGAAAGAGCAGGGGACAGGCTATCATAACTATTACGGGCGCAAAATAGTAGCTCAGCGTCGCGATAGAGACCGTGGTGTAGTTGTAGGACTCAAAAAGCAGTACCCAATTTATGCCTATCGCGATACCCGATATGAGCAGTAAAAATATTTCTTTTTTTATTTTGCCAAATTCAATTTTTCGTCCTGTAACGAGCATTATCACAGACAAAAGCAGCACAGCGAGCACCGCTCGCCAAAGTGCTATCTCACCCGACGAGAGCGGAATAGCTTTAACAAAAAGTCCGACCGTTCCCCAGACCGCCACAGAGACTATCATCATAAGTCGCGCCGAAAGCGGCTCTCTCTTTTTGTCCGAATTTAAAAAAGGGATCTTCAATTCGTCCTCCAAAGCATTTAATATATATATTATATTTTAAATATTTGCTGTTGTCAAGTATAAGAAAGGTTAAAATGAAAATTCGGGCTGCGCCTATGGCGCAGCCCGAAAGAGCCTTTATATCTTTTTGAATATCTTAACGTCGAACTCGCCAAGGCTTACGCTTGTAGCCTTGTCTCCCGTCTCCATATCGATGTACTCGCCCTCAAGCGAGAGGTTTTCGACGGGCTTGCCGGAGTAGTTTTCAACGAACAGATAGAAGTCGTCGCCGTCCTGTCTCTGATGAGCGGTAACAAGCTCGGGAAGATCAGCCTTGATCGGACCGTGAATGTCAAGCTCTGCGAGAATAGAGCCGGCAATGGTATCCCAGAAATCTCCGCCGTCGCGGAAGGTCTGATAGTATGCCTTGCCCTTGCCGTACTCATTAACTGTCAAAGCGGGCGAGCCTGCATAGAACTCGGAAGCATACTCTGCAAGCACCTTAGCGCCTCTTGCGTGAACTATCTCACAGTAATCCTTAGCAACGAATTCCTTGCCGCAATTGCACTTTACAAGCGCCGAGTCCTGAGGATAGAGCGTGTCTATCTCCTCGTTCCAGATGCCGAATACGTCCTTGAGACCGTTTGCGGGGAATCCGCCAAGATAGCAAAGGTCGTTTTCGTCAACCATTCCGAGCATATAGGTTGCGTAAAGCGTGCCGCCGTTTTCAACGTACTTTGTAAAGGACTCTACCGTGTCCTTGTCGGTCATATAGAGCATAGGAGCTACTACGAGATCGTATTTCGAGAGATCAGCGTGCGCGTTTACGATGTCTACCGTGATGCCTCGCTTCCAGAATGCCTTGTAGTAGGTCGTTACAGTTTCAAAATATTTTTTGTTCTTGCGGCAGAAGCCCTGGCTGTCGTCAAGCGCCCAACGGTTTTCAATATCGTAAATAAGAGCGACCTTTACCTCGGGCATAGTTCCGCATATCTCGTCTATGTGCTTGAGAGTCTCTCCTGTTGCCTTGACAGCCTTGAATACTCTCGTGTCGCTCGTTCCGACGTGGTCAACTACTGCGCCGTGGAATTTCTCGGAGCTTCCGCGTCCCTTTCTCCACTGGAAATACTGAACCGTATCGCTTCCGTGCGCTACCGCCTGAATAGCGGCAAGTCTGTCCATTCCCGGACGCTTGAGCTTGTTGAATTCCATCCAGTTTACAAGACCGGGAGCCGATTCCATAAGCATAAAGGGACGGTTTTTGAGTGTGCGGTAGTGATCGTGATAGAATCCGCGCTCGTAAGCTTCGTTCTCGTGTCTGGGAGAATGCCATTCGGGATAGCTGTCCCACGAAATAACGTCAAGAACCTTTGCCAGCTTCCAGTGGTCAAGATCGTATACGGGACGGAGCAGGTTCGTGGTTGCGGGAAGATCGGAGAACTCGCGAAGCGCCTTGATCTCCTCGCTCATAAAGTCGATAGTCATCTCCGAAACGAAGCGTCTGAAATCGACGTTGAGTCCGTGAATTACCGTTTCACCTCGCGAGGAAGGGAACTCTATCTGATCGAAGCTCGTGTAGTTGTGGCTCCAGAAGGTAGACCAATACGCGTGGTTAAGCTTGTTTATATCGTTGTCGAATTTCTTGCGCAGATATTCGCGGAATTTTTCCTCGCACAGAGGGCAGTAGCATCTGCCGCTGTACTCGTTGGAAATGTGCCACGCAACTACCGCGGGATGCTTGCCGTAGCGCTCTGCGAGACGGCGGTTGATAGCCGCTGCTTTTTCGCGGTATACGGGAGACGTATAGCAGTGGTTGTGGCGTGTTCCGTAGAGGTTTCTCTGACCGTTTTCAGCAACGCGGAGCACCTCGGGATATTTTTCAGCCATCCATCTCGGGCGCGATCCCGTAGGCGTTGCGAGAACGATCTTGCCGCCCGCATTGTGTATTTTTTCTATAATTTCGTCAAGGAAGGAGAAGTCGTATTTGCCTTCCTCAGGCTCAATGGTTGCCCAAGAGAAGATTCCTACGGTCAGCTCGTTGCAGTTCGCCTCGCCGAGCAGACGCATATCCTCGTCCCATATTTCCTTGTTAGCTATCCATTGCTCAGGGTTGTAGTCTCCGCCGTGAAGAAAGTGCGGAAAGCTATCGTTTATGTACTTGCGCATCGTGTACCTCCGAAAAGTTTTAGTTATGATATTATAATATCATATATTTTGGTAAAAAGCAAGATAAAATAAAAAAATCCCCGACCGTTCGGTCGGGGATCTGTATTTATTTGGACTTATCAATACATTCCGCCCATTCCGCCGCCTGCCATAGCAGCGTTTGCTGCTGCCTCGGCAGCAGGATCCTTCTTGTCGGCAATCACCGACTCGGTGGTGAGGATCACGGATGCGATGGATGCTGCGTTCTGGAGAGCAGAACGGGTAACCTTCGTAGGATCTACGATACCCGAGCTTACCATGTCGCAGTATACCTCGTTGTATGCGTCAAAGCCGTAACCGACCTTGCCGCTCTTCATTATCTCGTTGACGATCACGCCGCCGTCAAAGCCTGCGTTAGCTGCGATCTGTCTGATCGGCTCCTCAAGTGCCTTGAGCACGATGCGAACACCGGTCTTTTCGTCGCCATCAACGGTATCGATAAGCTTTGCAACCTCGGGAATAACGTTGAGATATGCGGTTCCGCCGCCGGCAACTATGCCTTCCTCAACAGCCGCGCGGGTTGCGTTGAGCGCATCCTCGATGCGAAGCTTCTTTTCCTTCATCTCAGCCTCGGTAGCAGCGCCTACCTTGATAACTGCAACGCCGCCCGCGAGCTTTGCGAGTCTTTCCTGAAGCTTCTCGCGGTCAAAGTCAGACGTGGTCTCTTCCATAGCGATCTTGATCTGTGCGATACGAGCCTTGATATCCTCTGCGTATCCTGCACCGCCAACGATGATGGTATTTTCCTTGTTTATCTTGATCTGTCTTGCGGTACCGAGCTGATCGAGCGTGGTATCCTTGAGCTCAAGACCGATCTCGGACGATACTACCTCACCGCCGGTGAGTATTGCGATGTCGCGGAGCATCTCTTTTCTTCTGTCGCCAAAGCCGGGAGCCTTTACAGCAACGCATACGAAGGTTCCGCGAAGCTTGTTGAGCACGAGAGTGGTAAGAGCCTCACCCTCAACGTCCTCAGCGATTATAAGGAGCTTCTTTCCTGCCTGAACTACCTGCTCAAGAACGGGGAGAACCTCCTGAATGTTGGAGATCTTCTTGTCGGTGATAAGCACGAGAGGATTGTCAAGAACCGCTTCCATCTTATCCATATCGGTTGCCATGTAGGGAGAGAGGTAACCGCGGTCGAACTGCATTCCCTCAACCACCTCGGAATAAGTATCGGCGGATTTGGATTCCTCAACCGTGATAACACCGTCGGACGTAACCTTTTCCATAGCGTCTGCTATGAGCTGACCGATAACCTCATCGCCTGCGGAAATAGTTCCGACACGCGCGATATCGTCGCTTCCGTTTACCTTCTTGGAGTTCGCAACGAGAGCCTCAACTGCCTTATCAACAGCCTTTTTGATGCCCTTGCGAACCACCATAGGATTAGCACCTGCGGTAACGTTCTTCATTCCTTCTCTTACGAATGCCTGAGCGAGAAGGGTAGCGGTGGTAGTACCGTCTCCTGCCGCGTCATTGGTCTTCGTAGCGACCTCTTTAACGAGCTGCGCGCCCATATTCTCAGCCTCGTTTTCAAGCTCTATCTCCTTTGCGATGGTAACACCGTCGTTGGTGATGAGAGGAGATCCGTATTTCTTGTCGAGAACTACGTTTCTGCCCTTGGGACCGAGAGTGATTTTTACTGTATCAGCGAGCTTGTCAACGCCTCTGCAAAGAGCGTTGCGAGCTTCGATTCCATAAAGAATTTCCTTTGCCATAATAATGTTTCCTCCTGAATTATTCAACTATTGCGAGAATGTCGCTCTGACGAACTATGTTGTACTCAACTCCGTCCGCCTTGACTTCCGTGCCCGCATATTTGGAAGTTATAACCTTGTCGCCAACCTTGACTGTCATAACTACTTCTTTTCCGTCAACAAGTCCGCCGGGACCAACCGCGATTACCTCTGCTATCTGAGGCTTTTCCTGCGATGCGGCGGTAAGTATAAGACCGCTCTTAGTCTTTTCTTCTGCTTCAACAAGCTTAACGACAACTCTGTCTGCCAATGGTCTGATTGTCATTTTTTGTTCCTCCTTATAATAAAAATATAATAAATAACAAATGATGTCGGTTAGCACTCGAAGCTTTAGAGTGCCAAACATAAGTATATTTTACACCATTTTTTTGAAAAATCAATAGTTTTTTCAATATTTAACATTTAGTTAACATTTAAGTGTTAAGCCCGTGAGTTCTAAAGGGCAAGCGGCTGTCGAAAATGGTAAAAAGAGAGGGGAAATATGCAAATAATTGAGCTTTTGAACGAATACGCCTTCGGTATCGCCGTGCCGATAGGTCTTGTGCTTGTAGGTATATTTTACTGTATAAAGCTGAGGGCGTTCCATCTGCGGCATCCGATAGTACTTATACGCTCGCTGTTTGAGAAAAACAGAGGGGACGGTGTTTCGCCGTTCCGCGCCGTTATGCTGGCACTTGCCGGAACGCTCGGTGTAGGCAATATCGTCGGCGTCGCTTCGGCAATTTACCTCGGCGGAGCGGGGGCGGTGCTTTGGATGTGGGTGTCCGCGCTTTGCGCTATGATACTCAAATATGCAGAGATCGTTCTGGCGATACTTCATAGAAAAAGAGACAAGAGCGGGGAGCTTTACGGCGGTGCGATGTATTATATCCGTGATTTTTTTGCCTCAAAAAAGAAAAATGCTTTTGGAGCCGTGCTGGCGGGAGCCTTTGCGAACCTTTGCATCATCAACGCCGTCAGTATGGGGAGTATGATACAGGCAAACGCCATATCGAGCGCATTTGAGGGCGTCTGGGATATTTCGCCGATGGCGGTCGGGATCGTGCTTTCGGTGCTCACTCTTGCCGTCAGCGCGCGCGGAACGGGTGGGATAGTAAAGCTCACTGACCTGCTCGTGCCCGTAATGTCGCTCGGTTACGTTGTGCTCTCAATGGCGATAATTATAAAAAACGCATCGGCGCTTCCATCGGTGATGCGGGATATAATCGGCTCGGCATTCTCGACGCGCTCCGCCGCGTCGGGTGCTTTTGGATTTTTACTCTCGGGTGCTATGAGATACGGCGCTATGCGAGGATTGCTTTCAAACGAGGCGGGCTGCGGAACGGCTCCCGCCGCGCACGCGGTATCAAACACCGATTCCGCGGCAAAGCAGGGAATATGGGGAATATTCGAGGTGTTCGTAGACACGATAGTTCTGTGTTCTATGACCGCATTCGTTTTGCTTCTCGGATACGAGAGCGCCGCAGAGCACGGCGGAAATTTCATAATGATGACCTTTTCCGCATACTCCCGTTTTCTCGGCGGAGCGGCAGAGATATTCATGTGCCTTGCCGTTCTGTTTTTTGGCTTTGCAACGATCGTTTGCTGGGCGCATTACGGCTTTGTCGGGGTAAGATATTTTTCGGAGAAAAGCTCGGCTCGTCGGATCTTTATGATAATTTACAGCATATCCGTGCTTGTGGGATCGGTGGTGAGCACGGATACGGTCTGGCAAGCGGCAGATCTCGCGATCGGAATGATGACGGTCATAAACCTTTCGATGCTCGTTTGTATGTCTGGTGAGGTCAGATGCGAGACCGAGAAATTTTTGCGAACGGCGCGCGAAAAAAAGTAATAATTCGTTGACATATAAATTAAAAATTGTTATAATATATATGTATGTTTAAAAATAGTTTCCTATGGAGGAAGTTGAAATATGGTCTCTGCCGAAATAAAGAAAAGAGTTGAATATCTGAGAGCCGAGCTTGCGTATCATTCGAAAAAATATTACGAGAACGATGCCCCCGAGATATCGGATTACGAATATGATATGATGTTTGCCGAGCTCAAGCGTCTTGAGGAAGAAAACCCCTCGCTCTACGACGCGACCTCTCCCACGCAGAGAGTGGGCGGTAAGGCACTCGATAAATTTGAAAAGGTAGCGCATGCTTACCGTATGGACTCGCTTGCCGACGTCTTTTCCTTCGAGGAGCTTGAGGATTTCTGCACCCGTATGAGCGACACTATCGATACTCCTAAATATTCGGTTGAGCCTAAGATAGACGGACTTTCGGTGTCGCTTATATACGAAAACGGAATTTTTGTTAAGGGTGCTACGCGAGGCGACGGAAGTATCGGAGAGGACGTAACGCTCAATCTGCGCACCGTGCGCTCGATACCGCTGTCTCTGCCCGAGCCGCTTAGCCTTACCGTTCGCGGAGAGGTGTATATGCCGAGAGCCGTGTTCGAGCAGATAAATGCCGAGCGCGAGGCAGAGGGTAAGCCGCTTATGGCAAATCCCCGAAATGCCGCTGCGGGCTCGCTGCGTCAGCTCGATTCTGGTATCACCGCGCAGAGAAAGCTTGATATATTCATATTCAATTTCCAGGGCGGCGAGCTTTATGCCGACGGCAGAGAGCCGCAGAGCCATACCGAAACGCTCTCCCGTCTTGCCGAGCTCGGATTCAAGACGCTTGAGAACGTCGGCGTGGTAGACTCTTACGAGAGCGCGGCGGATCATATCCGTTATATCGGTGAGAAGCGCGACTCTCTTGCTTACGACATCGACGGAGTCGTTATAAAAATAGACAAGCTTTCGGATCGCCGCCGTATCGGCGAGGGCACAAGTACTCCCAAATGGGCGGTCGCATATAAATTTCCGCCCGAGGAAAAGGAGACCGTGCTTGAGGATATAACGGTAGCAGTCGGCAGAACGGGTGTTCTTACGCCAACCGCACAGCTTGCTCCCGTGCGCCTCGCGGGAACCACGGTCAGCCGCGCAACGCTTCACAATCTTGATTTTATAAAGCAGAGAGATATAATGATAGGCGACGTGGTCGTCGTCAGAAAGGCGGGAGATATAATTCCCGAGGTCATTCGCTCGGTAAGCGAAAAAAGGACTGCCGCTTGCGTTCCGTTTATGATGCCCGAGCGTTGCCCGTCCTGCGGTGAGCCGATAGTATACGACGAGGACGGCGAGGCAGCGGCAAGATGCGTCAGCAGTGCTTGTCCGGCTCAGCTCTCTCGAAGCATAGAGCATTTCGCGTCAAAGAACGCGATGAATATAGACGGTCTCGGCCCACAGATAGTGGACGCGCTGCTCGATAACGGTCTTATAGGGGACGTTGCCGATCTTTATACGCTTCGCGCCGAGGATGTCCAAAAAATCGAGCGAATGGGCGAAAAATCCGCAAAGAACCTGATAGAAGCCATAGAGCGCTCAAAGAGTGCCGGCCTTGAGAGGCTTGTCTTTGCGCTTGGAATAAGAAATATAGGAGCGGTCGCTGCTGCGGCGCTTGCAAAGCGATATAAAACGCTTGAAAATATTATGAACGCTACCGCAGAGGAGCTTTGCGAAATAGAGGATTTCGGCGAGATAACGGCAAAGTGTGTCGTTGACTTCTTCTCGCACGAGCCCTGCCGAGAGCTTTGCAGAAAGCTCTCGGAGTACGGACTTAATACCGAAGCAGTTGCCGCAGAGACAGGAGACGCGCTTGCAGGACTTACATTCGTGCTTACGGGTACGCTTCCTAATATGTCGCGCGACGAGGCGGCGGAAATAATAAAGGCGGCGGGCGGCAAGGTAAGCGGATCGGTGTCCTCGAAAACCTCTTACGTCGTAGCAGGTGAGGCGGCAGGCTCAAAGCTTACCAAGGCACAGGCACTCGGCGTCAAAATAATAGACGAAGCTCAAATGTTAAAGCTCGCCAAGGGAGAATAATTACAGAGTGTAATTTACTATGCCCTGATACAGACCTTCGGCAAAAAGCGCGGGATTCTGACTCATCAGCGCCGCGTCTGAGGGATTGGTTATAAATCCGAGCTCCACGAGCACGGCAGGCATAGCGGTTTTTCTCAGAACGTAAAGATTTGTGCGCACCTGCATTCCTCGGTTACGTAGCCCCGTAACCTCGGAGAGCGAACGCAAAATGCTCTCGCCGAGTGAGAATGCGACCGATGGGCGCGAAAATGCGAACGCCTCGCTTCCGTTTGCGCTTGCTATTGACGACGCGTTTGTGTGAAGGCTTATAAAATAATCGGCGCCCCAGGAATTCGCATCGGATACGCGGAGCCGTAGGCTCGTTGTGTTCGAGGTGCCCACCTGTGTCGTCGGAGTCGGGCGCGAAAGGCGCACCTCAAAGTTGCCGTTCGCTCGCAGAAGCTCGGCAAGCTCAATGCCTATCGGGTAAACTATATCCTGCTCGCGCAGGCCGTTTCCTTCGGCACCTGCGTTGGGATTCTGAGGATTATGTCCTTGATCGATATAAATTTTGATTGCCATATTTCACCTTTCCGAGTTTGAATTATTACAGTATATTCAAAAAGCGTTGGAAAGTTGAATGTTAAGGAGAAAAAATGACTGAAGAGAAAAATAAGGTTGTCGGCGGAATGCTCTATCTCGTTTCAACGCCGATAGGAAATCTCGCGGATATGAGCGAAAGAGCTCTGAAGGTGCTGGGAGAGGTGGATTTTATTGCCGCCGAGGATACGAGAAATACCTTAAAGCTGCTTCGAGCTTTCGGAATATCGAAGCCGATGGTATCCTATCATCAGCACAATAGAGCCGAGATGGGAGAAAGGATCGCCGAGCGACTTGATAGCGGAGAATCCTGCGCGCTCGTTACCGACGCGGGTACTCCCGCCATATCCGATCCCGGAGAGGATCTCGTGGTGCTTTGCGCCGAGAGGGGAATTCCCGTTACAGCCGTGCCCGGTGCGTGCGCGTTTATTACAGCGCTCGCGCTTTCGGCCCTGCCTACCGCAAAATTTGTTTTTGAAGGCTTTTTGCCGGTTGGAAACAAGGAAAGACGCGAGATACTTTCGTCGCTGTCGACCGAGAGACGTACGGTGATCTTCCACGAGGCACCGCATAAGCTCAGAAAAACGCTTGCCGATCTCGGTACGTATTTCGGAGCGGATCGCAGGATCTCGCTTTGCCGAGAGCTTACCAAGCTCAACGAGCAGATATTGCGCACGACCGTGGGTGAGGCGATAGCCTATTACGAGAGCGCCGAGCCCAAGGGTGAGTACGTTCTTGTGCTCGACGGATATAGCGGAGAGACGCAAAAAGAGCGTGATATGACGCCTGACGAGGCTATCGCATATTATGAAGAGCAGGGAATGAGCCGCAACGAAGCGATAAAGGCAGCGGCGAAGCAGCTCGGCATCTCTCGCAACGAGCTTTACAAAATGATGCTCGAAAAAGATTGATTTTTAGTCGAAAATGCGAGAAAAAATTACGCTAAAAATATTGATTTTTTCGCTTTGTTGTGATATCATTATAGTAATTTGATTTTTTATTGTACCAGAAAGGATTTTTACTATGGAAAAAATGAAGGTTGGCGTTATCGGCGCTACGGGTATGGTGGGTCAGCGTTTTCTTATGCTGCTTGATGAGCACCCCTATTTTGAGGTAGCTGCTGTTATCGCTTCTCCCAGAAATGCAGGAAAAACTTATGAGGAAGCAGTTGAGGGACGTTGGAAAATGACCTCTCCCATTCCCGAAAAATATAAGAAGATGACCATTATCAGCAGTGAGGAGATAGAGAAGGTTGGAAAGCTTTGCAGCTTCGTATTCTGCGCTGTTGATATGAAGAAGGACGAGGTAAAGGCTCTTGAGGAGGCTTACGCCAAGGCAGAGATCCCCGTTGTTTCCAACAACTCGGCAAACCGTTGGACTCCTGACGTTCCTATGGTTATCCCGGAGATCAACGATGCTCACCTTGAGGTAATTGCGGCTCAGAGAAAGAGACTCGGCACCAAGAGAGGATTTATCGCAGTTAAGCCTAACTGCTCAATCCAGTCTTACGTTCCCGCACTTACTCCTTTGCTCAAGTTCAAGCCCACCGAGATAGTCGCAACTACTTATCAGGCGATCTCCGGCGCAGGCAAGACCTTCAAGGAATGGCCTGAGATGATAGACAATATCATTCCCTTTATCGGCGGCGAGGAGGAAAAGAGCGAGCAGGAGCCCCTTCGCGTTTGGGGTAAGGTAGAAAACGGCGAGATCGTCAAGGCTGACGCTCCCGTTATTACTACTCAGTGCATTCGCGTTCCCGTCAGCGACGGACATACCGCGGCAGTATTCGTAAAATTTGAAAATAAGCCCACTAAGGAGGAGATCCTCAAGGCTTGGGCAGAATTCAAGGGTAAGCCTCAGGAGCTTGGACTTCCTCACGCTCCCGAGCAGTTCATCACCTACTTTGAAGAGGACAATCGTCCTCAGGCAAAGCTCGACCGCGATATTTACGGCGGAATGGGTGTTACCGTGGGCAGACTCCGCGAGGATAAGATCTACGATTATAAGTTCGTAGGACTTTCTCACAACACGCTTCGCGGCGCGGCAGGCGGAGCTGTGCTTATCGCAGAGCTCCTTTACAGAGAGGGTTATTTTAACTGACATCCTTGAATATTTGACTCCTTAATTACAAAATATAATATCAATTTTGCGGATCTTTCTCCGCAGAACAAGGAGAAATAAATGCTTTGGCTTAATATTTTGCTTTTTGCAGTCGGACTCGTAATGCTCATCAAGGGCGGAGATTGGTTCGTTGACAGCGCGTCGGGAATTGCGAGAAGATTCCATTTGCCCGAGCTGCTTATCGGAGCAACCGTTGTGTCGATAGGCACTACCTTGCCCGAGGTCATGGTCTCGGCGCAGGGAGCTATGGCGGGCTCGGGTGGTATGGCGTACGGAAACGCCATCGGCTCGATAATCTGTAATACGGCGCTTATTGCGGCTGTAACTATTGCGGTGAAGCCCTCAAGGGTTGACCGTAAGGCGCTCGTTCTTCCTGTATCATTCTTCTTTGCGGCGGCTATATTCTATTCTGTGATCGCTTATACGACGCAGACCTTCTCACGCACGGTAGGAATCATTCTTCTCGTCGGATTTGTGGTGTATATGGTGGCCAACGTTATTTCGATGAAGAAGCAGCCGTCGGATAAGATCGACTGCTTTGACGTGCCCGAGGCTCCCGATATTGTCGCTAAAGAGGCGGAAGCGGCGGAAATAGAGCCCTTCTCGTATAAGGGACTTATTATCGAAGCGCTTGTGGTCGCTATCGGTGGCGGATTGATGATATATAAGGGCTCGGTCATAGGATATATCGGTATCGCTATGATGGCTGTATTTGCGGTCTACGCCCTCAATGCTATCATTAACAGAATGGCAAAGAAGCCGCAGTCTTCTATGCTTCGCGACGTGTTCTTTCTCGTTGTTGGAGCGGGAGTCATCGCGGGCGGAGCAAATCTGCTCGTTGACAGCGGAACCTATATAGCTACTGAGCTCGGTGTTCCCGACACGGTAATTGCGCTTACCTTCGTGGCACTCGGTACGTCGCTTCCCGAGCTTGTTACCGCGATAACCTC
This sequence comes from Clostridia bacterium, assembly GCA_017536635.1. Classification (GTDB taxonomy): domain Bacteria; phylum Bacillota; class Clostridia; order Oscillospirales; family CAG-272; genus HGM12713. Next base: position 16,967 of record JAFXHA010000078.1, read on the forward strand.
TCTTGTAAAGGGACACGGTGCGCTCTCACTCGGAAACGTTATAGGCGCAAACGTATTCAATCTGGTGCTTGTTTGCGGTGTGTCAACCGTTATCGCACCCTTCGGTGTGCCCGCGGAATCAACGATAGCGGGTATGCCGTCGTCGCTCGTTATGGATATCCCCGTAATGCTCGGCGTTATGGCGCTGATGACGTTGCCCGCACTTATTCGCGGAAAGCTTTCACGCGTGCAGGGAATACTTCTTCTGTGCGTTTACGTTGCGTTCTGCTCACTCCAATTTATCATGGCTTAAATTTAAGGAAATAAAAACAAGACACAAAGGAGAAATCTATGGAAATTCTGTATGAGAATTTTTTGCGATTGTTTGAAAGCGGCGGATGGAAGTACGTCGTTATGTGGATAATCGGTGGATTGCTGATATTCCTCGCAATCAAAAAGGATATGGAGCCTACGCTCCTGCTTCCGCTCGGATTCGGTACTATTATGGTAAATATCCCGCTGTCCGGTGCCATTGCGCAAACCGTTGAGGGAGTTACCGAAATGGGCCCGCTTACTACGCTCTTTAACGCGGGTATCGCAAACGAGCTCTTCCCGCTGATACTGTTTATCGGTATAGGAGCTATGATCGACTTCGGCCCCGTGCTTTCCAACCCGAAGCTTATGATATTCGGTGCGGCGGCACAGTTCGGAATCTTCTTTACCTTCTGCGCGGCTGCTTTCTTCTTTGATATCAACGATGCTGCGGCTATCGGTATCATCGGTGCGGCTGACGGCCCTACGGCTATCGTCGTTGCGCTCAAGCTCGGCTCGAAGTACCTGCCCGCAATAATGGTGGCGGCGTACTCGTATATGGCGCTCGTGCCGATCATTCAGCCCCCCGTTATCAAGGCTCTTACCACCAAGAAGGAAAGACTTATCCGTATGCCCTATAAGGGAAAGAGCATTTCCAAGACCACGAGAATACTTTTCCCGATAATCATTACTCTCATCGCGGGACTTGTAGCACCCTCGTCGGTCGCTCTCGTAGGATTCCTTATGTTCGGTAACCTTATTCGTGAGTGCGGTGTTCTCGATTCGCTTTCCGAGACTGCACAAAAGGTGCTCGCAAACCTCGTTACTATCTTCCTTGGAATTACTATCGCATCTCAGATGCAGGCAGATAAGTTCCTGCAGCTCGATACGCTTCTTATCCTCGGACTCGGTCTCGTTGCATTCATCATCGACACCGCAGGCGGCGTACTTTTCGCAAAGTTCCTCAACCTGTTTATGAAGGAAAAGCTCAACCCGATGATCGGTGCGGCAGGTATCTCCGCATTCCCGATGTCCGGACGTGTCGTTCATAAGCTCGGACTTGAGGCAGACAATCAGAACCACCTGCTGATGCACTCCATCGGCGTAAACGTTTCGGGACAGATCGCGTCGGTTATCGCGGGCGGTCTTATCCTCAGCTTCTTCTCATAAGGAGGTAACGCTATGTTAGATAATTTCAGTGTTGACAGATTTTTCGAGGCTCTGCCTTATATGGGCAAGGGAATGCTCGGAATTTTCATAGTAATCGGTGTTATTATCGGAGTTATATTGCTCCTCAATAAGCTCACCACCCGCAAAAAGAGCGGAAAATAATAAAGAAAATAGAAAACTTGAAGAATTAGGGTCGCACTCTAAAGGACAGTTTTCAAGAATACGGCATGTCTCGAAAGAGGTATGCCGTATTTTTGTAAGACGAAAACCCCGCCATAGTGGCGGGGTTCCATAAAGGCTTTGCCGATGAGCAGAAAGCAAATAAAAATTTAGAATAGAATGATCTTGTGTCAAAGGCTCCCTTGTGTAAAGGGAGCTGTCAGCGAAGCTGACTGAGGGATTGTTTTGTGTAGATTATCGCTTTTTGCAATCCCTCCGTCACGGCAAGCCGTGCCACCTCCCTTTACACAAGGGAGGCTTGGTTTTAGTACCGCTTGAGCGGGGTTTCGTAACAAATGCATAGCTGACAGGCCAATAAAAGACGCACTTGTGCGTAGCCTGTAGTATTAGGGCTATGCCCGAAACTGAAATACCACCCGCTATGCGGGTGGATTATTATTTTTGCTTTTGTAAAAGTCGTTTGGGAATTTTTAAAATCTTGAAGGATAAATAAAATAGCCTTCTCCAACAGAGAGGCTATTTTAGAGTGCTGTTTATTTCGGTCTGCCGCGTGAGACGAGGGCGGCGATAAAGGAAAAGCAAAGGACGGCGGCGATCCCTGCCGACGCGGCGGAAAGTCCGCCTGTAAGCGCTCCGAGAAGCCCTTTTTCCTCAACCGCTTCCTTAATGCCCGTCGCGATAAGATTTCCAAAGCCGGTAAGCGGTGTCGTTGCCCCCGCTCCTGCGAAATCGACAAGCGGTCCGTAAAGTCCGACTGCGCCGAGAATCACTCCTGCAACTGCGTATCCCACAAGTATTCTTGCCGGCGTGAGCGCGGTCTTGTCAAGCAATATCTGCGCTATCACGCAGAGTGCGCCGCCGACGGCAAACGCTTTGATATATTCCAGAATAAAATCCATCTCAGTCCTCCGTATCCTCGGCGCAAAGACGCAGCAGATGCGCCACTCCGGGAATGGCAAGCCCCTGCTGAACGCTCGACGGGCTCATAAGCGCGCCCGTGCCGACGATAAGCATATTTTTTATCTCTCCGCGCTCGATCCTCGGACAGAAATGAGAGGCGAGCACGACCGCCGAGCAGCCGCAGCCCGATCCGCCCGAATGCTTGTCCTGCCTCTCACAGTCATATATTAGATTTCCGCAGTCAAGATATCGGTCGAAAACGTTGATGCCTGCGGCAAAGAGCAGCTCGCAGAGAATTCTGCCACCCTCTGCACCGAGATCTCCCGTAACTATCGCGTCGAAATCCTTGACGTCAGCGCCCGATAGCGCGAAATATTTTTCGATTGTATCAGCGGCGGCAGGTGCCATAGCCGCGCCCATATTCGAGGCATCCGTGATGCCCTTGTCGATAACTATTCCCGGCAACACCTCGCGTATCTTTACCTTTCCGTGCCTGCCGACGAGAAACGCGCCCGCGCCCGTAACCGTCCATTGCGCGAGAGGGCTTCGCTGCGAGCCGTATTCGAGCGGAGTTCGGTACTGCCGCTCGGCAGAGCAGTAGTGCGACGAGGTAACCGCGGCGCATACGTCAAAGATGCCTGCATCCACGAGCATAGAGGCGAGCGTCAGTCCCTCGGCTGCCGTAGAGCAGGCGCCGTAGAGACCGAAATAGGGTATATCAAAATCCAGCAGCCCGTATGCCGAGCCGACACATTGATTGAGCAGATCGCCCGCGAACACCGCGTTTATCTCGCGCTCCCCGACCGATGCCTTTGCCAGTGCCGTGGTAAGCGCGATTCGCTGCATCTCGCTCTCCGCCTTTTCCCAGGTCTTCATTCCGAATTTGTCGCTCGCATCGTGAATATCGAAGCAATCTCCGAGCGGCCCCTCGGCTTCGTTTTTGCCCACTACCGACGCCGCGCTGATGATAGATGCGTCTCTGAGTCTTATTATTTTTCTTTGCATTGATGCACCGCCTTTTTTATATTTATTTATATTGTTTTCAAAAAAATTTTTTATATGCCGAACTTTTGCAAATTTGTGCTTTGAGAGTGAAAATTTATTCAAAAAACAGTTAAAAAAAGGGAAAGCGCTCCACTTTCGTATATACCCCGATAATTTTGTCGAAAAAGGAATATAATGGTAAATGAAAAATAAAAAAATAAGTTCAAAATCTTCATTTTTATGCTTGACATTAAATATATTAGTATGATATAATAATTCTGTGAAACATAAAAATCGGTTCTTATCGATTTTGCCATAAGAAGAAATTAAAAAATAAGGAGAACAAAAATGAAAAAATTACTCGCTCTTTTACTCGCAATACTTATGATCGCTACCGTAGCTCTCGTTTCCTGCAACAACAAAAAGGGAACCACCGGCGGGAACGCTGACGAGGGCGCAAACACAGAAGAAGACAACGGCCTCGTAATTCCCAACGGTGTAGGCTCTTCCGACACGACCGATGCAGGCTCCGATTCTACCGATACGAGTGATGCGGGCAACCAGGGTGGCAACAACCAGACTTCTTCGGGAATCTTTGTAGACGTTGCAACTCAGTTCTCTGTATATACATATACCACCACTAAGATCCGTGCTTCCGCTATGATGAAGGCGGCTGAGGTTACTACCGTAGAGGCTTCCGCACAGCTTACTGTTGTTGCAAAGAACGAGACCTGGTACAAGGTTAAGTACGGTGCAGACGAGGGATACGTTCTTCAGGATTTCGTAACCGCAAACAAGGACGACACCATCTTCACCGACTTTAACGAGGCAGACTACAAGACTGTTCAGATCAAGGGCGATGCTGATAATATCAATAAGGTATATATCCGTCAGTATCCTATTATTGCAGATGATTATCTTGATCAGGTTCGCAAAGACCTCACTTATGCTGAGACCTCTAACGGCGAGCTTCTTAAAATAGGCGTGAACGAAACGGGTACATGGTATAAGGTTTCTTATAATAACGAGATTTATTATCTTGCAATTACTTCCGTTACCAAGCCTCACCTTATCGTTGATGGACAGCCTCTCACCGGTTCTTCTCAGGGTGGAATCTAATTTGAATCTGATTTAAATTGAATTTAAAGCGGCGCGAATTCGCGCCGCTTTTTGTTTGTGTTCCAACGGGTTTTGATTGTATTATGGATAACGCGTGTTTTTATCGTAGGGGCGAACTCAAGATTGCTTGCAATCTTAGCAAGCAACGAAGTTGCGGTGTCGTTCGCCCGCGGGCGTTCACAGAACGCCCCTACGTTAGATTTCCGTAATCTCATACATATCTCGGTAGGGGAGGGGTTTCCCCTCCCGCATGGAGCGCGAAGGTAAATTAGGCTCCCTCTTGAGGGAGCTGTCAGCGTTAGCTGACTG